>JBJLFR010000029.1:5000-34305 GCA_045565285.1 Paracoccaceae bacterium
TAGTTTGACTGGGGCGGTCGCCTCCTAAAGAGTAACGGAGGCGCGCGAAGGTGGGCTCAGATTGGTCGGAAATCAATCGTAGAGTGCAATGGCAAAAGCCCGCCTGACTGCGAGACTGACAAGTCGAGCAGAGACGAAAGTCGGCCATAGTGATCCGGTGGTCCCGAGTGGAAGGGCCATCGCTCAACGGATAAAAGGTACGCCGGGGATAACAGGCTGATACTGCCCAAGAGTCCATATCGACGGCAGTGTTTGGCACCTCGATGTCGGCTCATCACATCCTGGGGCTGGAGCAGGTCCCAAGGGTTCGGCTGTTCGCCGATTAAAGTGGTACGTGAGCTGGGTTTAGAACGTCGTGAGACAGTTCGGTCCCTATCTGCCGTGGGTGTTTGGAGACTTGAGAGGAGCTGCCCCTAGTACGAGAGGACCGGGGTGGACATACCACTGGTGGACCTGTTGTCGTGCCAACGGCAGTGCAGGGTAGCTACGTATGGACAGGATAACCGCTGAAAGCATCTAAGCGGGAAGCCCCCCTCAAAACAAGGTCTCCCTTGAGGGCCGTGGAAGACCACCACGTCGATAGGCTGGGTATGTAAGCATAGCAATATGTTCAGTTTACCAGTACTAATCGCCCGATTGGCTTGATTTGATTCAGTAGAAGATTTCATTAGGTCAGATAACTTGGAATTAGTATTTTTTTATGGTTTGGTGGCCATAGCACGAGTGAAACACCCGATCCCATTCCGAACTCGACCGTTAAGCACCGTAGCGCCGATGGTACTGCGTCTTAAGACGTGGGAGAGTAGGTCACTGCCAAACCTTAAAAAAATACTAACTGTATTACTTTATATTTACGATTAATTTGACGCGGGGTGGAGCAGTCTGGTAGCTCGTCAGGCTCATAACCTGAAGGTCAGAGGTTCAAATCCTCTCCCCGCAACCAAATAAATAAGCATTAAATCAATGGGTTGGCGCTCTTTTTGCGTTTTTAGGCCTATTTTGTAGCTTCAAATTATAGTCGCGTTCATTGTCGCTTTTAATATCTACCTATAGGCAAATATAGAATTGATAGACTATCACTATTATAATTTTATTTTCAATAGTTTGATGATATATAAAAAAATATTTAAAGTCCACTTCTCCAAAATATAAGCCGTTCTAAACTCCGCCCCTAAGGTGGACAGCATCTCTTTTTATGGTTTTATATATTGGGCTTTCTTCATAAGAATCTGGTGATGTAATCTGACAAAAGTTAGCTTTAGACCTTGTGAATACTTCACGGTCAAGCTCATACCAGAAGGTTGGTGGGTCAAAAGTGCCGCCTGCTATGCCTAAAAGATCATTTAGAGCACCTAAAGAGATGCGCCAAGAAACTGTAGTTTCACAATTTGCACATCTAGATAAAGTTGCTTTACTTCCACTTTCGGTTTCATAAGAAAAAGTATGACAAGCTCCATCATTAAATATTACCTTGTCTTCTTTAAAATAAACAGAAATACCAAAAGCAGTTCCTGTCCTTAGCTGGCAATATCTGCAGAGATGTTAGCTGATTTAATAACAGGTAAGCAAACGTCAGTGGAATGTTCCAACTTTGCAGTGAACAGATGAAATAATATTTGAAAAAAACTTGTAGGAAATAAAATTATGAAAATAAAAGATATCAGATTAAAGCCGCTATTTTCTAAGCTGAAAGAACCCTATGTCTGGGCAATGGGAAAGAACTTAGGTCAAACAACTATCTTAGTTGAGATTGAAACGGATGAAGGAATCATTGGTTACGGAGAAACTGCTCCAACTTTCGCGTCCCCGGACGCTATATTTGCAATTTTACAAAATGTTAAAGCAGTAATTCTAGGTCAGTCCATCACACAAGTACTCGACTTAATGAAACAGATTTTTACACATAGCTTTGGACATCACTATGCTAGCCAATTACATCCTAGAATAGGAAACCTAGCTTTTACTGGAGTTGAGTTAGCCCTTTGGGATGCACTAGGTAAATCTGTAGGTCTACCAGTACACTCTTTACTTGGTGGAAAATTATATGAAACCATCAGTTTTATGGGCTTTGTTCAAGGTGATACTACAGAAGAGATTGCAGCACATGCTAATCAATTAGCAAAGGAAGGATATGAAGTTATTTACCTTAAAGTTGGGCGCACAAATAAACTAGATATAGCTAATGTAAAAGCAGTTCGAAAAGCGATAGGTAAAAAAAGACTTCGGATTGACCCAAATGAAGCTTGGGATTTAATGCAAGCACAGTTAATGATACAAAGACTTGCTAGATTTGAACTAGAAATGGTTGAACAACCAGTTTCGGCTATTGCTGGGGCACCAGCTCTTAAAGCATTAAAACAATCTTGCAATGTTCCGATCGCTGCTGATCAGTCAGTCTTCATACCAGAGGAGGCCCATGCTATTTGCTCAAGTGGTGCAGTAAGCCTATTGACTGTAGGACTACATGAAACTGGGGGTATTCTTGGATTTAGAAGAGTTGCCGCGATTGCACAGGTGTTTGATATCAATGTATGCATTCATGGTGTGCTGGAAACAGGAATTACTACTTGCTCTTCAATTCAAGCTGCTTCCGCTGTTCCTAACATTGATGATGGTAACCAGATCATGTGTCAACTTCTTGAAGAAGATATTATTGAAACTCCAGACTTAACACCGGTTGCTGGAAAAATTTCGGTAATGGATAAACCAGGGCTTGGTTTTATTCTGAATGAAGATGCAGTGGGTAGAGCTGCAGAATCTTACCAAAAAAAGAACTGTTTATGAGGAACAAAAAGTCGTGAGCTAATCACCCTCAATCAATAGTGACACCTGGTATTTATCCAATGCTTTATACGTTCTTTGACGATAGTGGTGCAGTGCGACGAGAACCCTTTCCTAATGCAAAGTAGATACAGTTCTTTCAAAAGGAGCTTCTGGAGTTGCTATTTTGGGATTAGGTAGAGAAGTCTCCAAGCTTATATTTCATGAACGAGTTGATGTACTTAAGATTGTTGCAAAAAGGTTAAATAGTCGTAAACCACTTTTGGTAACTGTATATGGTGATACCATTTCTGAACAGATAAAGTTTTCAAAATATTCAATAGATTGCGGTGCTTCAGGTTTAATACTTCAGCCTCCATCTCAGAGGATGGGGGAGGAAAATCTAGTCAATTTTTTCTCAGAAATTATAGATTCAGTAAATTGCCCTGTTTGAGTTCAGAATGCTCCAGATTTTTTGGGGTTTGGTCTAAGCTCCCAAAACTTAACCTCTCTTGCAAAAAAACCACAAAAATTTCACTATCACTAAACTAGAATGCAGCGCCGTAAATTTAGAATCTGTCTCATCAGTTCTTGCAGAAAGTGTAATGTTATTTAATGGCCGTTGCGGTTTAGAGTTGCCAGACAATCTACATGCAGGTGCTAGTGGATCAATCCCTGGATTTGATACTGTTGATAAGACAAGTGAAATTTTTTTAGAATTCAAAAATGGTAAAGAAACAAGAGCCGATGAACTTTATTCTCAATTACTACCAGTTTTATGTTTTATCATGCAAGGTATTCCACATTTTCTTACTTATGGAAAGCTTCTTGCAGCTGAGCTTTTGGGGATTGAACTTGGGGGTGTTCGTGAATCTCGCTTGGATGTTACAAAATTTCGAGTAGAATGCATTAAGAGGTTTTCAGAAAAAATAGGTTCTTTTGAATATAAGTAATCCAGATATTATATAAATAATACTCATTTTACATATTTCGATTTCATTCAAATTTTTAAGTATAAATTTTTTTATCTATTAATTTATATAATAGTTTTAAATCCTTCAAATTCAGGATGACCTATGTATAAATCATTATTTGCAATAGAACTTCTATGTGCTTTTCTAAATGCTTCAGATTTTACCCAAGTATCAAAATAATATTTTGACTTCCACTCAGTATAGGATGCATAGAGAGTTATATCATCTTTAATTGTACCTTTAAGTAAACTAAATTTTAAAAAACCAGGAAATTCATCTAAGTGTGTTTCTCTAGATTTCCAAATTTCTTCAAATAATTCTTCTTTTCCTCTTTTTATTAAAAATCTGTTCATTGCTATAAACATAAAATAATACCTAGAAATTGATTATATTTAGTTTAAATTATACTTCGAAATTATTTTGTCAGTATCTATTAGGGTTTTAATTGAAGTACCAATTATTTTGGCAAGATTTACGGTTTCTGCTGCAAGATGTGGTGGCATAAGAAGTAAAGAAATAAGTGTTGCATCCTCTTTATAGTTATTAGAGGCTCTCCAAATTAATTGAGCAAAACAGCTTTCATCCGCACCTACACAACTACAGTCAGTTTTATGTCTAATTAGTGATCTTCTTCCATGGTTGAAGATCATCTCACACAAATTCTTAAAAGAGTCATAAGTTTGATTTCCGTCAGCATAACCTAAGTTAATAATTAACTCCTTCTTTAATTGTTCCCTAAAAGTATCTCCTTCGCACCAACGTCTTAAAAAAGAGATGATTGTATATTCTTCTAAATCTAAAAGTTCCATTTTCCCAACTGGAGCGCCTCCCAGTTTTAAAATTCTTTCAGCTTCTAATTCGTCAATATAAGCACTCATCAATTATTTCTCTTTTCAGGTTTCTTTAATTTAATTAAAATATCCATAGTAGTTTCATCAAAATCACTATTCTCATCATAATAGAATGGGCTTAGTTCTTTTAAAAAACCTTCAAAATTTTCGGAACTATCATTAAATTTATCTAAAGATTTTGGTTTAGATTTATTACTTTTATATAATGTTTGATTAATTTTTTTTAGAAAATTCATACCATATCCATTTATAGCTAGCTGTCTAAATGGATGGCTATATTATTCCGAGTAATTTACTAAGGAATAATTTTTATTAAAACAAATGTCAATAAAATTTTTAAAAAAACCTTACTAAATATCAAATAATTTTATCCAAAATCTAAATTTAATTAAATGAACTTTCAGTATTCTCTTTAATAAATAATTCTGCCTTATTAAATATAGTCTCTTTTCTATCATTTGACATTCTGTCAAGTGATCTTGTGTGTAAAGCAAGCCTTGCATTTTTATCGTAAAAGGATCGATTTTTTGATAAAAATCTCCAATAAAGACCATCTACAATATCGCACCAATCTCCTTTTTTATAATTACTCATTCTTAGTATATAGCTTGAAGCGCAAGTATATGGTTTCGTAGACATTATACCTCCATCGGAATAAGTTGCCATTCCATATACATTTGGAACCATTACCCACTCAGAAGAATCGATATACATTTCCATAAACCATTGATAAATTGATCTTGGATGTACTTCACACAAATTCATTAAATTGCTTAATATCATAAGTCTAGGTATATGATGTATGTAACCATCTGATAAAGTTGTTTTAATGCAATCATCTAATGGATCAATACCTGTGCTACCATCATACCAACTTTTAGATAACGACTTATGATGGTTCCAAAAATTTTTAGTTTCTTGGACCTCACTTTTTTTTTGATAAATACCTCTTATGAATTCACGCCAGCCTATTATCTGTCTCAAGAAGCCCTCTAAGGAATTTAATGGAATAGATAATTTATTTGAAATTTCAGTTGTTCTTTTGATAACATATTGGGGCGTTAAAAGACCTAGATTTAATAAGGGACTTATACAGCTGTGGAATAAAAAATTTTTATTTTCAAGCATAGCATCTTCATAAGTACCAAATTCAGAAATTCTTTCTGAAAGGAAAACTTCTAAATGATTTTCTGCATCAGTTCTGGTCACAGGGAACCAAAAATTTTCTAATTTTCCAGGATGGTCAGAAAAGTATTTTTCAATAATTTCAACAATTTTTTCATGATAACAAGATTTTTCTACATTTTGTAATTTAGGAATAGTTAAGCTTTTTGGTATTTTTTTTCTATTTTCTTCGTCAAAAGACCATTTTCCTCCTACAGGTTTTTCATTGCTATCTAATAATATATTTTGATTTTTACGAGAGATCTTATAAAAATCTCCCATACGAAATAATTTTTTCTCACCGAGTGATTTTTTCAATAAGCTTCTAGTAAATAGAAACATAGGCGAGTTGTGAACTGTTAGTTTTATTTTAGAGTTGTCTAATTCTTGGAATAAAATTTTTTCAAAAGGTTTATCCTCAATCTCAAAAATATTAATAGATGAAAGCCCACTTTTGAGAAGATATTTTAAGAGAAGTTGTGAAAAACTTTCTTCTTTTTTCCTATTTTCTAGAGGAAAATAATCAACGGCAATACCATGTGATTCAAGTTCTTTGCAATACTCTCGCATTGCTGTTAAAAATAAATATAATTTAAGTTTATGGTGTTTTTCATAGGTACATAAGCCAAAATCTTCAGCCATGAATACTCTATTACATCCTGATTGTTTTAAAATACTGGGCTCAAAAAGCTGATTACCTAAAATTATGAATAATCTATTTTTCATTATAAAATTTATCGAATTGGAATAAATATATTGTTGATTTAATTTACATAATTATTTATTTCTTTAGTTAAAGAACTAAACTCTTGAATAAATTTTATGAATTTAAAATTCATATATAAACTATGAAAAAAATATATTTGATTCATGAAAATAAGGATTGGCTTCAACCTCTAAAAAGAGTACTTTTAGACAAAGGTATTCCTTTTTCTGACTGGCATATGGTTGAAAGAACAATCAATCTATTTACTCCTCCTCCAGAAGGTGTTTTTTTTAATAGAATGAGTGCTTCGTCACATTCTAGAGGTAATAGATATTGTCCAGAATTAACGACTGGCCTTATTTCTTGGTTGGAAGTAAATAAAAGATTAGTTGTAAATGGAAGCAATGCTCAAAGGTTAGAGCTTTCAAAAATGGTCCAGTACAGTGAACTAAATCTAGTAGGATTAAAGGTCCCAAAAACTATATGTTCAACAACATTAAAAGGGATCATAGATTCTGCAAGAATATTAAAATTTCCAATCATAATAAAACATAATAGAGCTGGCATGGGGCTAGGTGTAAAACTTTTTTACACTATTGGTGAACTTAAAGATTATATCTATGGTGATCATTTTGAAAACTCAGTTGATGGTATAACTTTGATTCAAAATTATATTGTTTCACCAGAAAGCAGCATAATAAGGGTTGAATTTGTTGACAAAAAATTTCTTTATGCAGTTAAAGTGAATACAGAAAGTGGTTTTGAATTATGTCCTGCTGATGAATGTAATTTTGATGCTTTTGATTTAAACAATAAGGAAAGTTTAAGCTCAAAAAGTAAATCAAAATTTAAAATAATTGAAAATTTTTTATCATTTTCATTTGCAAATAATATAATAAAGAAAATGCAAGAATTGATGCATAATGTTGGTATTGATATAGCATCTTTTGAAATAATTTTAGATAAAAATAATGATTTTTTTGTTTATGATATTAATGTTAATACTAATTATAATTCTACTGCTGAAAAAAATACACCGCATTCAGGCACAGTTTCAGTAGCACAGTTTTTAGAAAGAATTTCTTTAGAATAAATTGAATAAAAAAACAATATTTTAAAAGTATTTAATAGATTTTACAGATATTTCTGTTTATGAAAATGTATATAAAGTTTAAAGATCTTTTGAATAAAAATAATTGGAGTAAAATTTGCAAAAATTAAGATGGGGTTTAATAGGTGGTGGTGAAGGAAGTCAAATTGGTTTTACACATCGAGCTGCTGCACAATTAGAAGGTTGTTTTTATTTTGATGCTGCAGCTTTGGATGCCGATACTAAAGAAGCAAAAAAATTTGGTAAAAAGCTAGGTTTGTCTGACCAAAAATCTTATGGTTCCTGGGAAGAAATGTTGGAAAATGAAAAAAAATTAAAAACTAGTGAACGTTTAGATCTAGTCACAGTTGCAACTCCTAATTCTACACATTTTGAAATAACAAAATCCTTTTTAAATGAAGGTTTTAATGTTCTTTGTGAAAAGCCCCTCACTATGACTGTTGAAGAAGCTCAAGAGTTAGTAAAATTAGCAAAGACTGTGGGCAAAATTTGTGCTGTAAATTATGGATACACTGGTTACCCTTTAGTAAGACAAATGCGTTCAATGGTTTTGAATGGTGATTTAGGTGATCTCCGTGTTGTTTTTGCTGAATTTGCTGGCGGATTCATGGCGGATTCATCTGATTCAGAAAATCCAAGAGTTAAATGGAGATTTACTGCTGAGCATGCTGGAATGGCTGCAGTCACAATTGATTGTGGAATACATGCGCTAAATATGGCATGTTTTGTTACAAATAAAAAAATAGTTAAAGTTTCTTCTGATTTTTTCTCAGGAATTAAGAGCCGAGAATTAGAGGATGATAATCTTTCATCATTTAGAATGGAAGACGATATAGCAGGAAGGCTATGGACAAGTGGTTTAGCAATTGGGCGCACTCATGGATTAACCTTGCAAGTTTTTGGTTCAAAAGGTGGTCTTTCATGGAATCAAGAGCAACCTAACCAACTTTTTTGGACACCTTTAAATGAATCTACAAGAATAATAGAAAGAGGTCATTCAAGTTTATACCCTTCAGCAAAAAGGATAAATAAAATTACAATTGGACATCCTGAGGGAATGATTGCTGCTTTTTCAAATATCTACAAAGATTTATTTGATAATATATATTCCATAAAATTTGATAGTAATCCTATTGAACTTTCCAATAGTTATCCAACAGTAGAAGATGGTTTTCATTCTTTGGAAATTGTAAAGGCAATGAAAAAATCTGTCTCTTTAGATGGAAGTTGGGCAAGAGTATGAAATTAAAAATTTTACACTTAGGAAATTTTCAATGAAACATATTGCAGTTATGACTAGTGGGGGTGATGCTCCGGGAATGAATGCATGCTTGAGAGCAGTAGTTCGAGCAGCTCATAATAATAAGCTAAAAGTCTATGGAGTTTTAAATGGATATGAAGGATTAATTGATAATCAAATTCAAAGACTAACGCCTAGAGAAGTTGGTAACATAATTCAAAAAGGCGGAAGTATTTTAAAAACATCCAGATCCAAACGTTTTTTACAAAAAAAATTTAGAGCTTTAGCAATTAAGAATTTAACAAAAAAAGATATTAATTCTCTTATAGTAATTGGAGGTGAGGGATCAATCAAAGGTGCAACAATGGTTGCTAAAGAATCAAATATTAATGTTTTAGGTTTACCTGCAACAATAGATAGAGATATTCCTCTGGTTGGTCCTACAATTGGATTTGATTCTGCAATTAACACTGCTCTTCAAGCAATAGATAGAATAAGAGATACAGCTTCTACTTCGAATACTGTTCATATAGTTGAGGTTATGGGTAGGAACTGTGGTTGGATAAGTTTATATGCTGGAATTGGCGGAGGAGCAGAAGCTGTCATTTTACAAGAATTTGATACAAATATTAAAAAACTTACAAAACATATTAAGGAGCAAAGAACTTCTGGAAAAACAGGTTGTATATTAATTGTTTCTGAGGGTGCTTATAATGCTCAAGGTGGTGATGGACTAATTAGAGAATTAAATAATATATCAAATTTTGATTTAAGAATTACTAAATTAGGTCATATTCAAAGGGGTGGTAACCCTAGCGCAGTAGATAGAGTACTAGCAAGTAGATTAGGGGCTAGTGCAGTTGATAAATTGTTAGCAGGTATTAATAAGTGTGTAGTTGCACAACCTAATGATAAAATTGAATTATTTAATTTTGATAAGTTGGTAGCTAAACATCAATCAGATATGAAAGATTATTATGAGCTAATTTTTAATTTAGCATGACGGATATTAGATATTTTATAAATTAAAATTATAAGACTCTATTTATAAACGTATCCACACCAAATAAAGCAATAATAATTGATGCCGGAATTGCTATCAGAATTCGATACCATTTTATTCTATTAAAAAGAGGGATTAATATGACTAATGGTAACAATACAAGGATTTGTCCAAGTTCAATACCAACATTAAAACTTAAAAGATTTAGATAATAGTCGGTTCCCTCTAATCCTATAAGTTTAAACATACTAGCAAAACCCAAACCATGAAGTAACCCAAAGCAAAAAATTACTCCAATTCTGCTAATATTCATATTTTTTCTAAATAAGTTCTCAAATCCAATCCAAATAATTGAAGCTGCGATTATTGCTTCTACAATTACAACTGGAATAGTTACGTATCCTAGTCCACCTAATATTAAAGTTGTGCTATGAGCAATTGTAAAAGTAGCAACTTGAATTAATAAAGTTTTTAGTTTGCGTGAGAAGAAAAATAATCCTAGTATAAATAGTATATGTTCAAATCCATAAGGAATTATATGAATTATTCCGTTCCATACCCCAGATATCAATAAATTTGGGAAATTATTTTTTTCTTCTAAAATTTCTATTTGGCTCGTTTGATTTCCTGGTTTTAACCATTGTAATTGAGGTTTTTGTGTATCTTTATTGATATTAGAAAAATTTTTAAAAATTAAAGGTCCAAATATTTTTTTTGTACTAAACTTAATAGGTGTTTCAATAATTTGGTTATATGTTTTAAAATAGATTTTTGTAAAGCGTACTTTTTCAATATTATTTTCATCTAAAACATCAATTTCTACTACTTTTAATTTTAATGGTTTCTCAGATGTTTTGACAAAAATAGAATTTGTAATTTGATCTTTTGACTTAAATACTCTCTCTTTTAACATCTCCTTAGATAGTAACCTAAGCTCATCATATATTTTTGATTTTGAAGAATTTTTTGTTTCTTTATAGATACTGGCATCTACATTTGCCAAAAAGGCCTCTGCATTAAATATTAAAACCAGATTAATTTGGTTTTCAATTTTTTTGAATTCTACAACCGTGGGTTTTATTTCATGAGCAGAAACATAATTAAAAAAATTCAAAAAAACAAAGGTAATAAAACAGATATTTTTTTTTTGTATCATTTTTAAAAAGAAAAAAATTCATTCAAAATTGTTTAAAGAACTTAGGTAATATACATATATATATATAGAAGGTTTTTATCCAATTAGTAGAATTTTTCAACTTAGATTTTTTATTCCTTCAAATTTGAATTTCAAACACTAAAATGTAATTAAAAATATTCCAAATTAAAAATGAACACAGTATCTGTAGTTATACCTACTTATAATAGAATAAATTTTCTTTTTAGAGCTATCGATTCTGTTTTAAAACAAACATATCCTATTCACCAAATAATTGTAGTTGATAACAACTCTACAGATAATACTTCTGAAATATTAAGAAATAAATATCCTAAAATTGAAATTTTATTTGAACAGGAAAAGGGAGTAAGCTTTGCTAGAAATAAGGGAATAAAATTTTCAAAAAGTGATTGGATAGCATTACTAGATTCTGATGATGCTTGGAAACCAGAAAAAATTGAAAAACAATTATTTCTATATGAAAACTCTAACAAGGATTTAAGAGTCATTCATACTGATGAACTTTGGTATAAAGATAAAGTCCTTGTGAACCAAAAAAATAAACACATAAAATCAGGTGGAGATATTTTTGAAAAATCTGTAAAATTATGTTGTATTTCTCCAAGTAGTGCATTGTTGAGAAGTGATCTTTTTAGGGACATTGGATATTTTGATGAATCGTTCCCTACTTGTGAAGATTATGATTTTTGGTTGCGTGTTACAGCAAGAGAAAAAATTCTATTTCTCGATAAACCACTAACTATAAAATTTGGTGGACACGATGATCAACTTTCTAAAAAATATTGGGGTATGGATAGATTTAGAGTTAAAGCTTTAGAGAAATTGATCTTAAATCATAAGTTGAATTATCATCAAAAAAAAATTGTTCTTAGTTCTCTTATAACCAGATTAGAAATAATTATTAATGGAGCTAAAAAGAGAAATAATCAAAAAATAGAAAAAATATTCCAAAAAAAAATTAATGAGTGGAAATTTTATAAAAATGAAAAAGAATAATCTGAGGTTTTTAAATGAGTAATGGATGTATATGTTGGGTCATAGCTTTAGCATCAGAGGCAAAAACCTTAATTGAAGAGTTGAAAATGTTTCCACTGCAAGGAGATACATTATTTCCGGTTTATAAAAATAAAAGTGAAGATGAGTGGCTAGTCATTACTGGGGTAGGTCAGTTAAATGCAGCTTCAGGAGTTTCATATCTGTATTCACTTTGTCCATATGCAAGAACCTCATTCTGGATAAATTTTGGTATTGCCGGTGCTGGAAAAAATGCCGGAAATATTGGAGAAATTTTTATTGTAAATGAATTAAGAAATGATTCTCATGGAAAAGTTTATTACCCATTTATTTTACCAAATCTTAGAATAAAAAGTGTTATGTTAAAAACATATAATAAGCCACAAAACAACTATCAAAATTCTTTTCTATTTGATATGGAAGGTTGGATTTTTTACAATATTGTTCAAAGAAAAATAACTAGGGAGCTTATTACTGTCATTAAAATCATTTCAGATAATACAACTGAAACCACATCGTCAATTAATAAAGAGATTGTAAAAAAATTAGTTAAAGAAAAAATTCAATACTTAATGTCTTTAAGAGATATTTGTTATGATTTATCACGTTTGGAAACAGAAAGAAAAAAAGATCATTATCTATTTGATGATATAACACAAAATGTCCATTTTACCTTTACGGAAAGTCAACAATTAAAGAATTTTTTAATGAGGTGGGACGTTTTTTTTCCTAAAAGATCTTTATCTTCTGAAATTAAAGATTTAAATGATTCAAAGTCAATTTTGGATTATTTGGAGTCTAATCTTAATAATCACGAGTTAAAATGGGAATGAACTGTGATTAATCAAATTTATATTGAAAATGAAATTAGGGATCACCCAAGGGTTCGAAGTATATTAAAAAAATTTAAAAGAAAAACTCCAATATATATTGATAAATATGCCTCAATTTTTAATAAAAAAAATCAAAATTTTCGTATTCAAAAAAAATATCCAAGTCTAATATTAGCCAAAAAAAAGGCTGGTTATGTTTTAAAAACACCATCTGATTTTGGAATTGGGAATTCTTTTAACTTTTATTTCTCTCATATGTATAATTGTCTTTATGATTGTGAGTATTGTTTTCTTCAAGGAATGTACTCTTCAGCTGACTATGTCTTATTTGTTAATTTTGAAGATTTTGAAGTAGGAATAAAAGAAAAGATTAGTTTTCTTAAAAATGAGAAAGTTACTTTTTTTTCTGGTTATGATTGTGATTCGTTAGCATTTGAAAAAATTTCAGGATTTGTAAGGTATTTTTTACCTATTTTTAAAAAATTCCCAGATGTGGATATTGAATTAAGAACAAAAAGTATTCAAATGGATCCGTTGTTTTCGATGGAACCAATTTCAAATTGCATAGTTGCTTTTAGTTTAATGCCAACTGAAATAGCAAAAAAAATAGATCATAAAGCTCCATCAATAGAGAAAAGAATAAATACAATTACAGAATTGGCTTCAATGGGTTGGAAAATAGGGCTAAGATTTGATCCACTAATTCATGGTGAAAACTGGAAAAATCTTTATATCAATTTGTTCGATAATATTTTTAAAAATATTGATAAAAAAGTCATACATTCAATTACTTTTGGCCCCCTTAGATTTCCTAAAGCTATGTTTAAAAAAATAATTAGTATGAATCCTAGATCAAAATTGTTGTCAGATTCATTAGCTCTTAGAGGAAATAAAATTTCATATTCAAATGATATCGAACTAGAAATGCAAAGTTTTTGTATTGAATTGTTAAAAAAACATAGTCCAGAAACATTATTTTTTAATTGCAAAGGTAACTTTTAAAGTCAAATTATTTAATATGGTTAATGTAAAAAAAATTATAGTTACAGGTAGCTCAAGTGGTATAGGAAATTCTATTACAAAAGCTCTTATAAAAAATAAAATAAAAGTAATTGGGATTTCAAGAAATAATAATAAAAGTTTAATCAAATCCAAATATTTTCAATCAGAAGAATTGGATCTTTCTGAATTAAAATATATCCCAGTGAAAATTGAGAAAATTCTAGATGACAATGAAGATATAGATGGGTTAATATCTTGTGCTGGAGTGGGTTATTTTGGAAACCTAGAAAATTTTTCTGTTGATAAAATTTTAAGTTCCATGAATACTAATCTCCTATCTCACGTTATTTTAACTAAATATTTGGTTCCTTTTTTAAAAAAGAAGAATAAAGGTAAATTAGTATATATAGGTTCTGAATCTGCATTGGATGGTGGGAAGAAGGGAAGTTTATATTCAGCTGCAAAATTTGGTTTAAGAGGTTTCACTCAAAGTATTAGAGCTGAAGTAGCTAGTAGAAATATAACCGTTACTCTTATAAATCCAGGAATGGTAAAAACTAATTTTTTTAATAATTTAGATTTTCAGCCAGGGTTAAGCAAAAAAAATTCGATAATAGTTTATGACATTGCAAAAGTGGTCATAAATATCCTTCAAATGGATGCAAATACTAGTATTGATGAAGTAATTATGAATCCTATAATTAAAAATGTAATAAAAAAATAAATTAATTTTTTGTTTATTTTTATTTAAAATTAGCTTAAATTTTAGAACTTATGTATTAAATTTTTTTGAATTAATTATTTTGGGGAATGAAGATGTTAAAAATTATAAACTCAATTCTATTAATAGGTCTTTTATTGGCTTCCTCGGTATTTGCTGACGGACATAAATTGAAAGTTGGTATGATTACAACATTATCTGGTGGTGGATCAGGTCTTGGGATAGATGTGAGGGATGGTTTTATGCTTGCTGTAAGAGATAGTAAGGATATAGAGGTAGTTATAGAAGATGACCAACGTAAACCTGACATAGCAGTTCAACTTGCTGACAAAATGATACAATCTGAAAAAGTTGATGTTTTAACTGGTATTATTTGGTCTAATTTAGCAATGGCGGTTGTTCCTGCAGCTGTTAGTCAAGGAAAATTCTATCTTTCTCCTAATGCTGGACCATCTGCATTAGCTGGTAAGGGATGTCATGAAAACTATTTTAATGTTGCTTGGCAAAATGACAATCTTCATGAAGCAGCTGGTGGACACGCAAATTCGGCTGGATTTAAAAATACATTCATCTTAGCTCCAAATTATCCAGCAGGTAAGGACGCATTGACTGGTTTTAAAAGATATTTCAAAGGGAGCCTTGCAGGTGAAATTTATACAAAACTAGGTCAAACCGATTATGCTGTTGAAATTGCACAAATAAGAGCTTCTAAAGCGGACAGTGTTTTCTTTTTTCTGCCTGGAGGTATGGGTATAGGATTTATGAAACAATACGCTCAGTCTGGTATTCAAACACCTGTGGTGGGTCCAGCATTTTCTTTTGATCAAGGTATACTAAAAGCTGTAGGAGAAGCAGCATTAGGTGTTAAGAATACTTCTCAATGGTCTAAAGATTTAGCAAATAAAGCAAACAAAAAATTTGTTTCTGACTTTCAAAATGAATATGGAAGGCTTCCTTCCTTATATGCTTCTCAAGGATATGATACTGGAAAGCTTTTGATATCTGCAATGAATCAAGCAAGTATTAAAGATATGGATTCTTTTAGAGACGCATTAAGATTAGCTGAATTTGAGTCAACAAGGGGTGAATTCAGTTTTTCAAGCAATCACCATCCAATTCAAGATATTTATGTCAGGGAGGTAATAAAAGAAGGGGATATTTTAACAAATAAAATTATATCTGTTGGGTTAAAGAATCATTCTAATGCTTATGTTGAACAATGTTCAATGTGATAAAATATTTTTTTTAGAAGATAATATAAATTTTTTAATACATAACAGACATGACTGCTGAGTTGTTAATAGAACAGTTTCTTAATGGAATGCAGTTTGGTTTTATGTTGTTTTTGATGTCAGCGGGATTAACCCTAATTTTTGGAGTTATGGGCTTAATTAATCTAGCCCATGGCTCCTTTTATATGGTAGGGGCTTTTTCGGCAGCAGCCTCTTTTTCAATTTTTAATTCTTTTTGGCTAAGCCTTGCAGCAAGTTTGCTTTGTACAGCAATATTAGGTGTAATAGTTGAAAAAATTATAATTAGTAAACTATATAATCGTGATCATCTGGACCAAGTTTTAGCAACTTTCGCATTAATATTGTTTTTTTCTGAATCAATTAGATGGATTTTTGGTGCTTTTCCTTTATATCTTGATGTCCCTGAAGTTTTAAATGGATCCATAGAATTATTTGGAGGCATTTATTATTCAAAATACCGCCTCTTTATAATTTTTTTAGGTTTAATGATAGCTCTATTACTATTTTTTCTTATAGGAAAGACTAATTTAGGTATAAAAATCAGAGCTGGACAACATGATAGAGAAATGATTTCTGCTTTAGGAATTGATATTTCTAAACTTTATACATTTCTGTTTGGTATTGGAGCAGCGCTAGCTGGTCTTGCTGGTGCTTTAATAGGTGCAATTCAATCAGTTGAAGTAGGAATGGGAGAACCTATTCTAATTCTTGCTTTTGTTGTCATAGTCATAGGTGGTATAGGTTCAATCAAAGGAGCCCTCATAGCTTCTTTATTAGTTGGTTTGGTGGATACACTTGGAAGATTTTTAATACCTTGGATACTTCAAAGTATTACTAATCCATCTGATGCGATGTCTATAGGATCTGCAATTGGATCAATGCTTATTTATATTTTAATGGCTATTGTTTTGATTTTAAAACCAACGGGCCTTTATGGAAAACAGCTTTCATGATTTTAGAAAGAAATATAAATTATCTTTGTCTATTAAGTCTTTTTTTACTTGCTATATTTGCAGAAATCTTTGACGAGCCCTATTTAATTACACTACTCTCAAGGGTTATAATTTTTTCTATAGCCGCAATTGGTTTAAATCTTGTACTTGGGTTTGGAAATTTAATTTCTTTTGGACATGCTGCTTTTTTTGGTTTCGGTGGTTATGTAACTGGTATTTTGGCCATTCATACATTTAATTCTGACTTATTAATTTCTTGGCCTTTTACATTTAGTGGGACACAAAATGCAATTATTTTATGGTTAGTTACAATTTTTTTCTGTTCTTTGTTAGCTATGATCATTGGTATTTTATGTCTGAGAACTTCAGGAGTTTATTTTATAATGATAACTTTGGCATTTGCACAAATGCTCTATTATTTTGCAATAAGTTGGCCTTCATATGGTGGTGAGGATGGATTTTCTATTTATGTTCGTACAAAGCTATTCAGTATTAATACTATGGATGGATTGAATTTCTTTTTTATTTGTTTTTTTTGGTTATTAATTACATTATTTATAATTACTAAAGTTGTTAACTCTCCGTTTGGTTTAGTTCTAAGAGCTACTAGATTTAATATAGAAAGAGTAAAATCTGTAGGAATAAACCCTTTTAAAATTCAATTATCAGCTTTTGTAATATCTGGAGCTATAACTGGTATAGCAGGTTCTTTATATGTAGACTTAAATCGTTTTGTTAGTCCTTCTTTGCTAAGTTGGCAAATGTCTGGTGAGTTTATTGTATTCATACTTATTGGGGGATTAGGTCGTATTTATGGTCCAATAGTTGGAGCTGCTTTTTTTGTAGCTTTTGAGCAATTCTTCGGTTCTTATACAGAGCATTGGCAGATATTTTTAGGTATTACTATTATATTAACTGTTTTATTCGCAAAAGGTGGAATTATAGGCTTTGTTGTAGATTATAAAAAAAATGAATGAAATTTTAAGAATATTAGATTTGAAAAAAAGTTTTGGAGCAATCAATGCTAGTGACAATATTAATTTCTCACTGGAAGAAGGGGAAATTCATGCTCTTATAGGACCAAATGGTGCTGGAAAATCAACTCTTATTAAGCAAATTATGGGAGAAATAAAGCAAGATTCTGGAAAAATTTTTTTGAATGGAATAAACATCTCAAATTTTAAAACTGAAGAAAGAATCCACTTGGGTTTTGCTAGAACGTTTCAAGTAACTAACGTTATTTCAGATTTTACTGTGTTTCAAAATATTTTACTTGCTTTAATTGGAAAAGAAAATAATTCTTATGATTTTTACTCAAATATAGACTCTAACAATTATTTCTTAGAAGAAATTAAGTGCATTCTTCTCAAAGTAACTCTTTGGGAAGAAAGACAAAAGCTTGCTTCTTTACTTAGCCATGGCGAGAGAAGACAACTTGAAATCGGAATTGCGCTAGCTTTAAAACCAAAATTAATTTTACTCGATGAGCCAATGGCTGGACTAAGCCTTGATAAAATTGAAGAAATGAAAAATAATTTTAAAGAAATTAAAGGTCAAATACCAATTTTGCTAATTGAACACAATATGGATGTTGTTTTTTCTCTAGCAGATCAAATTTCAGTTTTAGTTAATGGAAAAATTATTGCATCAGGAACACCTCCTCAAATTAAATTAAATTCTGACGTCAGAAAAGCTTATCTTGGTACGGATTGATGGGTAAATCTACTATTTTAAGCTTAGATAACATTTATAGTTCATATGGTTATGTGGAAATTTTAAATGGTGTGAGTTTACAAATTAAAAAGGGAGAAATTGTATCTTTACTAGGTCGAAATGGTATGGGTAAATCAACCACTATTAAATCAATATGTGGAATTTTGAAACCTTATTTAGGAAAGATTGAATTTAATGGTGTTAAAATTAACGGTCTGCAATCATATCAAATTGCTCGCTTGGGTGTGGGATTAGTTCCAGAAGGTAGAAGAATTTTTTCAAATTTAACTGTAAAAGAAAATTTAGTAGGTTCATCCAATAAGGGTTATTGGGATTTAAATAAAATACTTGATTTATTTCCGGTCTTTTATGAAAGACTCTCTCAACTTTCTTTAAATTTGTCTGGTGGTGAGCAACAAATGTTAGCTATAGGAAGGGCTCTTATGACTAACCCATCACTACTAATATTGGATGAGGCCACAGAAGGTTTGTCACCAGTCATTTCAAAAAAGATCTGGGATGTTTTAAGAAAAGTTAGTAATGAAGGAATTTCAATTCTTATTATTGATAAAATAAGTCATGACCTAAAAGATGTTTCTAACTATAGTTATATCTTGGAAAGAGGGAAAAGTGTATGGGATGGAAAATTATCAGAAATATCTAATCATACTAGCAAGCGATTTTTGGGAATTTAACCAACATATCTTTTGAAATAATTAACTAGTGTGGAGAAAATAGATTAAGATTTTTAAAAAGATAATAGGTCCGTCTCCATTAATTTCTATAGAGATAAGAGGTAAAGGTGTTCCCGTTATTTTTCTTCATGGGATTGGTGGCAATAAGAGAAATTGGGATGATAACTTAGAATATTTAGCTAACAAATTTCAATTAATTGCATGGGATACCAGAGGATATGGTGATAGTGAGGACTATGGAGGTTCTTTTAACTTTGAAGATGTAGTTGAGGATTTGAGTAAAGTTTTATTAGATCTAAAAATAGAAAAAATAAACTTAGTTGGTTTATCAATGGGTGCTAGAATAGCATGCTGGTTTTATGAAAAATATCCAAATAAAGTAAATTCTTTAGTATTATGTGATACTAACCTCGGAAGTAGTAGGTTTTCCAAAGAGGAGAAAGAAGAATTTGTTTCTTTAAGGTCCAAACCTTTTGAGCAAGGAATGAGAATTGAGGAGTTTTCGCCAAGGATAGCAAAATCTCTTATTGGGGATTTCAATAACAAAAATGCGTTAAGTAAATTAATTTCATCTTTAAATCTTCTCAGAAAAGCAAGTTATATTAAAACAGTTAAAACATTTATTTCAGATGATTGGCTTAACAATTATTCTAAAATTAAAGTTCCCTGCCTTGTAATGGTAGGAGAGTTAGATAATCTAACACCGCCTTCAGTAGCTGAAGAAATAAATGCTTTAATCCCAAATTCAAGATTAAAGATTATAAAAGGAGCAGGTCATTTAATTAATATTGAAAAACCCAAGATTTTTAATGAATTAATTTTAAAATTCTTGTGTAAATTTAATTAAAGCAACCTTGGATTAAGACTTCAAAGAGCTTTAAAAAGAAATCTGAATATTTTTTTAATAAAAAGGAAAGCGGTGAGTATCACCGCTTTTCCAATAGTTTTTATGCAAACCACCAACGTTCTGTGATTTTACACCCATCAAGGTGCCAATTCCCAGCAACTTTTTCAGGGTGGGCTAGTCTCTTATTATGAGCTGAAAGATTTTGACCATAAGACCAAGTTATATATCCTCCATCGTCATGCATAAGTTTTTGACATTCAAAATACATCTCATGTCTCTTCTTATCATCAAGCTCACCTTTAGCTGCCACCATCAACTCATTAAATCTATCTGCAGCAGGTGTATCTCTCCAAGCCATATCATTCCATTCAGACGCAGCTATACAGCATGTAGAAAACATCCAATCAGGAGTAGGTCTTCCACTCCAATAAGAGGTACACATACCTATTCCTGGTTTGTTCCAAACGTTAGACCAATATCCATCATTTGGTTCTTTTTTAACGTCTAAATTAATTCCACACTCTTTAGCAGATGCTTGTAGTAATAAAGCTACATCAACTGATCCATCTAAAGAAGCACCTGAAGCATGACAAGTAATAGGAGTATCTCCTAGACCTGTTTTCCCCCAATGATATTTGGCTTTATCAACATCAAATTCTCTTTGAGCTAAATCTTCATGGAAATATTTTTGAGTAGGAGATATTGAGTGGTCATTACCAATTTGTCCATATCCGAGAAGGACTTTGTCTACCATCTCTTGTCTTCTTGCAGCAAATTTTAGAGCTAATCTAACATCATTATTATCGAAAGGAGGAGTATCTAGCCTCATAGCAAAAACCCTGTGCATCGTACCAGTCACTGCAAGTAACTCAAGTTTTTGATTTCTAGAAAGCAATCCGGCTGTTGGCGCAGAAACGTCATCGATACAATCAACTTGATCTGTTACCAAGGCTTGTTGCCTAGCTGTAGCATCTCCAACGATTGTTGTCTCTACTGAGTCAAAGTGAGCAGCTCCAGCTTTCCAATAATTTGGGTTTCTTTCAAAAGAAGCACTCACTCCAGGATTATATTCTTTCAAAACGTATCCAGCTGTTCCAATTCCTGCTAAAGGATCTACCAACTTACCGTCTGATCCTCCGATTTGTATTGGGGCGTGGTAGTCACTAAGCATAACTGGAAAATCTGAATTAGACCCATTGAGTTCAATAACTAAGTAATCTCCATCTTGTCTAACATCAGCTATTTCTGATAGTTGTCCTTTTATAGATGACTTACTATCCTCGCCTCTATGATAATTTATTGAACATGCCAAATCATTTACATCTAAAGATTTTCCATTATGCCATTCCACACCCTTTCTGACTTTAAAATGCCAAGTTTTAGCATCATCAGACTCTACACTTTCAGCAAGCTCAGGTATTACCGAACCATCCGCACCTAATTCAACCAAGTTATTATAAATTGTATAACCATGAACTAATTCGGAGGTAGCTCCAGTTGAAACTGACATATCTAATATATCAGTTGTAGTTCCAGAGCTCATAGCCAACCTTAAAGTACCACCCCTTTTTGGTGTTGCTGCTAATATTGAAGACGACATAGTTGTTGCTGCAGTAATAGTAGCTCCTAAAGCGACTGCACCATTTATGAAATCACGTCTTCCAATTTTTCCTGAAGAAAACAGGCCTTTTAACTTATCAATTGAATACACTTTAATCTCCCTATAAATTAAATATAAGTTTGAATTTTAAACAATACGTCTTAATTTTCAATGATTAATGTAAATTATTCAAAAATTAATTGAATTTTAGTTCTAGATTTTGATAAATTGTTATTTTTTTATCCAGATAAATTCAAAATTAAAAAAATTATATCTTTTTTATCAATATTATTTTTGCAAAACTTTATTTAACCAATTTGGGTCCATCTCCGGGACAGAAGACAATAAAAGTTTCGTATATTCCGGGTGAGGAGGTTTAAAAATATCGCTTTTTGGACCTT
The DNA here is from genome assembly GCA_045565285.1 of Paracoccaceae bacterium. GTDB lineage: Bacteria > Pseudomonadota > Alphaproteobacteria > Rhodobacterales > Rhodobacteraceae > CACIIZ01. The sequence continues at coordinate 27,019 of JBJLFR010000029.1, forward strand.
GCTCAACAACTAATCCTTGATGCATGACCACTACTTCATCCGCAATTGCTTTAACTGTAGCAATATCGTGAGTAATAAATATATATGAAATCCTAAGTTCATACTGCAGTCTAAGAAGAAGTTTTAATATACCTTCTTGTACAATTTGATCTAATGCAGAAGTTACTTCATCACATATAATTAAGTCAGGTTCTGCTGCTAGTGCCCTAGCTATACAGATCCTTTGTTTTTGACCTCCAGATAATTCTTCTGGAAGTCGATCAACAAAACTCTCGTCTAATTCGATCATTTTTAAAAGTTCTAACACTTTTTTTGTATTTTTTATCCCATCTATTCCATGATAAAAACTCAGGGGTCTTCCAATTATTTCTCTTACTGTATGACGGGGATTCATAGATGTATCAGGGGATTGATAAATCATCTGAATTCTTCTTAAATCTTCTTTACTACGCTCAGACAATTTTTTAGGTAAAACCCTTTCTTTAAAAAAAATATTACCTTGTTTTGGAGGAAGTAAACCTGTTATGGCTCTTGCTGTCGTAGATTTTCCAGAACCTGACTCACCTACAATTGCGACTGTTCTTCCAATTGGAACATTTATGTTAATATCTTGAAGTACATTTGGTCCTGATCCATATGAAGCATTTACATTTTCAACTCTTAAGATTGCCTCTGTATTTTTTTGCTCTTTTTTCTTAATAGACCTAACTGCCCATAAAGATTTAGTATACTCTTCTTTTGGTGATTTAAGCATCTGTGTAGTTTTAGCTACCTCTATAGTATCGCCATATCTAAGAACTTGAATTCTGTCTGCCATCTGTGCAACTACTGCAAGGTCATGTGTTATATAAATAGCGGCTGTTTGATGCTCTCTTACTATTGATCGAATTGTTTCTAAAACATTTACCTGTGTTGTTACATCTAAAGCTGTAGTGGGTTCATCAAAAATTATAAGATCAGGTTTAGATGACATTGCCATTGCTGTCATTGTTCTTTGCAATTGACCACCTGAAACCTGGTGAGGGTATCTCTCTCCAATTTCATTTGGGTCAGGTAATTGCATTTCTTTGTAGAGTTGGACTGCTTCTTTTTGTAAAATTTCTTTTTCATTAAGCTTATGACTTAATGAAGACTCAATTGTTTGGTTAATTAGTCTATGTGCAGGATTAAAAGCTGCAGCTGCAGATTGAGCAACATAAGAAAATTTTGTTCCCCATAATTTTTGTTTTTCTCTTTCGCTAAGCTTAGTTAGATCTTTTCCATCAAATAAAATTGATCCACCAGTAAAGCGACACCCTGTTCTAACAAAGCCCATAGCTGCAAGACCCAGAGTTGATTTTCCAGCTCCAGACTCTCCTATAAGACCAAGAACTTCTCCCCTAGATAATTGTAAATTTACTCCTTTAATAATAGGATGCCAAATTTCATCACTGTACCCTTCAATAGATATATTTTTTATATCAAGTAATAAATCCATTCTTGTCTTACTTGATTTCATCTTTAAGCCCACTTGTAAGATATAAAAACCAATCTACAACAAAATTAACTCCTATTGTGAGTATTCCTATTGCTGCAGCAGGTAGTATTGGCGTGAGAGCTGCTGTCATATCGTAAGCTGCAAATTGAATCAATTCAGCGGTCTCCCTAACCATTGAACCCCAATCAGCAGTAGGTGGTTGAATGCCTACTCCAAGGAAAGAAAGAGAAGCAATCATCAAAAAAACATAACAAAATCTTAATCCAAATTCAGCCACAAGCGGTGGTAGGATATTGGGTAAGATTTCTTTGCTCATTATCCATCCTATTCGCTCACCCCTTAATTTTGCTGCTTCAACATACTCCATAACTACTACATTCATTCCAACTGCCCTGGATAATCGAAACACTCTTGTAGAGTCTAAAACAGCAATTATGAGAATAAGATTTAGAGCTGTAGAACCAAAAATTGACAATAGCATAAGTGCAAAAATTAAACTTGGTATCGCCATTAAAATATCAACAAATCTAGCGAGTATTTGATCCACCCAACCACTTAAAATTGCAGATAGTAAACCTAACCCAACTCCAATAAGAAATGCTAAAAAAGTTGTAATTAATGCTATACCCATGGTATTTCTTGCCCCATATATCAATCGGCTAAATATGTCCCTTCCTAGTCGATCTGTGCCAAAAATATGAACACTATCCCAAGGTGCATATGGAACTTTAAAAATTTCAGCCTGACCATAAGGCGCCAATAGTGGGGCAAAAATAGCAACAAAAAAATAAAATAAAACTATTATCATACCAATCCATGCAGTGATTGGAGCCTTTCTTAAATTTATTATAACTTTTTGATAAAATGATCGTCTAATGTAAATATTAGAAACTTCACCTTTAGCTGAATATTGAACACCTGCTTGTTTCATTTTGGATATAGCAATCTAGGATTCGTGATTATGGAAATCACATCAGCAATAAGGTTTAAAAGAATATAAGTAACAGCAAAAACAAGAGCACAACCTTGAACGACAGGGATATCTCTCTTAATAACAGAGTCTACCATTAACTGACCAATCCCAGGATAAACGAATACTACTTCTACAACTACAACTCCAACAATTAAATAGGCTAGATTAAAAGCTATAATATTTGCTATTGGAGCCCATGCATTTGGAAGAGCGTGTTTAATGATAACTTGAGTCTTAGATATTCCTTTAAGCTTTGCCATCTCAATATAAGGACTTGAAAGAAGATTTATAATAGAAGCTCTTGTCATTCGCATCATATGAGCAACGGTGACTAAAGTTAAGGTTAATGCGGGAAGAACAGAAAGATATATACGTTCTAAAAAAGGTGTTGAAGAAGTAACATTAGATAAAGATGGAAAAAATTGATTAATAGAAGCTAAACAAATTATTAGGATATATGCGACAAAAAATTCTGGCATAGATATCGTTGTAAGTGCAGATGCGTTAATAGTTCTATCATAAATTGAGTTTCTATAAAGTGCAGTCGTAATGCCTAAAAGAAGGGATAAAGGAATTGCAATAAGGGCAGTCATTGCAGCAAGAAAAAAAGTATTGAATAACCTTGGTTTTAATAAGCTGGAAACCGATCTTGCAGTATTTTGCTGAGGTTGATTCGCATAAGTGGCATTTCTTCCTGAAAAAGTACTTCCCAAATCACCTTGAATTGCTGAAGTAAGCCAGTTGACATATCTTACATAATACGGTTTGTCCAACCCCAATTCTTTTCTAAAAATTCTAACACTTTCTTCAGTTCTAGTTTGACCTAAAACAGATTCTACAAAATCGCCAGGTAAAAGATTAACCGAACTAAAAATTATCAAAGTTACAAAAAAAAGGGATACTATTCCCAGTCCTATTCTCTTTAACAATGTTGATATTATTGGATGCAATTTAATTATAAAACCTTTTATTCTTAAAATATTACTTATATCAATTAAATTTTAAAGAGTAAAATTACTTTATATGCTCTACATCACCACCAGATTTGATCCATGCTGTAAATCCTCCTGATATGTGGCTAACTTTATTAATTCCCATATTCAATGCTGTTTGTGTTCCTAATGCTGATCTTAAGCCACTAGCACAGTAAAAGATAAAATTTTTGTTTTGACCAAATATTTCTTTGTGGTAAGGACTCTTATTGTCAATAAAAAATTCTAACATTCCTCTTGGGCAAGATATAGCTCCTGGTATTTTTCCAGACTTTAAAAGCTCTGACTTATCTCTCAAATCAATAAATAAAAAATCATTATTTTCCAATAGTTCTTTTGCTTTATTGGTATCGATTGTTTGAATGGTAGAATTAGCCTCTTTAAGAAGGTCTTTTAAATTTTTTTGTTCCATTGTCCGATTATCCATCTTCTTTAGACATTGATAATGTTCTATACATTTCTCTAAGCACGGGTTTTTCTATTAGTTTTCCATCAACCATAACAAGTCCTGTATTAGCTTCTTCAAAAATTTTTGTAATTTTTTTTGCTTTGTCTATTTTTTCTTTTGAAGGAGAAAAAACTTTATTTAAATCGCTAACTTGCTTAGGGTGTATAGACCCTTTACCTGAAAACCCTAAGTCTCTTGCTAGTGTTGCTTGCTCGATATTGCCTTTGGGGTCTTCCAAATCCATAAAAGGTCCATCTATTGCATCTATACCAGCACTCGCCGCCGCATGTACAACTCTTGATCTAGCATATAGAAGTTGATCCCAAGATAATTTACATCTTAATTCTGCAGACATATCAATTAGACCAAAAAAAAGGGTTACTACTCTTTCACTACTTTTTGCAATATCATAGGCTTTTTCAAGACCTAAATTTGTTTCAATAATTGGATGAATTTCACAACTATGCCCTCGTTCACTTAAAAGATCGTCTAGTATTTTAATTTCTTCTGCATCATTTACTTTTGGTAGCATAATTGCTGGTGGAGGAAAATCAGTATCAAGGATTGCCCTCACATCTTCTAACCCAAAAAGAGATCTAATAGAATTTATTCGTAAAATTACTTCTATATTTTCTGGAATGGTTTGTTTTTGAAAAATACTTAATGCTTTTTCTCTAGCTTCATTTTTATCTTTAGGGGCAATTCCGTCTTCTAGTTCAATACATACCATATCAACGCCAGATCTGAGCGCTTTAGGAAACATTTCAGGTTTAAGACCTGGAGTAAATATGAAACTTCTTCTGGGTCTTACTTTTTTATTTAAATTCATCGAGATATTCTCATTATTTTGTATTTGATTTAGCTATCATCTTAATTTCTAAATAATATAATACAATAACAATGTTAAAATTCTTTTTTGAAAAAAAACTTGATATCATAAATGGATAAGTCTTTTTCAACTATCTCAATCTTTAATGTTTTTTATTGGAACTTTTAGATAAGTAGTTCCATTATCTTCCTGAGGAGGAAGATTTCCAGCACGCATATTTACTTGAATAGAAGGTATCATTAATTCTGGAGCAGGTAATGTTTTATCTCTTTCAGTTCTTAGTTGGACAAATTTCTCTTCTGAAACCTTTTTTCCGATATGTATATTGTTTTTCTTTTGTTCTAGAACTGTTGTTTCCCAAGCAGGATCTCTTTCATTTGGCATATAATCATGACAAACAAACAAACGGGTCTTATCTGGTAAGGTTAATATTTTCTGTATTGATTTATAAAGTTGCTCAGCACTACCACCTGGAAAATCTGTTCTAGCAGTCCCGCCATCAGGCATGAACAAGGTATCACCTACAAAAACCGCATCACCTATCAGATGTGCCATACAAGCTGGAGTATGACCCGGTGTAGAAATAGTTTTTGATTTTATATTTCCTAATTTATATTCATCATTATTTGAAAGTAATTTATCAAATTGGCTACCATCTAATTCAAATTCTGTACCCGCATTATAGATTTTTCCAAATATTTTTTGTACTTTTATAATTTCTTTTGAAATACATAATTTACCACCAAGTTTTTTTTGAATATAGGGTGCAGCAGAAAGGTGATCAGCGTGTACGTGGGTTTCTATTAACCATTCAACTTCAAGGTTATTTTCATTTATGTAATCAATAATTGAGTCTGCATGTTCAAAATATATAGAGCCTGTTGAATAATCAAAATCAAGCACTGTATCCAATATTGCACATAGATTTGTAGTACCATCTATAACTACATAACTTATAGTACCAGATTGTTTATGAAAAAAACCTTTAACTATGGGGAAGTAATTAGTCTCTAAATGATTCATTAAACATTCCTTATTTTACTATTACGAAATAGTGACATCAAATTATATATAAATTATTTTAATTAAGATCTAGTATATAATACATTAAAACGTAGGGTCAATTTACACTTGCTATTTTTAAATCGCTCTTTTAATAAAATCCAAAAGGAATAGTGGTATGTTTAATAGATCAATCAAAATTGCACCTTCGATACTTTCCGCAGATTTCGCAAATTTTGGCATGGAATGTGAAGCAATTGAAAAACAAGGATGTGATTGGGTCCATGTAGATGTTATGGATGGTCACTTCGTTCCTAATATCACTTTTGGCCCTGCGTTGTGTAAAGCGATACGTCCTCATATAAAAACAGTTATGGATGTTCACTTAATGATTTCCCCAGTGGATAATTATGTTGAGGATTTTGTAAATTCTGGGGCTGATATTATTACAGCTCATGTAGAAGCCACACCTCACATTCATAGAACAGTCCAGCTAATTAAAAGTTTTGGTGTTAAAGCAGGTGTTGCACTTAACCCATCTACTCCAGCAGAAAGTATTGAGTACCTTTTAGATATAATTGATTTAGTTTGTGTCATGACAGTTAATCCAGGTTTTGGTGGACAAAGATTTATAGAAAGTCAGGTAGCAAAAGTTTCAAAGTTGCGATCAATGATAGGAGATCTACCGGTTCACATCGAAATAGATGGTGGTGTTACACCAACAACTGCGCCTCTAGTTGCAAAAGCGGGAGCAGATGTTTTAGTTGCAGGGTCTGGAGTTTTTTCTGGAGGTTCTGTCAGTGATCCAGCTAGTTATGGGGAAAACATAAATTCCATTCGATTGGCAGCAGAAAAATCTTTAAAGTAATTATAGAAAGGAAAAAAAATGGCAGTAATTCCTCCAGTTTGTGACTTTGATTGGCTGGCACCTGATTTCGATTTAATAGGAGTTGATAAAAAAAAATATAGTTTAGAATCTATCAAAGGAAAAAGTGGAACCTTGATTATGTTTATATGTAATCATTGCCCTTATGTTCTTGCAGTATTGGACAGAATTATTCGCGATAGTAAAGATTTAATAGATCAAGGAATTGGAGTTGCCGCTATATCATCTAATGACGTAGAAACTTATCCTGAAGATAGTTTTGAAAATATGATCAAATTATCAAATCAGAATAATTTTCCATTTCCTTATCTTTTCGATGAAGATCAATCTGTAGCAAAAAAATATGATGCGATTTGTACCCCAGATTTTTTTGGATTGAATTCTAGTATGGGGTTACAATACAGAGGTAGATTAGATGCTTCAAGAAAAGAAGCTGGGCCTAAAGATCTTAGAAGAGATCTTTTTGAAGCTATGTCTTTAGTCGCAAATACAGGTAAAGGACCAGAAGATCAAATATCTTCAATGGGATGTTCTATTAAGTGGAAAAATTAATTTAAAATCTATAATTTTAAAAAATACATTGACCTTACTTTTTTATTTATAGCTAAATGATGGCATGGTTTGATTTTCTATCTAGGAAATCAATTAATAGGGAATACGTTTAAAATACGTAGCTGCCC
>JBJLFR010000030.1:0-37079 GCA_045565285.1 Paracoccaceae bacterium
CCTGCTTCAGTTTCTAGTTCTAATCTGATATCTTTATATTGTTGTACATCACCCCTAGAGGTAGGAGCTATTTGCATCAAAGTAGCTTTTCTTCTATGTTCTGGATAATTATGTAAAAGTTTTTGATAAGCTTTAAACCGATTAATTATACCTTTTGAATAATCTAGCCTATCCACACCTAAAATTAATTTTGCTCCTCCCAAACTTCTTATTAATCTGGAAACATGATTTGAACTATTAGCGTCGTTCGCCAGTTTCATGAATCCTTCAGTATCTATTGATATTGGAAAATGCTGTACTTTAACCTTTTTCCCTTTTACATATAAGTAACCATTTGTTTCTACGACCCCGTTCAGTTCTCTTACAACATAATCTAAAAAAGCCATTACATATTCTTTAGTTTGAAAGCCAATGACATCAAATTCTAATAAAGCTTCTACTAGTTCATGGTGGTCTGGCAGAGCCATTAAATTTTCTTTGGAAGGCCAAGGAATATGCAGAAAAAAGCCTAATTTATTTGTACATTTAAGTTTTCTTAATTCTCGTGCTAGTAAAATAAAGTGATAGTCGTGTATCCAAATTATATCACTTTTTATCAATAGTGGTTGTAAGTTTTCTGCAAACCGCTTGTTAACAGATAGATATCCACTATAAGATTTTTTTGAATATTCTACTAAATCTAATCTATAATGAAATAATGGCCACAAGGACTCATTTGAATAACCATTATAGAAATCTTCATAATCTTCTTTAGGTAAATCTAAAGTTGCAAAAGTAATTTTGTTCTCTTTTAGAATTTTTAGCTTTGGTTTTTTATCTGTTAATTCTCCACTCCATCCAAACCATATTCCACCATATTTTTTTAATGCATCAAGAAGGGCTACACCTAACCCTCCTGCAGACTCTTTATTTGCTAATAAAGGCAACATTACTCTGTTTGATACTATAACAAGTCTATTCAAAAAAAATCCTTAAACTAAATATTTTTTTTTAATTTTAGTCTTAATTGGTTTAACCAATAATTCACTTCACTTACACTTTTTAATTCATATCTTGCAGAAGAATTAGTACTTTCTCCTACTTTTACAGAAATTCCTTGCACTGAGTTAATATACTTAAAACCGTCTTCGTCAGTGGTATCATCTCCAATAAATATGGGTAATCTTTTTATAAACGGTACTTCATTCATAAAATTTGATATAGCAGTCCCTTTATTAAAAAATTTAGGCTTAATCTCTATAACTTTATTGCCTTTAATAAAATGAAAGTTTTTTTCTCCTTCAAGAAGATGGGATACATATTTTTCAATTTTATTTTCTAAAGAAGGGACTTTTCTAAAATGTATAGCAATAGATTTTTCCTTATTTTCTAAAATAAGACCACAATTTTTTTCTTTAAAATTTTTAAGACGGGATAAAAATCTTTTAGGCAAATTAATTTGAGTTAAAACTTCTATTATTCCATTCCATTTTCTTCTTTCTAAGCCATGTTGACCAGCTGCTGGTAGTTGCAATGGAAAAAAAATATTATCTAAATCTATAATTGTTCTACCACTTATTAAAGCAATTGAATCTTTGATTAAAAATTGAATTTGGCTCAAATTATATAACAATTCTTTATCTGCTTTTACTTCCTTATAGTTTTCAGAAAATTCCATCAAGGTTCCATCAACATCCAAAAATAAAGCTATATTATTATCTAAATCATTATTTAATAAAGCTTCCAGTTTAATAACTTTCAATATCAAAATTTAAATTATTGTTTTAATCATACAGAAGTAATTAATTCTATATTTGTTAAAATAAATTATAGTTTATCAAGTAATAAGAATTAAATTTTGTTTAATTTTTAAACATTTGATCAAATATGGCTAAATATTGAGCAAAAAACATTTGGCCTGTATTCCATTTATAGCTCAATCAAGAATTTTATACTAAAGTAAAATTATGAGTAATATTAAAAAAGCCGTTTTTCCTGTTGCTGGTTCTGGTACTAGATTTCTACCAGCAACTAAAGCTATGCCTAAAGAATTGCTTCCTATTATTGACAAACCTTTAATTCAATATGCTGCAGAAGAGGCAGTATTAGCTGGTATTGAAACATTAATATTTGTTACAGGTAGAAATAAGAGAGCAGTTGAAGATCATTTTGATAATAATCAAGAGTTGGAAATGGCATTACGTTCAAAAGGAAATATAAAGCAGGCTGATATGGTTAGGAATATTTTGCCAAAAGGAATTGAATGTTTATTTGTTAGACAGCCAGCTCCGCTTGGATTGGGACATGCAGTTCTTTGTGCTAAAAGAGCTGTTGGAGATGAACCTTTTGCTGTTTTGTTAGCAGATGATTTTATTGTTTCAAAAAATGAAGGTACCACTAATGATCTTGTAAATGCTTTTAAAGAATCTGGAAAATGTCAGCTATCAGTAATGGAGATTAATGGTCCTGAAATTTCAAATTATGGTGTTTTAAATGTAAATGATAATAGTATTGTAGGATTAGTTGAAAAACCTAGCTACCAGGATGCTCCATCTAATCTAGCCTCAATAGGTAGATATATTCTAACTCCTGAAATTTTCTTCGAATTAGAAAAACAGGAAGTTGGAATGGGCGGAGAACTACAGCTTGCAGATGCTATTAATAAGTTTGCCTCAAAAGGACTTGTAGAATCAGTACTTTTGAAGGGCAAAAGATTTGATTGTGGATCTGTAAAAGGTTACCTTGATGGTATATTATATAAAGCAAAACAACTAGATTTATTGTAAAATAGGATAATTATGTCAAAAACCTTATCATGTTTTAAGGCTTACGATGTTAGAGGCGAAATTGGTTTAAATTTAGATAGTGATATTTGCTATCGTATAGCTCGTGCATTTGCTAAAGTTTTAAAACCACAAAGTGTAGTTTTAGGACAAGATATTAGAAAAACTTCTTCAGTTTTTGCTAATTCAGTAGCAAAAGGACTTATTTCAGAAGGAGTTTCTGTTTTAGACATTGGATTAGCTGGTACTGAAGAGATGTATTGGGCAACATCTTATTTTAATGCTGGTGGAGGTATCGAAGTTACTGCTTCGCATAATCCTATTAATTTTAATGGGCTTAAAATGGTGAAAGCAGAATCTAAACCTCTTGAAAATGTTCATGATTTTCTCAAGATAAAGAAATTAGCTGAAAATAACAATTTTAGTCAAAAAAAAAAACAAGGAAAGCGATTAAACAAATTTTCAGAAAGCAAAGAAGCATACGTAAATAAAATATTACAATTTGTTGATCCTATTTATTTTCCTGAAATCAAAATAGTTGTAAACTCTGGGAACGGAGCAATTGGTCCTACTTTTGACCTTATAGAAGAAAAGCTGGCGAAACTAACAAACAATTTAAATTTCATAAAAATAGATCATTCTCCTGACTCTAACTTTCCTAATGGAATTCCTAATCCTCTGTTAAAAGAAAATCATCTTAAAAACAAACAACTTATTATCAAAAATAATGCCGATTTAGGTATTGCTTTTGATGGAGATTTTGATCGATGCTTTTTTTTTGATGAGAATGGAGAATTTATTTCTGGGGAATATATAGTTGGTCTATTAGCTGAAATTTTTTTGTTAAAAGAACCTAATTCCAAGATAATCCACGATGCAAGAGTTATTTGGAATATTCAAGACATAGTAAAAAATAATGCAGGTGAATCTATTTTATCTGTGACAGGACACTCTTTTTTAAAAAAAGCTATGAGAGATAATGAGGCAATATATGGTGGTGAAATTTCTGCACATCATTATTTTAGGGATTTTGCATATTGTGATAGTGGAATGATTCCTTGGCTATTAATACTTGAACTAATGGGTAGGACTGGAAAGAAACTTTCTGAGATAATAGGGGAAAGAAAAAGAAGTTTTCCAAGTTCTGGAGAAATAAATTTTATAGTAGCTGATCCTAAATCAGCTATCGAAAAAGTGTTCAAGTATTATTTTAATCAGCATTTATCTTATAATAATTTTGATGGACTTTCTATTGAATTCAAGGATTGGAGATTAAATCTTCGACAATCTAATACCGAACCACTAGTCAGATTAAATATAGAAAGTATAAAAAATTCAAACTTGATAAATCAGCATGTAAAAAAAATAAGTAGTATTTTAATTGATTAATTTTTAAAGTTGAAAATTTTAAAAGTTTATTATTTCAAATCTTGACAGTTATGATGATGTTGCTTTAACAATAATTTTTATATTATAAGCAGGTATATGTTCTATAGATTTATAAAAATCAATATTATTATTATTTTATTTTTTGGTATTATTCCTTCTCTTTTTGCAGAAAATAAAATAAAAATTGTTACAACTTTTACTATCCTTGCTGATATAACGTCAAACATTACAGGAGATGCAGCTGAAGTTGTATCTATTACCAAACCTGGAGCTGAAATTCATGGATATCAACCAACACCTAAAGATATTGTTAAAGCTTATGATGCTGACTTAATATTTTGGAACGGTATGAATCTTGAAATTTGGTTCGAACAGTTCTTATCTAACCTTAATAATGTTCCTTCTATTATAATATCTGAAGGAATTGATACTATTAACATTTCTACTGGGGACTACAAAGGAAACCCCAATCCTCATGCTTGGATGGGATTAAATGAAGCATTTATTTATATTGATAATATTGTTAATGCATTATCTATATATGATAAAAAAAATTCTCAATTATATGAAAAAAATGCTAAAATTTATAAACAGAAAATTATATCAATAATAGAACCTATAAAGGAGTCTATTATTAAAAAACCTATTAAAAATAAATGGTTAGTTACTTGTGAAGGTGCATTTAGTTATCTAGCTAGAGATCTAGAATTGAAGGAATTGTACATTTGGCCTATGAATGCTGATGAAGTAGGTACCCCAAAACAGATCAAAAAAGTTATTGATAAAGTTAATGAAAAGAATATTTCTACTGTGTTTTGTGAAAGTACTGTAGATCAATCTTCCGCAAAACAAATAGTTAAAGAAACAGGAGCTAAATTTGGAGGAGTACTATTCGTAGATTCATTAAGTAACAAAAATGGTCCTGTACCTACATATCTAGATTTATTGAGAACAACTTATAAAACTGTTGAAAATGGTCTTAGTATTAATTAATTCAGAGACAAAATATGACAGAAAACTCAATTAGCCTTCTTTTAAAAAATGTAACAGTTAATTATAGGAATGGTTATAAGGCTTTATGGAATGCAAGTTTTGAAATTCCTAATAGTACAATTACAGCATTAGTTGGGGTAAATGGTTCTGGAAAATCTACCTTATTTAAGGCCATTATGGGATTTTTGCCTATTTCAGAAGGTACTATAAAAATACAAGGTAACACTGTTTCAACTGCCTTAAAAAATAATTTAATTTCTTATGTTCCTCAATCCGAAGAAGTTGATTGGTCGTTTCCTGTTTTAGTTAGAGATGTTGTAATGATGGGGCGATATGGACATATGGGTTTTTTGAGATTAGCAAAAAAAAATGATTATATTGCTGTAGAAAATGCATTATCTAGGGTTAACATGATTGACTATAGTCACAGACAAATTGGTGAATTATCTGGGGGTCAAAGGAAAAGAGTATTTTTAGCAAGGTCCATTGCTCAGGAAAGTCAAATAATTCTTTTGGATGAACCTTTTAATGGAATAGACGTCAAGACTGAAGATCAAATTATAAAATTGCTTAACGAATTTCGCAAGGAAGGTAGAGTAATGTTAGTTTCTACACACAATTTAGGTTCTGTTCCTGAATTTTGTGATAGATCCGTCTTAATTAAAGGCACAATTTTGCAATATGGTTTGACAGAAGAAGTTTTTACTAGAGAGAATTTAGAAAATGCTTTTGGGGGAGTTTTAAGACATTTTTCATTAGGAGGAACTGATCTTCATGAAGATGGTGATAAAAGGGAAGTTTCAATTTTGTCTGATGATGAGCGGCCATTTGTTCAATATGGGAATGTTCCACTTAAAACTGATAAAAAGAAATGATAGATTTTTTATTAGAACCTTTTAATTATAATTATATGGTAAATGCAATGTGGGTTTCCACATTGGTTGGAGTAGTTTGTGCATTTCTATCTTCTTATATAATGTTAAAAGGTTGGTCTTTAATTGGTGATGCCTTATCACATTCTGTTATTCCAGGTGTTGCTATAGCTTACACATTAGGATTTCCATTTGCTATGGGTGCTTTCATTTCAGGGGGGTTAGCTGCAGCAGCAATGTTATTTTTATCTGAACGTTCAGGTTTAAAAGTAGACGTCGTAATTGGATTAATTTTTACTTCTTTTTTTGGGCTAGGATTATTTATTATATCAATTAATCCAATATCTATTCCTATTCAAACAATAATAATGGGCAACATATTAGCTGTAACCCCTAATGATACTTTGCAACTTGCAATAATAGGTTTTATTTCTCTTTTAATATTATCGTTAAAATGGAAAGATTTAATGGTGGCATTTTTTGATGAAAATCATGCTAGAACAATTGGTATAAATCCAAGATTAATGAAAGCTATTTTCTTTATTCTATTATCTGCATCTATTGTAGCTGCAATGCAAACTGTTGGGGCTTTTCTCGTTATCGCTTTAGTGATTATTCCTGGAGCCATTGGGTTTTTATTATGTGATCGCTTTCAATATCTTATTCTAACTGCAGTAATAGTTGGTGCCCTTACTTGTTTTTTTGGTGTTTATCTGAGTTTTTTTTTAGATGGTGCAACCGGAGGAATTATAGTCACATTACAATTTATAATATTTTTAGTTACTTTTTTAGTGGCACCTAAATATGGTCTTATTGCAAATAAAAAAATTAATAAAATTTCTTTGGGCTGATATATGTTTGATACTAGTTTCATAATTGAGCCTTTTAAATTTAATTTTATGATTAATGCATTTATTATCTCAATTATTATTTCAGTTCCTACATCTTTATTATCTTGTTTTTTAGTATTAAAAGGGTGGGCTCTATTGGGAGACGCAATTAGCCATGCCGTTTTACCAGGTATTATTTTAGCATTTATTTTGAATCTTCCTCTATTAATAGGGGCCTTTTTAAGTGGTTTATCATGTGCCGTTTTGACAGGTTACATATCAGATAATTGTAGAGTTAAACCTGATACAATTATGGGAGTAGTATTTTCAGGTTTTTTTGGAATAGGTATTATACTTTACTACTATATTGATACTACCTTACATCTTGATCATATACTTTTTGGTAATCTACTAGGTGTTGAAAATAGTGAAATAAAATCAGTTTTACCTTTATCAATTATAGTTTCTTCTATAATTATTTTAAAATGGAAAGATTTTTTTCTATATTCATTTGATTTAGTTCAGGCAAAGGCTTCTGGACTTAAAATAAAAGTAATTCATTATATATTACTCTCCATGATTTCTTTAACTGTTGTTATTACATTATCAACAACTGGTCTTATTTTAGCAGTTGGTTTACTCATTTCACCTGGTGCTATTTCATTTCTTATTGTTCGTAAATTTTCACAAATGCTTTGGATTTCAATAATAATTTGTATTTTCTCTACGTGTTTTGGAACGTATTTAAGTTTTTTTATAGATAGTGCTCCAGCTCCTACTATAATATTGGTATTAACAATTATTTTTATATTAGCATTTATGAAAAAACAGCTATTTAACTCAAAAAAAACAAACTATTTTGGATAAAATTTTCAAATTAATAAAGTAACCATTTCTTAACTTATTTATGAATAAATTTTCATTTATTATTTGATATAAGTCAATACTATCGTAATTCAGCTGCAGTATTACCTCCATCTACTGTAAGCACGTGTCCAGTAGTTCTTTTCATTTGTGCTAATGCAGCAAAACCCTCAGCTACATGTTTTGCCTCAACCTCTTGTTGAAGTAAATTGCCTTCCATATAAACTTGTTCACTTATTCCTCTAGATTTTGATCTTGCCTTAATAAAATTATCAGTTAATAAACCCGATCTGATCCTATCAGCATTAATTCCATTAACTCTGATTTTATCTTTTCCTAGTTCTAAAGCAAGTTGACGCATTAGAAACATTGTAGTGGCTTTTGGAAGACCATAGGCACCCATATTAGTTCCAGGATTTATTGCTTGTTTTGAAATATTAAATAGGATCTGACCTCCTCTATCTTGAAGTTTCATAATTTTCGCGGCTTCTATTGCAAAAGATTTATGGGCAAAAAAATTAAGTTCAAAAGCTTTTCTTAAGTTCTTATCATCTAACTCTAGCATCAATCCACTAGTTGCATTTCCTGCATTGGAAATTAGAATATCTATTCCTCCAAAATTAAGGATTGAATTATTAATTACTTTCTCGGCTGATCCTTTTTTAGTTATATCGCATGCAATTGCTTTATCCCAAGGAGTAAGTTGATTTAAGGCAGATTCTAAAGCATTAGAATCTTGATCAACGAGTAGAATATTCGCCCCTAATTTTGAAAACTTTTTTGCTGTTTCAAGTCCTATTGTTCCTGCTCCTCCAGTAACAACAACTATATGTCCTTGAAATATGGGGGGTTTTCCTTTTCCTAATTTAGCTTGTTCTAAGGACCAATACTCACAATCAAACATATCTTTTTCTTTTAAAGGATAAAACCCTCCAAAATCTTCTCCCACAGCTCGCACTCTTACGTTTTGTTCAGCAAGGTCAGCTGCTGCAGCTGCAGCTTTCGAGTTTATTCCAATTCCTAAAATACCTAGTTTCTCAACCCAGGCATGTTTAGGATCTGCTTGCAAAATTGTTTTTGGTTCTGAGGCTTTTTTAACTTGTCTTTCAAAGTACTTTTCATAAGAAATTTTGAAGTTTTGTACTTTTTTAAATATACTATTTTCATCAATTTCAGATTTTTTAAGAAAAATAGGTCTACCTTTTGTTCTCAGCACATGATCGGGAGAAGCCATACCTCTTTTTTCTAGAAAAGTAATATCTTTTCTTTTGAAAAAAATATCGATATTTCTACTTGTTCTAAGATCAAAAATTGGCATAGGTTGATCCTTAGTTCCATTTATATTTGCAATCATTCCTCTCAAAACGGGAAGAAAGTGAATGTTTTTTACATTATTTCTTTCACCGATATTTGTAGGCTTTTTTAATTTAAAATATTTTGCTACTTTATTAGTGTGTTCAATAATTCTTTGATAACTCTGTTTAGCAGTTTCTCCAAAAGCAAAATGACCATGGTTCAAGAGTAACAAGCCTTCAACTGTTGGATTTTTTTCGTAGATCTCAGCTGCTTTTTTTGCTAGTTCAAAACCAGGCATTATATATGGGACAATTGCTAATCTATCTCCAAAGATTTCATTACATACTTCTCTTGCTTTAGGAAGATTTGCTAAAATTAAAAAAGGGGTTGCATGTGTATGATCAACAAACTTATGAGGTAAAAATGCATGTAAGAGTGTTTCAACAGAAGGGTTGGGCGAAGTACTATCTAAAAGGTTATTTCTTTGGATGTTTACCATTTCTTCGTCACTTAGTTTATTTAAATTCCTTAATTTACATAATGGATCAAGTCTAACTCCTGGTAATCCGGGAGCTTTTAATGTATCTAAATCCCAACCAGATCCTTTAACATGTAATACCCGTTCGGATTCTCCAAAAATATTTTCCCTAGTGACTTTAACTGAAGTATTTCCTCCACCATGCATTACCAAATCAGGATTTGATCCAATAAGTCTTGAAGTGTAAACACGTTCTCCCAAATCCTGGTCTGCTTCAAAACTTCCATGAGTTTCTCGCCATTTAAGTGCTTCTTTATTTTTATATAAATCTTTAATCATCTATTTTCTTTCATATCAATTTTTGGAAAAAGTTTGCGCAAACCGTCTGAAGATGCTTCGCATACACCTTTTTCAGTTATAAGTCCTGTAACTAATTTAGCTGGTGTTACATCAAAAGCAGGATTAGATCCGATAGTTCCTTCAGGAGTCACTTTCAATTTGGATATAGAACCGGTGGCATCTTTTCCTTGAACTAATGACACCTCGCTTTCACTTCTCTCTTCAATAGGAATATCATGGATGCCATCTTCAATAGTCCAGTCGATAGTAGGAGAAGGCAAGGCTACATAAAAAGGAATATTATTATCTTTAGCAGCTAGTGCTTTCAGATAGGTTCCAATTTTATTGCATACATCCCCCCTAGAGGTAGTTCTGTCTGTTCCAACTATAACCATATCTACTAAACCATGTTGCATTAGATGACCTCCTGCATTATCTGTAATATAATTATGACTTATCCCATGACTTTTTAATTCCCAAGCCGTCAGAGCCCCTTGGTTTCTTGGTCTTGTTTCATCTACCCATACATGAATTGGTATATTTAAATTATGAGCGTGGTACATTGGACTAGTAGCTGTTCCCCAGTCTACCGTTGCTAACCAACCAGCATTACAATGAGTTAATAACCTAATAGGTTCCCCTGCAGGTTTTTTCTTTACAATTGATTTAATTATATCAAGTCCATTAAGACCAATTTTTTTATTTATCTCAACGTCTTCATTAGCAAGTTTAATTGCTAATTGCATTGCTTCAAACCCTCTATCTTTTGTAGAAGTTTTTAAAAGATGATTCCTACATCTATCAAGTGCCCATTTTAGGTTAATAGCTGTTGGTCTTGTTTGATTTAATCTATCCCAGCTTAAATCAAGATTTTTATTTGAGGGATCTCTAAGCATTTGGCGTGCTAACCCAAAAGCAGCTGTCGCTCCAATTAAGGGTGCACCTCTTACAGCCATTTCTTTTATGGCATTTTCAAAATTTTCAAGAGTTTCAACTGTAATAATTTTGAACTCGTAAGGTAGAAGGCGTTGATCTATAATTTTAACTTGATCAAGTTTATTATCATACCAAATCGAATTATAATGATCTCCATTTACGTTCACAAAAAATCCTTTCTGTTAAATTCTTTTGCCATATTAGTTAAACCTTTGACACCTTTTATCGAATTAGGATTTAATAATAATTCCCTTCCCATCATCAAATTACGAGCCTCAAGTTTTGCCCTCATCACAGTATCTTCTATCTTCTCAAAGTCAGCATTATGAGCAAGGGATAAACAACGTCTTTGCATCTCAATACCACAAAAAGATAATGAGGTAATCCAAATATCATACATCACTGAATCTAAGGCATATTTTGAGGACTGACCTTGATCTTCAAATAATGACCTTGAATAAAGAATACCTTTTCTCTCAGTATTCCATAATAATGTGAATTCGGTTGAAAATTTTTCAACCGTATCTTCAATAACTTGAAGCAGCCAAGATTGGAAAGCAGATGTTTCAATTGAATCTACGCGATGGGCAGGTTGACTAAAATAAGACATTAAGTAATTAGCTATAAGCATTCCTAAATCAAATCCCATTGGACCATATATTGCAAATTCAGGATCAATGACTTTAGTATCGTTATGAGTACACATTATCGAACCTGAATGCAAATCTCCATGACACATAGTTTCACCATGACTCGAGAATTTCATAAGCATTTTATGAGCTTGGGTTTTTAATTTAGTATCTTGACGCAATATTTTTATAATGGGGGCTAGGCCATCTGTATTGAAATTTAACTCAGCTTTAAAGTATGGGTCTGTAAATACAAAAGTTTCAGTAATTCCCATTAGCTCAACATTTCTATAAAAAAGAGCTGAATCAGCTTTTTTTTCAGAGCTGTCCATAGATAATTCAGAGCCCCTAAATGCCAATCTTGCGCAATGTTTTCCTAAACTATTAGATAATCCTTCTACCTTTTCTCCATTAATTAGCTTTCCTCGTAAAATAATATGATCTTCAAGGAATTCCATTGCGATTAAACCTTGAGTTTTATTAAAGTAATATACTTCAGGAATTATTCCAGGATCTCTTTTTTCTTGTCTTATCAGTGCATTATATTCAAAAAAAGATCTCTCTAATGTAAGAGGCCAGCCCTCTCCGACTAGTCTCATATGTGGTAGGGCTTGTTTGATTATTATTTTCCCTTTGTCTCCAATTACGATAAAAACTAAGTTTAGATTTCCATCTCCTACTTCTTTAACATCCCAATTAGAAAAGTTTGAACCTACTTTGTCTGTTATAGCAGAAATTGACGATAACCTCTCTGGGAGTTCGCTTTGATTTAATGCTAAATATTTTTCAACCATTTTTTCTTCTCCTAATTAAGATCAAAAATTTATATAATATAAAAATTTATCTATTTGATTGACAATTGATTATGCTATTATAAATGTAAATCTACCAATTAATTTTTTAATGAGTTTATTATATCTCAAATAGCTTGTAAAATCTGTAATCTAGAGAAGTCTTTTGGACCTAATAAGGTTCTGAGATCTATTAATTTTGATCTTTATCCTGGAGAAATAACTGTTTTAATGGGGGCGAACGGGGCAGGTAAGTCAACATTAGTTAAAATATTATGTGGTGTGCATGAATCTGATGGAGGTTCAATTAATCTTTTTGGTAAGGTTTTTAAACCAAAAAAACCAGTAGAAGCATTTAATGAAGGTGTAGTGACAGTTCATCAATCTATAAATGATGGAGTTGTTCCAGATTTAGATGTTGCTTCTAATTTAATGTTAGATCGTTTAACTGATAAAAAAGCTGGTTTTTTTATTAGTGAAAGAAATCTTCGTATTGAGTCAGGCAAAATTGCTGAAATTATGGGTCTTTCATTTGATAGCAGAAAGCCTGTAGCAGAATTAGGAGTGGCAGATCGTCAGTTAATAGCAATTGCAAGGGCGATGGCAAGAAGTCCTAAAGTACTCATTCTTGATGAACCTACTTCTTCACTTTCAGCCAAAGAGGCTGATACATTATTTAAAATTCTTGGCCGCTTGAGAAGTACAAATGTCGCAATATTATATATTTCGCACAGAATGTCCGACATAAGACAAATATCGGATAAGATAATTTGTATGAGGGATGGTAGTATATCAGGAACTTTTATTGAAAAACCCTTGGATTATGAGGGTGCTGTTAGTGCTATGATTGGCCATAAAATGACTGAAGTAAATGTTACTATTCCTAAAAAAGGATCAGAAATTTTAAATTTATCAAGCCTTAAATTAGATCAAGATAGTGCTAACATTGATCTTAAAATACATAAAAATGAAGTTGTAGCTATTACTGGACTTTTGGGTAGTGGGAAAACTCAATTAGCTTCAATACTTTTTGGAGTTCAAAAACAACATAGTGGATCTATTTTTTTAAATGGAAATAATTACTCTCCTTCTAGTCCTTTGGAAGCAATTAAGTTAGGTGTTCACATGAGTCCAAAAGATCGGGCATCTAATGCAGTCATCAAAGATTTTGATATAGAAAGAAATTTGACCATTCCTTTTCTAAAAAGATATTCATGGTTATCATTACTAAAATTTAATTCATTAAAAAATGTAACTAAAGGAACTATCAATGACCTAGGAATTGTTTGTCAAACTGAGACTGATGATATTGAAACCCTTTCAGGGGGAAATCAGCAAAAAGTTGTAGTTGGTCGCTGGTTGCTAAAGTCTTGTAGTTTGCTAGTTCTTGATGAACCTTTTCAAGGTGTTGATATAAAAGCCAGAAGAGATATAGGAAATTACATTAGAAAAACTTCAATTAACAGAGCCACTATCGTTTTTGTAGCAGAATTAGATGAAGCTCTTGAAATTGCTGATAGAATTTTAGTAATGAATGAAAAAAAATTAGTTGGTGAGCATATCAATAAAAATGTTGATATAAATCAAATATTAGTTGAAATAGCTGGCAAGAGCTCTCTTAATGAACTGGGTAGGTGATAAATGGATAATGAATTTGGATTCAGAGAATTTTCGATAAAATATGGCTTTTTATTATTACTTACAGGTTTAATTTTGTTTTTTTCTTTTTTCGCAAGTGGTTTTGCAGGCCCACGCTCTGCGGTTTTTATTTTTCAGTCCGTTGCGATTACTGGGATATTAGCATTAGGTGTAACATGTACACTGGTAGTTGATGGGTTTGATCTTTCTATAGGATCAGTGGCCACTTCTTCACTAATGATGTCAGCATATATGTTAGTGATATTAGAACAAAGTGCTTTTGTGGCTATTGTTGCATGTTTATTAATGGGTGCTTTCGTAGGTCTCATTAATGGTTTATTGATAGTAAAAATGAAAGTCCCAGATTTATTAGCAACTCTTGGAATGATGTTTTTATTGATTGGATTGCAGCGAGTACCTACTGAGGGAAGATCAATTGCCACTGGTATGAGGTTGCCTTCAGGAGAAGTTGCAGATGGAATATTTCCTGCAAGCTTTTTATGGATAGGAAGACATAGATTTGATGTATTTCTTGAAAAGTTAATTCCTGTTCCAGTAATCATTTTTATAGTGGTTGCCTTAATAATTTGGGTTTTTTTAGAACTCACTCGTCATGGAAGATTAATGTATGCTATTGGTTCCAATGCAAGGGCTGCTTCTTTAGCTGGAACGAATGTTAATTTTTATAAAATTTTAGCTTATGTTATTTCAGGCATTACTGCATCTATAGGTGGATTGCTTTTATCTGCAAGATTGGGAAGAGGAGATATAGCCTCTGGAAATAATTTATTGTTGGATAGTGTTGCTGCAGCTTTAATTGGTTTTGCAGTACTCGGAGCCGCAAAACCTAATGCATTAGGAACTGCTATAGGAGCACTTTTTGTAGGTGTTTTACTTCATGGTTTGACTATGATGAATGCTCCGTATTATACTCAAGATTTTGTAAAAGGAGGGGTATTAGTAATAGCTTTAGTTTTTACCTTTGCTCTTACATCTAGATCTCAAAAGGGAGGTCATTAATCAAAATTTGTTTTTAAATTGAAGGGAGAATTATTTATGAATAAAATTTTTAAAAAATTAGCATCAGCTTTAGGAGGAGCTATGCTATTATTAACTGGTTTTTCAACAGCTTTTGCTGAGATGCCTGCTCCTTTGGATGATCCGGGAAAAGTAAAAATAGCTTTAGTTCGTTTTTTGAGTACTGGTGATTTCTTTCAAGCTTATTTAGGAGGTGTGGAATCACAGGCTCAAGCCATTGGAGTTGATCTAAGAGTTTTTGATAGTAGGCAGGATGCTGCTTTACAGGCAGATATGGTTGATCAAGCAATAGCTTTGGGCGTTGATGGTATTATAATACAGCATGGACTTACTGAATCTATGAAAGATGCTGCTCAAAGAGCTGTAGATGCTGGAATTAAGGTTGTAGCATTTGACGTTAATGTAGAAAATCCTGCAATACCTCAAGTAGAACAATCTGATTATATGCTAGGAAAACTTGCTTTAGAACAAGCTATTAAAGATAATGGAAATTCTTTTAAAGCAGGTTATGTTTATGTACCAGGCATTGCTCCACTAGATAGAAGAGATGTTGCTTGGCAAGAAGTAAAAGAAGCTAATCCTGGTATAGATGAAGTTGCTGTATTTGGCACTTTAGATAACCCGATAGCAAATTCCAATGCGAATCAAGCAAGATCAGTTTTGCAAGCTAATTCAGACATTACAGTAATGTTTGCACCTTATGATGAATTTGCAAAAGGTGTAAAACTTGCCGTTGATGAAGCAGGATTAACCGATCAAATAAAGATATATTCTGCAGATGTTTCTACTGCTGATATTTCACTGATGAGAGAGTCTGGTTCAGCTTGGGCAGCAACAGTTGCAACAAACCCTGCTGTTGTAGGAGAAGTATGTGTTAGATCATTGGCTATAATGTTAACTGGTGGGAACCCAGGAAGTAGTGTAATTGTTCCTCCTACTTTAATAACCCAGTCTTTTTTAAATGAGCAGGATATTAAAAATATGGAAGATTTAGGTGCTAAAATGCCACAATTTCAGCATGCTGATGTTGCAATGACAGATTGGATGCCATTACCTAAGAGGTAATAAATACTACTAGGGGTGAGTTTTACTCACCCTTAGTTTTTATTTAGGAATTTTTTGATGTTGAAAATGTAGTTATAAAATTTGTTATACATGAGTAAACATCATCAAATTTATACAAAAATACTTAATTTTTTAATTGATGCTATCCTTAACAAATCAAGTGAATTCCGTAATTTTGTATTTTCAAATATAAATGATGGAAGAGTAGAAAGTAGATATATTGTTTTAAGAGATTTTATTGAAGAAGATCTTAATTTAATTTTTTTTACTGATAAAAGAAGTCCCAAACTAATATCAATAATTAAAAACAATAAAACAACTTGTTTATTTTATAGTAAAACTCAAAAAATTCAACTGAGGGTAACAACAGAATCTTTCATTTTAGATGATCAAAAAAAAATAAAAAAATATTGGGATGAAGTACCTTTAATATCAAGAAAATCGTACTCTACTGAATTACCCCCATCTTCTTTTTCAAATTTTGAAACTGATGGTCTTATTAAAGAAACTGATTCAAAAAATAGTGAATATAAAGATAGTTTTAAAAATTTTTCGGTAATAGAAAATTACATCAAAGAAATTGATTTTTTATCGCTAAATTCTGGAGGACATAGAAGAGCTAGAGTTTCATTAGATAATAACAAATTTAAATTAGATTGGTTAATACCATGAATGAAAATTATATGGGTTCAATACATTTTGAATCGTTATTTTTTGGAGAGTTTACGTAACTTCCTACTCTATAGCTTTCGAGTGTTTCTGTTAACTCTAGGTTATCTATTGTAAAATCTTCTATCCATGATTTTCTAGCAATTTTACCCAATATTAAAGGTTGTCTATGATGAATATTAGCCAAATTTGGATTTGCTTCTTTAGTTATAATAGCGCAACCTTTGCTATTATAAATTCCAGCAAAATAAATTATTTTTTTGTTATTATGAATATAAAAAGGTTTTTTTTTGTTCTGTTTTGGATTTTTTCCACTCAAACCATCCATCTGAAACTATAATACAAGGCTTTGATTTTTTAAAAGCTGGCTTTTCTCTTAATGTTTCAATTCTAGCATTTATTAAATTTATAGGCTTATCATTCCATTCAGGTGAAAGGCCCCAATAAAATAAAACTGGTTTTGGTATTAAAATGAGAATTAAATTTGATGGGGCTATATTATAATTAGGGCTAATATCAAAATTTACCTTCTCTTTTACTTTCGCTTTATTGTATAAGGTAAACCTTCCACACATGGATTTAACTTTTTTTTAATCTCTTTTTTTCATCAATAAAACCTAAAAACATTGCAACAGTTAGTGCACCTAGGTAGGAAGTTACATTTGTACCTACGTCTAATTTTGGATTTACTTCTACAAAATCAAATCCAACAATATTCATTTTTTTTGAAAGGCTTTTTAGTGAAGATTTTAATTCTTCAAAATAAAAACCATTAGGTTCAGCGGAAACACAACCTGGAACCAAAGACATATCATAAGCATCAATATCAATGGTAACGTAACAGTCTTCATTAGCAGGAAGATTATCCCAAATATTATCAGGACCCTTATGTCTTATTTCGCTCATTTTGATAATATTACTTCCATTTTTTAATGAGTCATTCACATCAGATTTATGATCCCTCATACTTCTAATACCTACTTGATGAAGTGATTTTACGTGATCTAATTTATGTAATAACCTGAATGAAGTCGAATTAGTATAAGTCATTCCTTCTGTTACTTTAGAGTAGTCAATGTGTGCATCAAATTGTACTACATGGATTGGTTTTTTATAACTTCTTACTATAGGATACGTTATAGTGTGATCTCCTCCAAGGATAATAGGTAGTACCTTTTGATCAAGGATTTTTTCAATAACTTTTGTTAATTTTTCCATAGTTACATCCCCTCTACTAGGAGTCACATCTATATCGCCAAGATCAACTATTGTATTATTGGAAATTGCATCTCTAAGGTATTCTTTATTACTTTCAATGTCATAAATAGCTCCACCACCAAATCTAAGGGAATGTTCTCTAACAGATCTAGCGCAAAATCTTGAACCACCTACAAAAGGAGAGCCCTCATCGTATGGAACACCTATGACTGCATAAGATCCATCGATCTGATCTAGGTTATTACACATTTTTGACCTTAAAAATGTAGGTATACCAGAATATCCTCTATTTGCATCAAAATCTGCAATCAAACGCTCAATTTTCATATATAATTTCTCCCATTTTTTTGAAATACTTCTTCAAAAACTTCTAGCCAAAATTCTTTTGTTTGAGCGCCAGGTACCACATAATCATCATTAATAATAAAGGTAGGAACACCAGTAACTCCTGCATCTCTGTATTTATTTTCTGTTTCCAAAATTATATCTATTTTTTCATCATGTTCTAACATTTTTTTTGTGATTTTTTTTGATAAACCTGTTTTCCTACTTATTTCAATTAAGCTATCAATATTTCCTATATCTTTTCCTTCTGCAAAATAAGCTTTAAATAAGTTCTCAACTAAAAGAGTACCTTTCTCTTCTAGTTGTGCCCAATAAATCAATCGATTTGCATTTATGGTATTTGGTGTAAATTGAATCTTTGAAAAATCAAATTCAATATCATTTTCTTTGAGTTTATGAACTATGGGATTATAGATCTCTATTATTTTTTTTTCACTACCAAACTTCTGTATCAGGTATTTTTTTCTAGCAATACCATCCTTAGGCATATTTGGGTTTAATTGAAAGGGTACCCAATTAACTTGAATTAGATTAGAATTAAATTTACTAATTGCATTATCAAGACATTTTTTTCCTATATAACACCACGGACAAATAGGATCTGATAAACATTTTATTTTTATCATAAAATTAATCCTCTACTCAAAAATTTTATTATAAAAGTAGTATTAAAGATTTAAATCCAAATTGTGAATTTTTTTTTACCTTACTAATAAACTCGGGATTGACAATTCTTACTATTATACTAAGAATTAAACTATTCCGACTACATGAGTCGGGTATTGAATATAGAAAGTAGATTATGCCGGAAAGGAAGGTTGAAATTTTACTTGATGCCATCGAAAAATTCGACGAGGCGTCTAGTCCAGAGAATTCTTTTAATGCTACAACTGTTAGAAAAATTAATGCTTTAGATTTAATTGGTTCATCTAATACTGCAATAATTAGTCTAGGATCGCAGGAGTATATTTTGAGATTAACGAGACAAAATAAATTAATTCTTACTAAGTAGAATTATTATTTGATAAGCCAGCTAATGATCTGCAAGCTATAAAACAATGAAATGGAGAGAATAATGAAGAGTAATGCTAAATTAACAGTAGCATCAATGATTTCTATCTTGAGCTTAGCCAGTTTTGGTTTTTCGGGTGATACAAATTCAGATGCAGATTATGGTCCATATCCTGTAACTCTAAAAGGCTATACAGGGAGTAAGACAAATTCAGTTTCTTATACTGGTCAAATTGGAAGACAAGTATTACACACAAGTTTAAAAAAATTATCATCTCAAGGTAATGGTGGAGCAAACGCGGGACGTATTAAAGCAGAGATGCTGTCTTATTTCGGTGGGACTGATAAAAACAAGAAACCATGAGAGAAATTTTAATAAATTATCAACATTATATTTTTCACCACTTTTAGAGATTAAAAATATTTTCAAAAAGAAAATGAAGAACTTCATTTTAATTTTTAGGTTTGTAAAAAGATAACTTCTGCATATTAAACCAATAGGGGTAAATGATGAAATTTAGAAACAAATATATATTATCTATTTTTATTTACATATTAAGTTTAAACTCATTAATAGCTGCTGAAATAAATATTTATTCACATAGACAGCCTTTTTTAATCAACCCATTTTTAGAAGCTTTCACACAAGAAACAGGCATTAAGACTAATGTTGTTTACGCTACAAAAGGTCTAGCGCAAAGATTGCGTGCTGAAGGTAAAAATAGTCCAGCTGATTTAATTCTAACAGTTGATATTGGTAGGTTATATATTTATGAGGATTTGGATTTGTTATCAGAAGTTAGTTCTCCTATTCTGGATGAAAATATACCAAAACATTTGAAAAGTGAAAGAAATACATGGTTTGCATTGTCAAAAAGATCAAGAATTATTGCCACTTCTAAAGAAAGATTAAAAAAAGACGATATTTTAAGAGTTGAGGATTTAGCTGACCCAAAATGGAAAGGAAAAATCTGTAGCAGACCTGGAAGCCATGTATACAATAGAGCTTTAATGGCTTCAATTATAGCTGAGTATGGATTAGAAAAAGCTGAAGATTGGGCTGCTGGATTAGTATCTAATTTAGCTAGAAGGCCTCAAGGAAATGATAGAGCTCAAGTGAAAGGAATTTTTGAAGGGTTATGCGACATTGCTATTATTAATAATTATTATTTTGGTAAATTAAAATACTCAGAAGATCCTATTCAAAGAAAGTGGGCAAAATCAATGAGATTAACTTTTCCTAATCAGGGGGAAGGTGATCGAGGAGCTCATATCAATATTTCAGGTGGTGGAATAGCAAAGTATTCAAAAAACAAAAAAGCCGCTCAAAAATTATTGGAATTTCTTTCAGGTGAAAAATCCCAAAAAATGTACAGTGAAATTAATTTTGAATATCCAGTAAATATTAAAGTGCAACCTACTGAAGAATTAATTAGTTGGGGGTAGTTTTAGAGAAGATAAAATTTCAGTAGAAAAAATTGCTCAATTATCCATAGAAGCTCAGAAAATAATTGATAGAGTTGGCTGGTAAAGAAAAAATGAAAATTTCGTCTTTTACTGGAGAAAGTGTATTTTTTTCAAGCACAATTTTTTTCTCTTTTTTATTTTTTTGTCCTATTGTTGCTTTGTTAATTATGAGCAGTAATACTAGTAATGGAATATGGCAACACCTTATTGATACAGTCTTATTTGAGTACGTCTATAATACTTTAGTTTTAATGATAGGAGTAATATTTCTATCACTGATAATTTCAGTTATACCTGCATGGTTAGTATCAAACTATAATTTTAGATTTTCTAAGTTTGTTGACTGGATTTTGGTATTACCCATCGCGTGTCCAGCATATTTAGTAGCATATGCATATACTGATTTTTTTGAATATGCCGGTCCTGTTCAAAATTTTATTAGACTTATTTTTAATTTTAATTCTCCAAATGATTATTTTTTTCCAGAAATAAGGTCATTATGGGGAGCTATTTTTGTGATGTCATTTGTCTTATATCCTTATATTTATGTTCTTGCTAGAACAGCTTTTAGAAAAGCTCCAATGAGTCTTTATGAGACTTCAAGACTATATAATAAATCTACTTTTTTTTCAGTTGGGTTACCTCTTGCAAGACCTGCTATTTTTGCTGGCTTAGCTCTGGTATGTATGGAAGTTGTTTCTGACTTTGGAACAGTAGAATATTTTTCATTAGAAACTCTTACTTTAGGTATTTTTAATGTCTGGATTGGAATGAATAGCATAACTTCAGCTGCACAATTATCAATCATAACATTCATTTTTATTATTACTTTACTTTTTATAGAAATTAAATCCAGAGCAGCTAGTAAATATCATGATACAAGTAAGAGAAATACTTATATCAGTTTAAACAGCCTAAATAAAAAAAAATCTATTTTATGTATTCTTATTTGTTTATTTCCTCCACTAATAGGTTTTTTTATCCCAGTAATTATTTTAATTTCCAATGGTTTATATGCTTTTGAATATGAGCCTATAACTATGTTTTATAAGCCATTTTTAAATTCATTAATTGTCTCTTTTTTATGTGCTATATTTGTAATATTTTTCTCCTTTTTTATTGTTTCTTATAGTCATGAATCCAAACTAAGATCTATTAAAATACTCGCAGCTATTTCTTCTTCTGGTTACGCTTTTCCTGGAACTATGTTAGCTGTAGGGGTAGTTATTTTTATTGGTTTTCTAGACAATTTTATTAATTCAGTAGATGATTATATATATATAATTCCGAATAATTTATACTTTGGGGGCACTTTTTTTGCACTTTTATTTGCATATGTTGTGAGATTTCAGGCCATTGGGTATGGATCAATAACTTCAGGATTGCAGAAAATTCCGCAGAATTTATTTTCGGCAAGTAGATGTCTTGGTAATAATTTTACTGAAACAACTTTCAAGATTACTCTTCCTCTGATTATTCCATTTTTAGTAGCGGGAGGTTTGTTGGTATTTGTCGATACTATGAAAGAATTACCCATGACACTCCTTTTGAGGCCATTTAATTTTGAAACCCTTGCTACTCAAGCTTATCAATATGCACATAGTGAATTAATGGCTGAAGCATCCATCCCTGCATTATTAATAATTGTATCTGGATTAATTCCTGTTGTTCTTATGAATAAACTTTTAAGGGAAATATAATAGGCTATATCTTTTAAAATTAAACAGATTCTCTTCTTAAACTTTGGCACATGCAATGAACACCACCACCACCTTGAGTTATCATGGAAAGTTCAGGGTCAAAGATTTCAAATCCCTCAGCTTTTAGATTTTTTTTAAGCGTTTGAGAAGCTTTAGGTAGGAGTACTCGATCATTGCCAAGAGCTACTACATTACACCCTAGTTCTATTGTTTCTTGGAAAGGGACTGGTATGATTTTAATTTTCTTATCTTTTAACCAAGATACTATTTTTGGGTCTGTACAATCTAGGCATACCGCTGCTAGTTTTTCTGCCAGCATTACAACCATTAAATCAATATGTACAAAAAAAGGATCAATATCTGCTAAAAATACTTCCCAGTTTTCTTCTTCAAACCAATTTTTTAGTTGAAGAGCTGCATTATATTGGGATCTTCCTTCATCTCCTTCCCAGCCAATTAAAACACAACCAGGTTCAATTACATTAAAATCTCCACCTTCAAAATGACCTGCAGTAATAAAATCATAAATTGGAATGCCTAATTCATTATAAGTCTCTATTGCTCTATAGTTTTCACCTTTTCTCCACCATTGGGCCATATTAGTTATAATTGCTCCAAAGGGTGTCATAATCGAACTGTCTCTAGCGAATATTTGATAAGGTAGTGCTGGATCTAAGTTGTGCATATGAACTTTAACTCCAGCAGACGTGTAAGCAGATATCATTTCTTGAAATTGTTTTTTTGCTATATCATGATCAAAAGATATAGCACGCCTAATAGTTTTTTTTTGAGACTGAGCTAGTTTTTAGCCATTTATAATTCTCTACTGGACCCAATAAAACGTCTTTTAAAACTCCATATTCTGAATTTGCACCCCAATAGTTTAACAAAGGAGTATTTCCATCATTATTTCTGTTTCTAAGTGTAAATTTATTTTTACGCTCTACCATAATGTTTCCTATCTTTAGAAGTTACCAATTAGATAAGTTATTTTTTTTCATTGTTATAAAAATCTTATCAAGAGCTCCAGGTTTTATAAAGGGATTTTGGTAAAGAGTATCATGACTTTCAACCCCTACATCTATTACACAATTAGTTTGAGGTCTAGCTACGCATAAAAGTATATAACCCTCGCTGGACTGCCTTTTATTTAAAGCAGTAGCATTAGGTTGTTTTACTTTACCTTGTATCAATCTAGCAGCACAAGTAATACAACCACCATATCTACATCCAATAGGTAGTAAATGACCTAAATTTTCAACTGCATCTATGATGGCTTCATCTTCTCCAACAAGTATTTCAAGGTTATTCCTGTTCCTCAAGGTAACAGTATATTGTTTCATCGATGAAGCCGATTTACTTATATTAAGTTAAATTAAGTCCAAATATCAGAAGAACAATCTCCTCCTGGATATCTCGTTTCATGTGCTCTTGAAGGACCATCAGGTTCTTTCCCAAAATCAACAATAAATTTATCATTAATTTTCATTCCGCCTTTCTCAGTATCACAATCAACTACTACCATAGCTCCACCTTCATCCTTCATTCCTGGATAAAAATTGATTATCCCAAGTTGAAAAAAGAGATGTTGTAACGTAAAGGCGTTTTCCATCTAATGATAACTGTATCATTTGCGGACCACCTTCTATCTTTTTACCATTAATTTCTGGAGCTTTTCCTAACAAACCTCCAATCCATGCTTGTCCAGTTAATTTTGGGTTACTAGGTTCAGAAATATCATACTGTCTAACATCGCCATGTAGCCAATTAGCAAAGTAAAGAAATTTGTCATCCATAGATACCAAAATGTCAGTTATTAGTCCTGGTAGAGGGACTGGAAAAAAATCAACCTCTATAGAGGCTACATCAATTACCTTCTTAATTTCTGGATCTGCCCTTTCAGTGTTATAATGAAATATATTTGAAGAAAGAGTTGCTCCCACATATCCATGACTAGAATCCGGGTCATGAAGCATTCTTGTTTCAAGAGGAATAAGACCTTCTTCGCCAAGGTCAAATGTTTTCTTTACTTCTTTTTTTTCTAAATCCCAGAAATGAATTCTTCTTCCATACTTATCTTTAGCAACATCATCTAATTCAAAGCCTGGTTGAAATGTTTTTGGTTGTGTGCTGCCCATTCTGTTGAAACCATCATATTTTTTCTTGGTTGATACCAAAAATCATAGCTATATTCGATGTCCATATCTTTTAGGGGTTTGGTCCAAGGACCTATTATTTCAAAATCTTGGTTCAAATGAAGATAACCACCTGGAGAACCTCCCTCTGCATCTCCAAGCATTGAAACAATAATATCTTTTCCCATACAATGAACTGTATGAGGAGCTGATAAATTAGTTTTTTTCTTAACCTCTTCTCCATCGACAACTTTAAAAATTGATGGAGCCCTAGGATCTGTTTTGGTATCAATAATATAAAAATTTGATGTTCTTACACCTGGTAAAATTAAATATTTTCTTTCCTTACTTGAATCGCAATGACAAGATGAGCATGCATTCCAGCCAGAATGATGTAATTCATCCCCAATATTAGGCATCGGCAATCTGTGAATAACCTGACTATATGTTGGACTATTTTCATCTGCATCTATAGTTGCTAAATAATCGGGTTTTTCTATACCTGTTCCGGTATATATACATACTGTGTATACTATTTTTTCTTTTGGAGCTTTTACCGCTTCAGCTGGTGATGAATAGCCTGGTCCAGTCGTCTGATCTAACATTTATTTTCCCTTCAAATTTTTACATAATAAATAAACTTTTAATTACTTTTAGGTTAATAATAAAATTATAGCCATACAAGCAAATAATTGTTATTCACTTAAAACTTATATTTCACATTTTAAAAAACTATAGTGGCTTGACTTGAGGCTTCATTATAATCATGATTAATCTAACTTAATTGATTTGGGAGAAATTAGATGAAAACTAGAGCCGCATTAGCTGTAGAAGCTGGTAAACCACTCGAAATTGTTGATGTAAATTTAGATGGCCCTAAAGATGGTGAAGTATTAGTTGAAATTATGGCTACTGGAGTTTGTCATACAGATGAA
The DNA here is from genome assembly GCA_045565285.1 of Paracoccaceae bacterium. Taxonomy (GTDB): domain Bacteria; phylum Pseudomonadota; class Alphaproteobacteria; order Rhodobacterales; family Rhodobacteraceae; genus CACIIZ01. The sequence continues at coordinate 25,401 of JBJLFR010000030.1, forward strand.
TTTACCTTGTCAGGGGCTGATCCAGAAGGAATTTTCCCAGCAATTCTTGGACATGAAGGCGCAGGTGTTGTTAGAGAAGTAGGTCCTAATGTAAAGTCATTAAAAGTGGGAGATCATGTAATTCCACTTTATACGCCAGAGTGTAGACAATGTGATTATTGTTTGCATCCTAAAACTAATTTATGTCAAGCAATTCGAGAGACCCAAGGACAAGGTTTGATGCCAGACGGTACTAGTAGGTTTACTACAGAAGATGGAGATAAAATATTTCATTATATGGGTACGTCAACATTTTCAAATTTTACTATTATGCCTGAGATTGCAGCTGCTAAAATTCGAGAAGATGCGCCTTTTGATAAAGTCTGCTATATTGGATGTGGAGTAACAACTGGGATAGGTGCTGTATTGAATACAGCTAAGGTAGAGCAAGGAAGTCGTGCAATTGTTTTTGGTTTGGGGGGTATTGGGTTAAATGTCATTCAGGGTCTAAGAATGGCTGGCTGTGATCAAATAGTAGGAGTTGATTTAAATCCTTCAAAAGTAGAAATGGCAAAAAAATTTGGAATGACAGACTTTGTCAATCCTTCTGAAGTTAAAGATGAGATGGTACCTTACTTAGTTAACCTTACTAAGGGTGGAGCAGATTATACTTTTGATGCAACAGGTAATGTAAATGTAATGCGTACTGCTCTTGAAAGTGCACATAAAGGTTGGGGTGAAAGCATTATTATTGGAGTTGCACCTGCAGGTGCTGAGATTTCAACAAGGCCTTTTCAGTTAGTCACAGGACGCAGTTGGAGAGGAACTGCATTTGGAGGAGCTAGAGGACGTACCGATGTTCCAAAAATTGTAGATTGGTACATGGATGGAAAAATAGAAATAGATCCAATGATCACACATAAAATGCAACTTGAGGATATTAATAATGCCTTTGATTTAATGCATAAAGGAGAAAGTATAAGATCCGTTATTGAGTACTAATTTATAAAAATTATCAAATAAGTTGAAAAAGAAGATGATAAAATGAATCTATTAAATCAAGTTTCCAAAAGTAAGTGTTTTGAAGGAGATCAATTAGTTTTTTCTCACTACTCACAAGTTTGTAATTGCAATATGACTTTTGCAATATATCTTCCAACATTTAAAAGAAATGAAAAAATACCATTGATATGGTTTTTATCAGGTCTTACTTGCACACATGAAAATGCTATGGTTAAATCTGGAATTCAACGTTGGGCATCTGAAGAAAAAATTGCTATCATTTTTCCAGATACCTCACCTAGGGGTGATGGGGTGCCTGATGATGAAAGTTTTGATTTAGGTCAAGGAGCGGGGTTTTATGTTAATAGTACAGAAAATCCATGGAAAAAAAATTTCCAAATGTGGTCTTACATTGTTGATGAATTACCAAATTTAGTTTTAAAGGAATTTCCATTAGATCAAGATAAGCAGTCAATTATGGGGCATTCAATGGGGGGATTGGGAGCTCTTAATATTGCATTCAGGAATCCTGAAATTTACAAGACAGTATCTGCTTTTGCTCCTATTTCAAATCCTACAAAAGGCGTGTGGGGTCAAAAGCAATTTGAAGCTTATTTAGGTAAAGACAAAGAAAAATGGAAAAAATATGATCCTTCTAGTTTGCTTAATGAACTAGGATATAAGGGAAAAATTTTAGTTGATCAGGGAACAAAAGATGATTTTCTAAAAAGTTTAATGCCTGAAACTCTAGAAAAAATTTTAAAACAAAGAACAAATGGTGATAAAATTAGATATCAAAAGGATTATGACCATAGTTACTTTTTTGTCTCTTCATTTCTAAGGGATCATATTCTTTGGCATAAAGAAAATATAAATTAAAAGTTTATAAATAGTTTTTAATTTGGCTAAAGCTTGTATTAAATTTTGATACAAGCTTTAGCATATAAAGAATTAATTCAATAAATCAAAACGATCTGAATTCATTACCTTCACCCATGCTTTTATAAAATCTTTTACAAATTTGTCATTATTATCCTCTTGTGAATATAATTCAGATAAAGATCTTAATTCGGAGTTTGAACCAAAAATCAAATCACAACGAGAAGCTGAGCGTAAAACTTTACCAGTCTTTCTATCAGTTCCTTCATAGTTATTAAAAGATTTTTCAGTCCAGATAGCATCCATATTTAATAGTATTTTAAACCAATCATTAGATAAATTACTCTCGTCAGTCCATAAACCTTTTTCATCTACAGAAATACCTAAGGAACGTAATCCACCATAAAGAACAACCATTTCTGGGCTTGTAAGACCCAGGAGGTGTGCTTTATCAAGCATCATTTCTTCAGGCGAAACTGAAAACTCTCCTTTTTGAAAATTTCTAAATCCATCTGCTTTTGGTTCTAAAACTTCAAAACTTTCAATATCAGTATCTTCTTGAGATGCGTCTCCTCTGCCTTGTGAGAAGGGAACCTCTAAACCAGAAGTGTTTTCAATACCTACGTTTCCAGCCAAAACTATAATGTCTGCTAAAGAAACATTGTTTGATGATGAAATTTCTTCAAGGATACTTAAAACCTTCTGTAATTGATTTGGCTTGTTAGCTTCCCAATTAATTTGAGGTTCAAGTCTTATTCTAGCTCCATTTGCTCCACCTCTCATATCAGAAATGCGAAATGTAGAAGCGGAAGCCCATGCTGTTTCTATCATTTCTTTATCGGAAAGACCAGATTGATTAATTTGTTCCTTAATTATAGCAACATCATAATTACTATTACCAAGAGGAACTGGGTCTTGCCAAATTAAATTTTCTTTAGGAACTTCAGGCCCAAGATATCTTACTTTAGGACCCATATCTCTATGTAATAATTTAAACCACGCTCTAGCAAAAGCATCAGCAAATTTCTGAGGATTTTTATGAAAATCTTCGGAAATATTTTTATAATTACTATCAGTAATAAGGGCTATATCTGCAGTAGTCATCATAGTAGGAACTTTTATATTTCTATCTTCTACATCTGGAGCAAGATCTTCTTGTTTTTGATTAACTGCGTGCCAAATATGGGCACCAGCTGGACTTTTTGTAAGCTCCCACTCATAACCTAAAAGTAAATCAAAATATCCATTATCCCACTTTATTGGGTTAGTAGTCCATGGACCTTCAATTCCACTGGTAATAGTATCACGACCTAAACCTTTTCCAAAATTATTACTCCACCCAAATCCCATATTCTGTATTGGGGCACCTTCAGGTTCTGATGCTACAAAATCTTCACTTCCAGCTCCATGCGCTTTACCAAAAGTGTGACCACCAGCTACTAGAGCAACAGTTTCTTCATCGTTCATTGCCATCCTTGCAAAAGTTTCTCTAATATCATTTGCACTGGCAAGAGGATCAGGATTACCATCTGGTCCCTGAGGATTTACATATATTAAACCCATTTGAACAGCTGCCAGAGGATTTTCTAAATCTCTTTCACCTGTATATCTTTTATTTTCTTCACCTACAATTAACCATTCTTTTTCAGCACCCCAATATATATCCTCTTCAGGATGCCATATATCTGCTCTACCGCCACCAAAGCCAAATGTTTTTCCTCCCATTGATTCAATAGCAACGTTTCCTGTTAAAATTAGAAGATCTGCCCAAGAAATTTTATTCCCATATTTTTGTTTTATTGGCCATAAAAGCCTTCTTGCCTTATCAAGATTTCCATTATCAGGCCAAGAATTAAGTGGTGCAAATCTTTGTGCTCCCGTTCCTCCTCCTCCTCTACCATCACCTGTTCTATAGGTGCCAGCTGCATGCCAAGTCATCCTTACAAAAAAAGGGCCATAGTGCCCATAATCTGCAGGCCACCAATCTTTGCTATCGGTCATTAGATTTGTTAAATCTTTTTTTAGAGCAAAATAATCAAGTTTTTTGAATTCATCAAAATAATTAAAACTTTCATCCATTGGATTAGATTTTTTATCATTTTGTCTTAAGATACTTAGGTTAAGCTGGTTTGGCCACCAATCTTGGTTTTTAGATCCAGTTTTGTGAGAAGAATGTGCCCCATGCATTACTGGACAAACATCTATCAAATCTTTCATAAATTAATTTCCTTCCTTAAATGAATAATTCAGTGGGTAGTATTTTAATTTCTATTTTATCATAATTTTTTTATAATGAAACTTGAATTTTTGACGCAGTTATTCCTGAAATTTTATGGCTACTTTCTTTGTATAAAGTTATTTAATCAACTGTTAGAAATATATAATTAAGAAAATTGATACATTTTAGAAAGATAATAAAATATCTACTAAACTAAGTTGAAGTTTATTAGATTTTATCACTTTTTGTTTCTTGTTTATTTTAATCTCTGCTGATATTACCCTTGGTTAATATAAAGAAAAATTAACAAGATAAAAATTAATAATAATTAAACCAATATTATGTCGACTAAAAATCAATTTAATAATAAATTATACCAAAAAAACAATGAAAGAGATAAAGGCCGTAGTATAATTTCTGTTTCACTGCTTATTTCTTTTTTTAAACCATATACAATAAATTTAGTTTTAGCTTCCATAATTTTGGTTATAACCGCAGGTATTTCACTTACTTTTCCAATTGCAATAAGAAGAGTAGTAGATGGTTTTTATAGTGATACAACAGAATTGATGGATTATTATTTTGGTGCTGCTTTCGTTTTAGCAAGTTTATTAGCCATTGGCACATCATTAAGGTTTTATTTAGTTACAAGATTAGGAGAGCGTGTTGTAGCAGATATAAGAAAAGCAGTATTTAACAAAGTAATATTGATGAGCCCAGGCTTCTATGAGCGTTTATTAACAGGAGAAATATTATCGAGAATTACAACTGACACTACACTAATTTTATCAGTTGTTTCATCCTCTATTTCGCTAGCTTTAAGAAATACTTTACTATTATTTGGAGGTCTTTTCTTTATGTTTCTAACCTCTATTAAACTCTCTTTAATGGTATTATTATTAGTTCCAATTATGATAATACCCATACTTGCAATGGGGAGAATGTTGAGGAAACTTAGTAGAGAAAGCCAAAATAAGATTGCTGACAGTTCAGGTATGGCTTCAGAAATGTTGTTATCTTCAAGTACAATACAAGCATTTAATTTTACCAAAAATGCAATAAACAATTTTTCTGGAATAATTGAACAATCATTTTTTGTAGCAAAAAAAAGAATATTAGTAAGATCTGTAATGACGGCTCTTATCATATTTGTTGTATTTGTTGGAATTGTAACGGTTTTATGGATTGGAGCTAGAGATGTAAGAAATGGAATTATCTCACCTGGTTATTTAGTTCAATTTGTTATTTATTCTGTGTTTGTAGCTGGTGCTATAGCAGCTTTATCTGAAATTTTTGGTGAGCTTCAGAGAGCTGCTGGAGCAACTGAAAGAATCATTGAGCTTCTCAATGCTGAAGATCCAGTAGAAAAACCAATTAAAATAAAAAAATTTGAATTCAAAAATGATATTATAATTAATTTCAACAAGGTTAAATTTTCTTATCCTTTAAGATTGAATGATATAATTCTAAAGGGATTTAGTTTTACTCTTAAAAAAGGTGATACTCTTGCATTAGTTGGTCCATCGGGTGCTGGAAAGTCTTCAATTTTTCAACTTTTACTAAGATTTTATGAGTTTCAAGACGGGACAATTAATATTGGGGGTACTTCTATTAAACAAATAGAACCTACAAATTTACGTAATCAATTTGCCTTAGTATCTCAAGAACCAACCATTTTTGCTACTACAGTTTTAGAAAACATAAAATTTGGAAAACCTGATGCATCTATTACAGAGGTAAAAGAGGCAGCTAAAAAATCTGCTGCTCATGATTTCATAATGAAATTGCCTAATCATTATAATACTTTTGTAGGAGAGAGAGGAGTATTACTCTCTGTTGGACAAAAACAAAGGATTGCAATTGCAAGAGCATTTCTGAGAGATGCTCCAATTTTATTACTTGATGAACCGACTGCTTCGCTAGATGCAGAAAGTGAAAATCTAATTCAAGGTGCATTAGAAAAACTTTCTAAAAGTAGGACAGTCATAGTAATTGCTCACCGACTTTCTACTGTAAAAAGAGCAAACAGTATTATTGTTTTAGATAAAGGGAAAATAATTTCGCAGGGTAGCCATTCTGACTTGATTGCGGAAAATGGTCTTTATTCAAGATTAGCAAAACTTCAGTTCATAATTGATTAAAAAAATCATTTTTCTGGTCTTTATTTCCAAAAAAAATTTAGATACTATTAGTCAAGTCATTTTAATTGGAGGGAATAATGATAAAATTTGAGAATGTACAAGATTTGATTCAGTTAGAAAAAGAAGCCTCTTTTCCTGATCGGCTACCTGAAAAAACTATTTACAAATCTTTAAAGAGAGTTGCCACCAATTTTCCTTCTAGACCAGCAATATCCTTTCAAATAACTTCAAAACCAGGTTCAAAGTCAGAAACTTACAATTGGGGAGAATTATATAATTTTGTTGTAAAAGCTGCGAACACTTTTAGAACAGCTGGTATTGAAAAAAATGATGTTATAGCTTTTGTACTACCTAATTGCTCAGAAACTGCAATCACTTTTTTAGCTGGAGCAATTACGGGAATTGTTAACCCAATTAACGCATTATTGGAACCTAAGCAAATTTCTCATATCCTTAGAGAAACTAATGCAAAAGCTATTGTTACCTTAGCTCCTATGTTAAAAACAGAGGTAGCACAAAACGTCCATAAAGCTTTGGAAACTGCGCCGAATGTTAAAACTGTTTTTGAAGTAGATTTGGTAAGGTATTTAACTCCTCCAAAGTCTTGGATTGCTTCTATTTTAAGACCAAAAGTTCAAATTAATCATAATGCTAAAGTTCTTAATTTTATGGAGGCCATTTCATCAGAAAATGGTTCTTCTCTTAATTTTGAAGATCATAAGGATGATGCAATTTGTGCATATTTTCATACGGGTGGAACGACTGGTATGCCTAAAGTTGCTCAACATAGAGCTTCTGGGATGCTTTTTAATGGTTGGTCGAGTGCTACTTTACTTTTTTCTGAGAGAGATTGTTTAATATGTCCATTACCACTTTTTCACGTTTATGCTGCTTATCCAATTTTTATGACTTGTTTACTATCTGGTGCTCACATGGTTTTACCTACTCCACAAGGATATAGAGGTGATGGTGTTTTTGCCAATTTTTGGAAACTAGTAGAATTTTGGGGAGCCACCTTTATGGTTACTGTCCCAACAGCAATTACTCAGTTATTACAAGTTAAAGTTAATGCTAATATTGATACTCTAAGGTTGGCATTATGCGGATCCTCCCCACTTTCAACTGCTCAATTTAAACAATTCCAAGATCAAACAGGTCTTAAAATATTAGAGGGTTATGGGATGACTGAAGCTACTTGTATGATTTCCGTTAATCCTCCTGATGGTGATAGAAGAATAGGATCTGTAGGCATAAGATATCCTTATACAGAAGTGCAGATCTTAGATTGTGATAAAAATGGGAAAATTACTAAGAAATGTAAAGTTGGTGAAGTGGGAGAGATATGTGTATCTAATCCAGGTATTATCGCCGGGAAAACATATACAGATCCCGACAGAAATAAAGGTCTTTTTGTAAATAAAAATTTTATGAGAACTGGTGATCTTGGTAGACTTGATAAAGACGGCTACTTATGGATTACTGGCAGAGCAAAAGACCTTATAATTAGAGGTGGTCATAATATTGACCCTAGTACAATTGAAGAAACTTTAGCTAGTCATCCGAGTGTTGCGATGGTAGGGGCTATAGGTCAACCAGATATAGATAAGGGGGAATTACCTTGTGCATATGTACAATTAAACGAGGGTGAAAGCACTACTGGTGAAGAACTTATTTCATTTTGTGAAAATAAAATTGCTGAAATGGCTGCACTTCCCAAATATATTGAAATTATTGAGGAAATGCCTTTAACTGCTGTAGGAAAAATCTTTAAACCTGATTTACGGAAAAAAGCTATTATCAGGGTTTTTAATGAAGCATTTGATAAAGCGAACATTAAAGGTTCAGTAACTTCAGTAATAGAACACCCAAAAGAAGGACTTAAAGCTCAAATTAATACTAATGATAGTTCTGAAAATGTTTCTAAGGTGCTAAGTGCTTTCACAATTGGCTGGGAATTAGTGAAAGAGTGATCTTTGATTAAAGGTCTTCTTCGTCCCTTTTTCTAATTTTTTCAAGTGCCATTATGAATGCAACTATACCAACACATATAAGAAATACAAAGAAATAAATTGCTGTCAATGAACCCATCTTTTACCTCAACTGTAATAATATATTAAAGTATAATTAATACTCATAGAATAAAAAGAAAAGCATAATCTTTATTGATTCCTGATTTTTTTGGCATAGTGCTTGCTTGATATGTGTTTAAAGGTTGTATGATGAAAAAAAAAATAGATCATAAAAATGAAAAATTATCGTTGGATGAACAGTCTGAATTAATAGTTAAGGTTTTTCAGGGTTCTGTAGACACTTTAGTCTCCTCTGGGTTAGAAGAAAACGATGCATTAAATGGTTTATTAAGCCAAATTGCTGTATTGGTAGATTCTTCTGCATTAGAGCACGCTTTGACTATTAATCATAAATATCGATCATCTTTCCTTAATCAGTAAATCAGAAATTATTGAAAATGATTTCTAAATTAATTCAATTTAATTTAGAAAATATAATTGGTGCTGCCGGAGAGATTTGAACTCTCGGCCTCTCCCTTACCAAGGGAGTGCTCTACCCCTGAGCTACGGCAGCAAATAATGATTTATTTACCTTATTATGAAAATTTTAAATTTATGCAATTTAAATATTAAAAAATGAAGTAATTAAATTGTTAGTTTTAAAATTAAAATTTATACTTTCAAATTTATATTTAGTTCTTTAAGTATCTAATAATAATTTCAATAGTTATAAATATAACAATCAAAAAACTATAAAAGTAATTGATTTATCAATGCAATCAAAAACTAACATTGCTGAAAAAAAGAAAAGAGAAAGAGAATTGAAATTAAAACAACAAATGAGGAATAATTTATTAAAAAGAAAAGAGCAAAAAAGAATGAAAAAATCTTTAAAGGATAAAAAAAATCAAAAATGAAGCGTGTTAATTTAAATGGATAAAATCTGTATACAAGGTCAAAAAGAGTTACATGGAGAAATTCGTCTTTCAGGTGCTAAAAATGCATGTTTGACCTTGATGCCTCTTTCAATATTATCATCAGAAACTTTGAAGTTATCTAATGTTCCAAATCTTTCTGATATTAAAACAATGAAAACATTATTAGAGTCTTTGGGTTGCACTATACAAAGTAGTTCCATAAATAATTCTTTAGAATTATCAACAACCAAAATAACAAATCATATTGCTGATTATGATATTGTAAGAAAAATGAGAGCTTCCATATTAGTTCTAGGACCACTTTTAGCAAGAGAGGGTAAAGCTAGTGTTTCATTGCCGGGAGGATGTGCAATAGGTGCGAGACCTATTGATCTGCATCTTTATGGATTAGAAAAGTTAGGGGCAAAACTAAAATTAAAAGATGGTTATATTAAAGCTAATGTCAGTGGTCGTTTAAAAGGAGCCAAAATTAAATTTCCTTTTGCTTCTGTTGGTGCAACAGAGAATATTATTATGGCGGCCTCTTTAGCAAAAGGAACAACCATAATAAAAAATGCGGCTAGAGAACCTGAAATTATTGACCTTTGTAATTGTATAATATCAATGGGTGGCAAAATTGATGGCATAGGTGCCTCGACAATAATAGTTGAAGGAGTGGATAATCTAAAAAGTACTAGTCATGAGGTGTTGGGTGACAGGATAGAAATGGGAACATTTATGCTAGCTCCAGCAATTGCGGGAGGAGAGATAAAAATAAAAGGTTGTAATACTAATTATTTAAACTCTTTTATTGAAAAATTAGTGGAAACCGGCGTTGATATTAAAAAAGGAACAAATGAAATAACAGTCATAAGAAATTCAGATTTTTTGAAACCAATTAACGTAGTTACAGAACCTTACCCTGGTTTTCCAACAGACCTTCAAGCACAAATGATGGCATTAACTTGTTTTGCTCAAGGAATTTCTACATTTGAAGAAAAGATATTTGAAAATAGATTTATGCATGCTCCTGAATTAATTAGAATGGGGGCTAATATTGAAGTTCAAGGTGGTGTAGCTAAAGTTACTGGGGTTAAGAAGCTTAAAGGTGCTCCGGTGATGGCAACAGATTTGAGAGCGTCAGTAAGCTTAATTCTTGCAGGACTAGCTTCTTCAGGAGAAACATCCATAAGTCGTGTTTACCATCTTGACAGAGGGTATGAAAATATAGAAAAAAAGCTTTCAGACTGTGGTGCTAATATAAAAAGAATTAAATAAGTAAATAATGGTAAATTATAATAAAAAAAAATATAGAAAACTTAATCTTGCTGCAGCAAATGAAGATGATCTAGTTATATTTTCTACATTATGCCAAGATAGTATTATTAAGATTTCGAATATTAAATGGGCTAAGAATTCAAAACGTTTTAATATATTATTAACGAGGTTTTGTTGGGAAATAAACGATTTATCAAAAAAAAAAGATACTTGTTTTAAAAGAGTGAATTCAATTATGATGTTTGATAATGTGTTATCAGTTAAATCAAAAGGTATTCAACAAAACAGATCTAATATGATTACTTCATTTTTAACATTAGACTATAAATTCCTTTCTTTTGAAAAACAATCTATTGATTTAATATTTTCTGGTGATGCACAAATTACCTTGGACATTGAATGTATTGAAGCTTTTCTTAAGGATGTTTCAGAGCCATTTGAAAGTACTTCATCAAAACTACCAAATCATAAGAATGATTATAAAAAGTCAAACTGATCTCAAATTATTATCTTTAAGGTTCTATTCAATATGTCTAGTTTAATTCTCGAATGTAAAATTGAAATTGATAAATGGCTAAGCCAATTTATAAGTTCTTCTCAAGACATATTTGAAAATTATGACTCTTTAGTAGACGATATTATAAAAAATGTAAAAGAAAATGGAGATGAAGCAATAATAAGTTTAACGAATAAGTTTGATAATTTTAAATTAACAAAGGATTCCTTCTTTTTTTGTGATGAAGAGATAGATGCTGCTGCAACTAAAATCTTAAAAAAAGAAAAGGAAGCTTTAGAATTAGCTGCTTCCCGAATTAAAAAATATCATATTAAACAACTCCCAAATAATAAATTTTGGAAAGATGATATGGGTGTTGAATTAGGTTATAGATGGAATCCGATCACATCTATAGGTATTTATGTTCCAGGTGGATTAGCATCATATCCTTCTAGTGTTTTAATGAATGCTATTCCTGCCAAAGTAGCAGGTGTTAAAAAAATTACTATGGTTACTCCAACTCCATTTGGAAAAATAAACCCTCTAGTTTTATATGCTGCAAAAATTTCAGGAGTTGATAAAATTATTAAAATAGGAGGTGCTCAGGCAATTGCAGCGCTAGCTTATGGTACAGAAACTATAGAAGCTGTAGACAAAATAGTAGGTCCTGGTAATTCTTTTGTAGCATCTGCAAAAAGAAAAGTTTTTGGTCAAGTAGGCATCGATTCTGTTGCAGGTCCTTCAGAGGTGCTAATTATTG
>JBJLFR010000031.1:0-17591 GCA_045565285.1 Paracoccaceae bacterium
CAATTACAAATCTATGAACCTCATCTCTTAATCTTTGAAAAAAATATCTTAAAGCATCATTATGAGGTATTTCTATTTGAATATTATTTTTATAGTAAAATCTTTCTTGACCAGAATTTCTTTTTTGCCCTTTTGCAATTGCAATGATTGGGATTTCACCATGACCAATCTCTTCAAGAAAATTTTTTACAACTGATAATTGTCCTTTTCCTCCATCTAAAATTATTACATCAGGAATTTTTAAATCTTGTGATGAATTTTTTTTATTGAATCTTTTAGTAAATACATATTTCATCATAGAAGTATCATCCCTATTTTCTAATTCTTCTAGTTCAATATTAAATTTACGATATTCTGATTTCATAAGGCCATCTGTTCCAGATACTACCATAGCCCCTACAGCATAGGTACCTTGAATATGTGAATTATCATAAACTTCAATTCTTTCTGGAGAGTTTTCAAGACCCAAAAGGTCTGCTATTTTTGTAAGTAATTTTTTTTGAGTAGAGTTTTCTGCCATTTTTCGTTCTAGGCTTTCCTTAGCATTCCTTAACGCATCAAAAACTAATTCTTTTTTTTCTCCTTTTTGTGGGTTATTGATCTTTACATTTTTTCCAATCTTTTGAGTAAATACAGTTTCCATAAGATTTTTATTATCTATTTCATTAGATAATAAAACCAATTTTGAAGGTAATCTATTTAAATAAAATTGACCTAGAAAAGCTTCCATAATTTCTTTTTCAGTCATATCAGAAGAAACTTTTGGATAATAATCTCTATTCCCCCAATTTTGATTATATCTGATAAAATATACTTGAACGCAAGCTTGTCCAGATTCTAGATGAAGAGCAAAAATATCAGCCTCTTTTATTTTTTGAGGATTAATATCCTGGATAGAGTGAATTTTTGTTATTGCTTTAATCCGATCACGGTAGGAAGCTGCTAGTTCATAATTCATTTCTTTTGCAGCTAAAATCATTTCATCAGATAGTTTTTTTTGAACTTCTTCTGATTTTCCACGCAAAAAATTATCAGCTGAAATCACTAATTTGGCATAATCAAATTTATTAATTTTTCCAGCACATGGTCCAGCACATCTTTTCAAGTGGTAATTAAGACAAGGTCGATTCCCAGCCTCAACTTCTTTATCAGTGCACGATCTTAATAAAAAAACTTTTTGTAACGTATTAAGGGTTCTATTAACTGCACCTGCACTTGCAAAGGGACCATAATATTTTCCATTTCTTTTTTTTTGTCCTCTATGTTTTTCAAGACGTGGAAAATCATGTTCTGAACAAATAAAAATATATGGAAAAGATTTATCATCTCTCAAAAGAACATTATACTTTGGCTTTAATTGTTTAATTAAATTTTGTTCTAATAGTAGAGCTTCTGTTTCATTTTTTGTAGTAAGAAATAACATTGCAGATGTTGCAAAAATCATTTGCTGAATTCTCAATGGATGACCATTATATTTTGTATAATTAGAAACTCTTTTTTTTAAATTTTTTGCTTTTCCTACGTACAGAGTTTTATTATTACAATCTATCATTCTGTAAACGCCTGAGCTATTACTCAAATTTTTTTGATAATGCTTTATTAGATCTATACCTTTTAGATCATTGGTCATTTAGATTACCTAAAATTTTTACCATTTTTTTTCAAATTATAACTATTTGCAAATATAAATTTTAATAATTTTTAACATATAAATGTCTACTAAAAAAGTTTCCACGATTCCTGTGGAAAACATTGGGGGTAAATATTATTTTATGTTCTCAAACCCTTTAATTTATTAATGATTTACAAGGTTGCCTAAAAATTAGGCATATTACTTAACTGATTGTTTTTAAATGTTTTTTATCTTTTAATTAAATAATTTTTGCGAAATCACCATGTTAAATGTTCTCCACCATCTAAAGTAATTAATTGACCAGTTAATCCAGGAGATGAAAGAATATAAAGGATTGTCCTACATATTTCTTTAACATCAGAACCTCTCTTAAGAAGTGTACTTTTTCTTTGATTTTGAAACTGTTCTTCACTTTGATGGCTTGCTTTTAAAGTTGGGCCTGGTCCTATTGCATTTACACGAATTTTAGGCCCCAATTCTTGTGCAGATAATTTTGTAAAGTTTAACAAACTCGATTTTGCTAGTGTATAACTAAAAAATCTTGGATTCAAATTGAGTACTTTTTGGTCAATAATATTTATTATATTTGAACTTGCTAAAATTTCATTATTTTCGTCGGTACTATTATCAGGGACTTGTATAGAAAACTCTTTAGATAAAAAAACAGGAGCTTTTAAGTTTGTAAACAAGTGCCTATCCCAACTTTCTAAGGTCAAACTTGTGAGACTATCATTTTCGAATATGGAAGCATTATTTATCAAAAGATCAAGAGGTTTTCCAATAATCTTTTTAGATTTATCAACTAAGGTTGATATTTCAAAATCCTTAAGCAAGTTTGCTTTAACACAGAAAGCCTCTACCCCTAAACTTTTTAATTTTATTACTAATTCTTCAGCTTCTTTTTTTGATTGAGAATAGTGAATTACAATGTCATAACCTCTTTCTGCCAAGCAAATAGCTATTGCCTTTCCAATACGTTTTGCTCCACCTGTAATCAATGCTGACTTAGACAATTTTTCTTCCTTTTTTATAAAGAGAATTAATTCAAACCTCTTTAAAGTCTGAACTTAGAAAAAATTATTTTTTCTTGAATTGACTCAAAAATACTATCTATTGAAGCTTTACCAAATTTAGAAAATAAGCCCCTTTTTCTTTCTAATTTTTTAAACCTTACATCTTCTCCAAATTTTTCAGAAATTACAGTTTCTAAATGACCAATTCCATCTATTAACCCTAACTCTTTAGCTCTTGCAGCTTCCCACACTTCTCCAGTAAAAACCTTCTTTCCAGTTATCTTATCTGACCTCCTCTCAGTTACAAAATTTTTAAAGTTTTCATGTATACCTTTTTGAATTGCTCTAAGTCTAACTATTTCATCTTTTTTCTCTGGCTTGAATGGATCGAGCATACTTTTTTCTTCTCCTGAAGTGTAAACTCTCCTTTCTACACCTTGTCTATTTATAAATTCGTGAAAACCAAAACCTGCAGAAATAACCCCAATAGAACCAACAATAGAATTTTCATCTGCATAAATTTCATTTGCTGAGCACGCTAACCAATATCCTCCAGAAGCTGCTACATCCTCACAAAATGCTAAAACAGGAATATCTTTTTTTTTGGATAATCGTATAATTCTTGCAGCAATAAGTGAAGACTGAGAAGGTGATCCTCCAGGAGAATTAATAATTAACGCAACAGCTTTGATTCTACCTAATTCAAAAGCTTTTTCTATAAGTGGGGCTAATGATTGATCGTTGATACCACCCCCAAACCTTCCACCAGTTGAGATAATACCTTCTAAACGTATAACAGCAACTAAAGCAGATTTTTTAAATTTTTTTCTTAACCAAGACCACAATTTCATTTTAACTCCTTGATTGATATTAAAGAAATCCTTATAGCTTTCACTTCTACAAAGCAATTTAATCTTTAATTATAATGGATAATAATTATTTATAGAAATGATTTAATGATCAAACACAATATAGCAACCATTTATTTTTAAAATATTTTAAATGAAAATTAAGAAATCTCCTTTAGAAGGTATAAAAGTTTTAGAATTAGCAAGAGTATTAGCAGGCCCTTGGGCTGGTCAAACACTTGCAGACCTTGGTGCAGAAGTAATAAAGGTAGAATCTCCTTTAGGAGATGAAACTAGAAAATGGGGTGAAGATAGTTGCAAAAACAATAGCTCATATTTCAAATGCACAAATAGAGGAAAATCTTCTTTCGTGGCTAATTTTAAGAATAAAAGTGAGCTAGAAATGGTTCAATATTTGGCAAAAAAAGCTGATGTGATAATAGAAAATTATAAAGTTGATAACTTAAAAAAATATAAATTAGATTATAAAAGCATAAAAAAAGTTAATAATAATATTATATATTGCTCAATTACAGGATTTGGTCAAAATGGTCCTTTAGCATTATTACCCGGATATGATTTTATAATTCAAGCTATGGCAGGAATAATGAATATAACTGGGGAAAAAGATGGGCCGCCTATCAAACCTGGAGTAGCTTACGCAGATATTTTTACATCACTTTATAGTGTAATAGCCATTCAATCAGCAATAATTTCAAAAGAAAAAAGTGGGTTTGGGAGTTTTATAGATATGTCTTTATACGATACCCAAATAGCTGTTTTAGCTAACCAAGCCTCAACTTACTTACTAAATCAAGAAGAACCAAAAAGACTGGGTAATATTCATCCTTCTATTGTACCATATCAATTATTTGAGGTTAAAAATGGTGATATAGTAATAGCATGCGGAAATGACCAACAGTTTAAATCCCTTTGTAAAGCTTTTAAGTGGAATTTTGCAAATTGTGAAAAATTTTCAACTAATAAAAAAAGAATTCAAAATAGAAAAGATTTAGTTAAAAAATTATCAAATAACTTAAAAAAATATACAAAAGAGAAAATTACTAAAATTTTACAAGATGCAAAAGTACCTGTTGGAACTGTTAATTCAGTTAGTCAGGCTTTAAACCATATTCAAACAAAATCGAGAAAAATGATAAAATCTATTAATGGAGAAAAATTTGTAAGAACTCCTATATTATTTGATAACTTGGAATTAAATTATAAAAAACAAGCACCTGAACTTGGTGATAGCAATAAATTAATTAAGAAGAAAATATTATTAAATAAATTTTGGGAGTAAGCATTGAAATTAAATAAACTAGGGAATAGTGATTTAAAAGTATCAAGTTATTGCTTAGGCTCAATGACTTGGGGCGAGGCAACATCTGAAGAAGAAGGACATTGGCAATTAAATTTTTCATTAGAAAATGGAATAAATTTTGTAGATACCGCTGAAATGTATCCAACGAATCCTTTGCGGAAAGAAACAGCTGGGGATACTGAAAAAATAATAGGTAATTGGATAAACAAACGAAAAAAAAGAGATGATATAATAATTGCCACTAAAGTTGTCGGAATAGGTAACAAAACAGTCAGGAATGGAGAACCCATTAATAGAAAAACAATGGAAGATGCATTAACTAGTAGCTTAAAGAAACTTAAAACTGATTATATTGATCTTTATCAACTACATTGGCCAAATAGAGGATCTTATCATTTTCGACAAAATTGGAATTATAGCCCCATTCATCAAGATTCAAAAAAAATTGCACAAGATATATTTGATTCTTTGGATTTTCTTTCGGATAAAGTTAAAGAAGGAAAAATAAGAACTATTGGTTTATCAAACGAAACTGCTTGGGGTACAATGCAATTTCTAAAAATTGCAAATGAGAATAATTTTGAACGTGTGATATCTATTCAAAATGAATATAGTCTTTTGTGCAGATTTTATGATACTGATTTAGCTGAAGTTAGTCATAACGAGAATATAAGCTTACTAGCTTATTCACCATTAGCTGCAGGTTTATTAACAGGAAAATATCAAGAAGGTGATATACCAGAAAATTCACGACTTCAAGCATCACCTGGATTAATGGGAAGATTAAATAGAAGATCATTATTAGCAGTAAAAAACTATTTAGGTGTAGCTAAAAAGTATGAAATAAATCCTATACATATGGCTCTTGCATATTGTGATCAAAAACCATTTATGGGGTCTATAATCTTTGGAGCCACTAGTAAAGAACAATTGAAAACTATAATCAATGGTCTAGACTTAAAATTATCAACTGAAGTGTTGAATGATTTGGATAAAGTGCATAGAGAATTTCCATTTCCAATTTGATAAAAAAAGGTCTTTTCAATGATTTCTATAAAAAATGTAAATAAAGTTTACTCTAATAATTTTTCTGCTCTTTCCAATATCTCTTTAGAAATAAAAAAGGGAGAAATTTTTGCCCTGCTTGGCCCTAATGGAGCTGGAAAAACAACACTTATATCATCTATTTGTGGATTAATAAAACAAACAAATGGAGTAATAAAAGTATCAAACTTTGATACTATAAAAGACTATAAAAAAACAAGATCTCTGATTGGGCTTGTTCCTCAAGAGTTTCCTCTGGAAAATTATGAAAGTGTTTTAAATACAGTTAATTTTTCAAGAGGACTTTTTGGAAAAACACCAAACGAAAATCATATACAAAATGTACTGAAATCTTTAAAGCTATGGGATAAAAAAAATTCCCCAATAATTACCTTATCTGGGGGGATGAAAAGAAGAGTATTAATAGCTAAAGCACTTTCACATAATCCAAAAATTCTTTTTTTAGATGAGCCTACTTCAGGTGTAGATATTCAGCTAAGAAAAGAAATGTGGGATATGATCCTTCAGCTAAAAAAAAATGGTGTAACAGTTATATTAACCACCCACTATATCAAAGAAGCAGAAACAATATCCGACAGAATAGGAATACTAAATAAAGGAGAATTAATTCTAGTTGAAAACAAAGAAAATCTGATAAATAAGTTTGGAGAGAAAACTATTTCTATAGAATTTGGAAAAAAAATATATAAAATACCAAAACAAATTAAGGCTTTTGATAGCTTCATTACTGACGATAATCTTTGTTTAGTTATTAAGAAATTAAAAAGTAATAAAGAGATTAATCTTACAAGTATAGTGAAACTTATATCCGAACTTGAAATCCCAATTATTGATATAAAAACTGAAGAAAGTTCACTAGAAGACATTTTTTTAGATATTATTGATGGTAAGGTGTAAAGTGAATTTCAATTCTATTGAAGCTATATATAAATTTGAAATGGCAAGGGCATTTAGAACACTAATGCAAAGTATTTTAGCGCCTGTTCTTTCAACTTCGCTATATTTTGTTGTATTTGGAGCTGCAATAGGAAGTAAAATATCGACGATTGATGATGTTTCATATGGGGCTTTTATAATCCCAGGTCTTATGATGTTTTCTGTTATGACTACAAGTGTTAATTTTGCTGCGTTTGGTATATATTTACCAAAATATAATGGTTCTATTTTTGAAGTCATGTCAGCCCCTATTTCAGCCTTTGAAATAGTTATTGGATATGCAGGAGCAGCGGCCAGTAAATCAATTTTGATAAGCCTATTAATTTTATTAACATCAACAATATTTGTAGATTTTTATATTAAACATCCTGTTTTAATGTTTTTTTTATTATTTATAACTAGTATTACTTTTTCACTTTTTGGATTCATTGTTGGTATATGGGCAACAAATTTTGAAAAACTCCAATTAATTCCTTTAATAATAATAACACCTCTGGTTTTTCTTGGAGGAAGTTTCTATTCAATATCAATGCTTCCCGAATTATGGCAGTTTATTACAAAATTTAATCCAATATTTTATATAATAAATGGATTCAGATGGAGTTTTTTTGGTACATCAGACGTAGATCTATTCACTTCATTAATACTAATTATTATCTTCTTATTGACTTGCTTAACAATAATAAGTTTGATTTTTAAAACAGGTTATAGAATAAAAGGTTAAAGAAATTTTAAATTTTCAAATGTATAGGAAACTTTTTCAATATTTCTTTTCTTAATGAAGGGCTTAGTTCATCTTTAATTGGTGTAGAAAGCAAATCTGTTTTTCTTTCTTTTGCTTTTGATATAAGATCTGGTTTTCCATTTTCAGCCCACTCTTTTGGACTAGTTCTATCTCCTAAATTTGGGTATATATATTCTGATTGCATCAAACTTAATGTCTGATTGTGACCTAGATAATGACCTGGACCATTTAAACAAATCTCCTTAATTGTTTCAAGACTTAAGCTGGAATCAGAAATTTCAATCCCTTTCACACACCTTAACGCTTGACCCAATAAATCATCTCCAAGAACCATACTCTCTAAACAAAACCCCAAAAGTGACGCATGCATTCCTACAGATTCGTATACTAAATTTAAGCCTGCTAATCCTGCCATAACGTTGGATGTTGCCTGCTCCCACCCAGCCTGCATGTTAGGTAATTTTGAATCAGCTATTCCTGCAGCCGCACCACCTGGAAGATTATAAAATCTATGCATTTGGGCACACCCAGCAGTAAGTAGTGCTTGCTCACCTGATCCTCCAGACATTGCGCCAGTCCTAAGATCAGAAACAAAAGGCCAAGTTCCAAAAATAGCTGGATAACCTTTTTCTATTGAATTTACGTAAATTAATCCTGCTAAACATTCAGCTACTGCCTGTACTATTGCTCCCCCAATAGGTGCAGGAGCAGTTGCTCCTGCTTGGCCTGCAGACAAAAGAAGTATTGGCATTCCAGATTTTATACATTCTTCCATAACTAAACAGCTTTCTGTAGCAAATTTTAAAGGTGGTACAACAAAACAATTTGAATTTGATATGAAAGGTTTTTGAAACCAAGAATTCTTACCACCAGCTAAAATATGAACCATATCCATTATGGGTTTAACATAAGAAGCCTCTGTAAATGAAACACCTACATGCTTGCCTGTACCAGCACAACAAGCAAAAACAGTGTTCAAGTCCATTTCAAAATTATCTGCGATATCTCTACAAACCATTGGTCTTTGCAAAAAATGAATATTGTCTAGATGATCAGATAATTTTGCTGCCGAAAATAAATCTTTTACTGTACTATCTCTATATTCATTGGTTTCTAAATCAACAACATGCACTGCTGCGCCAGCAGTACCATAATGAACTCTATTTTTTTTTAATAATAGGTTATTACTATTGGATCGGCTATGAAGTACGAAATCTCTGGCCGCAAAAGATAAAGTATCTTCAACTAAAGATCTTGGAAATCTTAACCTTCCATCTTCTCCTAAAATTGCACCCACAGAGGTCATCGCTTTAACTCCACTTTCAGGAGCATCTGCAAGACCTATTTCCTCTAGAACTTGAAGAACTGAATTATGAATTCTTAAAATTTCTTCTTGCGTAAGTGGGTTATATGTACCACCTATTAATCCTGGATTTACAGGACGTAATTCTTTAGGTAAGGGTGCAGCCCTTAAAGCTTGTCTTGCACTTCTTCCACCCGATCTTCTATTAGTTTCTTTGTTTGGCAAATCAGTTCTCATATGTCACATTCTTACTCTTTCAGATTTAGGATCATACATAGGTGTTAAACTCGTTTTGGTAGTTATAATTTCTCCAGCTACATCGATTTCATATTCAAAAGATAAAATTTCCTCATCTGACAAATCTTTAGAATCTACATATCCCAAACCAATACATCCACCTAATGTATGACCAAAATTGCCTGAGGTTAAATATCCAACAATTTTATTTTCCCTTATTATTGGTTCATTATGATAAATCATTTTAGTAGGATCATTTAATCTAAATTGTAACATTTTTTTACTTGAACCAACTTTTCTTTTATTAAGGATTGCATCCTTCCCTTTAAAATATGTTTTTGACAAGTCTGCCGTGAAAGAAAGACCAGCATCAACAACATGATCTTCATCTGTGATATCATGGCCAAAATGTCTATAAGCTTTTTCAAGTCTACAGCTATCTAAAGCATGAATGCCACACAAATTAAAATTAAACTCCTCTTGGAATTTAAATATTTCTTCAAAAATATGCGCGCACTGGTCAGAACTAATATAAATTTCCCAACCAAGTTCACCTACATAACTTACTCGATGTGCCCTAGCTAAACCTGATCCAATTTCTATATTTTTCCAAGTGCCAAATTGGTGAGATGAATTACTAAAGTCATTAGGAGATACGCATTCTAGTAGTTTCCTTGAGTTAGGTCCCATTATAGAAAGCACCCCTTCTGCAGAGCTTGTATCTAAAATAACAACCTCATTGGAATTGTTTTCCCTATTTAAATAAGATAAATCTCTTTGCAAAGTTGCGCATGGAACAACTAATAAAAAAGATTTTTTACCCAAACGTGACACCGTTAAGTCACTTTCAATCCCACCTTTAGAGTTAAGCATTTGTGTATAAACTATTTTGCCAATTTGAATATTCATTTGAGCAGTACAAATTTTTTGTAAAAAATCTAAGGCACCTTCTCCCTCTACTCTTATTTTACCAAAAGATGACATATCAAAAATACCAATATTTTGTCTCACTGCTAGATGTTCTTTTTTTTGATTTTCAAACCAGTTTTGTTTTCCCCATGAATATTCATATTCTGGTTTTTGATTGTGATTTGTAAACCAATTTGCTCTTTCATAACCTGCCACTTCTCCAAAAACTGCACCAAGATCTTTTAGGTAGTTATGGAAAGGAGAACGTCTAATATTTCGACTTGTTTTAGGCTGAAGGTACGGAAAATGATCAGCATATAATAGACCTAAACTTTCCGTCACCCTATCTTTTAAGTATTTACGATTAATTTGAAAAGGTTCTGCTCTTCTTAAATCAACTTCCCAAAGATCAAAAGGTGGGGAAGCATCATTTATCCATTTGGCTAAAGCCATTCCGGCTCCTCCAGAAGAAATTATACCTATTGAATTATAACCTGCAGCAACCCAGTAACCTTTACAAGTATTTGCTTCTCCCAAATAATATCTGTTATCTGGAGTAAAACTTTCTGGACCGTTAAAAAAAGTCCTTATCCCTACTTTATTTAATATTGGCATTCTCTTTAACCCAAGAGAAAGTATAGGTTCAAAATGATCTATATCTTCAGGAAGTTGATCAAAACAAAAGTCTTCTGGTATACCTTCCATTCCCCATGCTTTTGCTTTGTTTTCAAATGCACCAAGCATCATCTTTCCCGCATCTTCTTTATAATAAGCACATTCATCTGGTACTCTAAGTACTGGTAGTTGATGAAGATTATCAATTGGTTCAGTAACAATATAAAAATGTTCACATGCATGTAATGGGATATTTACGCCACTTTTTAATCCTAATTCTCTTGCCCACATTCCACAACAATTAACAACTACATCTGAAAAAATAGTTCCAGTTTCTCCATTTTCCAAAGAGAACTGAACTCCTTTTGCTTTATCATCATTAATAATTACATCATCAACTTTAATGTTTTCAAAAATTTGCACATCCATGTTTCTTGCTCCCTTTGCTAATGCATGGGCAATATTAGCAGGATCTGCTTGACCATCTTTTGGTAAAAAAACACCAGAAATTATATCTTCAGTATTCAATATAGGATATTTTTCTTTAATCTCTAATGGATCTATTTCGTGAACTTCTACATCAAATGCCCTAGCTAATGCAGCTTGTCTTTTTAATTCCTCTTTTCTACTTTCAGTTAGAGCAACAGTAATTGAACCAGTTTGTCTCATTCCAGTTTCAATACCAGTTTCAGTTGCAAGATTGATATAAAGATCAGCAGAGTATTTTGCTAATCTTGTCATATTTTGCGAATTTCTTAATTGCCCAATTAAACCAGCAGCATGCCAAGTTGTACCAGATGTAAGTTTTTTTCTTTCGAGAAGGATTATATCTTTCCAGCCTAACTTTGCTAAATGATAGGCTACAGAACAACCAGATACCCCGCCTCCAATTATTATTGCACTAGCTTTTTTGGGGATGTTCATATTTTTAAAGCTTCATTTTGTGGATCCCATAAGGGACCTGAATTTTGAATAATAGCAGGATAAGTATTTCCGAATATATCTACAGAAACGTTCTGACCTGAAATAGCTAAATCAGTTTTCACCATCCCAAGAGCTATTGAAGCATTTACACGATGCCCATAAGCTCCACTAGTGACTTCACCTACAATTTGGCCATCATGCCATATAGTTGACATATAGGGTGCGTCACATTCATTTTCTTTGATTATCATAGTGACAAATTTTTTCACTGAACCACGCTGTTTTTCAGCTAACAAAGATTGCTTCCCAGGGAAATCTTCCTTTTTATCAAATCTTATAAATCTTTCTAATCCACTTTCTAAAAGGGTGTAATCTGTAGAAAGATCCCCTTTCCATGCTCTATATCCCTTTTCAACTCTAAGACTATCTAAAGCATACATCCCAAAAGGTATTGCTCCTTCTTCTAAAACTTTATCATAGATAAAAGAAATATCTTCCGTCTTAGCATGAATTTCCCAGCCCAATTCTCCTGCATAACTTACTCTGGCTAATAAAATTTGTTTATTTTGAATTACTGCATTTTGCAACGATAACCAAGGCAAAGCTAAATCAGCATTTGAAATCCTACTCATCAAAGCTCTTGAATTAGGACCAGTTACTATTAAACATGTCCAACTATTTGTTATATCTGAAACTTTAACATTTTGATTTTTCTTGATACCAGATTTTAATATTTCGCAATCATGCCATTGGGCAGCTCCTGCGGTTATTAAAGTAAATTTGTTTATTTCATGACGCATAACTGACATTTCTGTTAAAACACGACCGCGTTCATCAGGAAAGTAGGCCAAGTTCATTCGTCCTATTGATGGTAAGTTGCCTGAAATTTTACCCAATAAAAATTCTGATGCACCAAGTCCCTCAACTTTAAATCTTGAAAAACCTGGTAAATCTAAGACACCTACATTTCCATTTACTGATAAACATTCCTCTTTAACTCTAGCAAACCATGGGCCTTCTCTATTCCAAGTTTGAGTAGATTTTTCAGAAGTTTCATCTCCATTTTTAGCAAACCAATTTGCACGCTCCCAACCATTATATGCACCCATTTGCCCTCCATTTTTAATAATAACTTGGTGAATTGGTGATAGTTTTTTATCTCTACCAGCAGTCCAAAAATGAAAAGGGAAGTGCATTGCATATTCATGACCATAGACCTCAGCAGCTTTAGCAACACAATAATCTTTATCTGTAAAATCAGTAAACCTTCTTGGATCGCAAGACCACATATCCCATTCTGTATACCCTTCAGCAATCCATTCAGATAAAACCTTTCCTGCGCCTCCACCCTGTGCAATTCCAAAGGTAAAAACACATGCCTCATAAACATTTTTGAGACCTGGAGAAGGTCCTATTAGTGGATTACCATCAGGAGTATATGGTATCGGCCCATTTATAACTTTTGAAATTCCAGCCTTTCCCAAGATGGGAACACGCCTCATGGCATCTTCTACATACCACTCTAAGCGTTCTAGATCGTCGGGATATAATTGGAAACTAAAATCATCAGGCATTGGATCGTCTTTACTTTGCCAATGAACTTTACAATTTCTTTCATATGGACCTAAGTTAAGACCATTTTTTTCTTGCCTCAAATAATAGCTGCTATCTACATCCCTAAGCAAAGGAAGTTTTGTATCAATTTTTTCTGATCTTTCTACTAATTCTGGTATTTGTTCAGTCAATAAATATTGATGACTCATTACAGCCATTGGTAATGATCTTCCACCAAATGGAAGAAACCAATCACTTACTCTTTTGGCATAATAACCTGCGGCATTAACTATTATCTCACATTCAATATTTCCTTTATCCGTCTCAACTATCCAGTTTTTTTTGTTCTTTGATATCCCCGTAGCAGAACAAAAACGTACTATATTTGCTCCCATATCACGTGAACCTTTGGCAAGTGCTTGAGTAAGTTGAGCTGGATCAATATCACCATCGTTTGGATCAAAAAGTGCACCTTTTAAATCATGTATTTCTATAAATGGATATTTAGATTTTAATTCAGATAATCCAATAACATCAATATCCATACCTTGATAAATACCCATTCCTTTTGCTCTTTGAAACTCCATCATTCTTTCTTCTGAATGTGCCAGCCTAACTGAACCTGTAACATGGTAATTCATTGGATAACCAACTGCTGTCGAGAGGCCTCTATAAAACTCAGTTGAATATCTTTGCATATTCATAATTGCCCAAGAAGAAGAAAATGTTGGTACATTACCTGCAGCATGCCAAGTACTACCAGCAGTAAGCTCATTTTTTTCAATAAGCAAAAGATCTGATAATCCGCATTTTGCCAAATGGTATAGACAAGAGACACCAACCACACCACCACCAATAACAACAACTTTTGAATACTTTGGTAACCCTGACATTATGCCCCCCATTAGCAGAGTAAATAAAAAACATTTATAGTTATTTATTTTAACTTTAAAGTTTAATTATTTCAAAACAAAAAATGAAATAAATTTAAATTTTAAAAGAAAGCCTGAAGACCTGTCTGAGCTCTTCCTAGAATAAGGGCATGAATATCGTGAGTGCCTTCATAAGTATTTACTGTTTCTAAATTTATAAGATGCCTCATAACTCCATATGAAATATCAATACCATTACCACCTAACATATCCCTTGACAATCTAGCTACATCTAAAGCTTTTCCACAGTTATTTCTTTTTAGTAAGCTGATAGATTCAGGACTTGCATTACCATCATCCATTAACTCCCCTAAAGAGTATACTGAATGTAACCCAAGAGTAATTTCAGTTTGCATATCTACCAATTTTTTTTGATAAAGTTGGTTTTGTGCAAGTGGTCTTTTGAATTGAAAGCGATCCAAACCATATTGTCTAGCAACATGCCAACAAAACTCAGCTGCTCCTAATACTCCCCAAGAAATTCCATATCTCGCTCTATTTAGACACCCAAAAGGTCCTTTTAAACCTTCAACGTTTGGTAAAATTGCATTCTCATCAACAAATACGTTATCCATTACAATTTTTCCAGTGATGGAAACCTTTAAACTTAATTTACCATCAATAGTAGGTGCAGACAAACCTGGTGTATTTTTTTCAAGGATAAACCCTTTAATTTTTCCCTTGTGAGCATTGGATTTTGCCCAAATAATGAAAACATCTGCTATCGGACTATTGGAAATCCAGGATTTTTCTCCAGAAATTCTATAGCCACCAGAAACTTTTTCAGCCTTTGTTGACATGCTACCAGGATCAGAACCAGCATTAGATTCGGTTAAACCAAAACATCCTACCAAACTACCAGAGGCTAGTTTTTCTAAATATTTTTCTTTTTGTTCTTCTGACCCATAAGCAAATATAGGATACATAACTAAACTTGATTGAACTGACATCATAGATCGATACCCAGAATCAACCCTTTCTATTTCTCTAGCTATTAAACCATATGAAATATAATTAGCTCCTATTCCACCATATGGTTCTGGAATTGTTGAGCCTAACAAACCCATCTCTCCCATTGATCTAATAATATCTCGATCTACTTCTTCTGTTTGAAAAGCTTTTTCTACTCTTGGCAAAAGTTTTTTCTCTGCAAATTCTCTTACTGACTTTACCAACAATCTTTCGCTGTCAGATAGTTTACTGTCCAAAAGAAGTGGGTCTTGCCAATCAAATTTATTCAATTCGGGCAAATCTTTTTTTTCTAAGGTGCTTACAATATCTTTCATAAATTTCTCCAGAAGGCACAATTATAATTATATAGTTATATATATTTTTCAAGACATTCCGAGGTGAGCTTGAATATTAGTAATTGCAATAACATTTACTATATCATGAAAATTACAACCACGCGATACATCATTTGCTGGTTTTTTTAAACCATCTAATATTGGACCAATAGCAACTGCCCCAGCCATTCTTTCAGCAATTTTATACGCAATATTAGCGCTATCTAAATTTGGAAAAATTAATACATTACATTTACCAGAAATTTCTGAATTGCTTACTTTTAAATCAGAAACTAAAGGATCAAAAGCACTATCAAACTGTAACTCCCCTTCGACATTTATGTCCGGTCTAAGTGAACTAACAAGCTCTTTAGCTTTTATCACTTTATTAGATAAAGGATGTCTAGCACTACCCAAAGTTGAAAATGATAGCATCCCAACCATAGGTTTATTGCCTATTAACTCATTGAACCAATCATGACAAACTATAGCTGAGGAAGCTAGATCTTCTGTAGATGGGTTAATAACAACTCCACAATCTGCAAAAATGAATGTTTCCTTTCTTTTATGATAAGATTTATCACAAACTATAAGAAAAAAACTTGAAAGTTTTTCTTTATTTTCTTTCAAACCTATTACATTTAGGGCAGTTCTAACTGTATCAGAAGTAGTTGATATCGCTCCACCTACGGTACCGTCAGCATAATTAAGATGAACTAAAAGAGCAGAAAATACTAGTGGATTTTTTACGATTTCGAGTGCATCATCCATTTTAATTATTTTTTTTTCTCTACACTTTAAATAAGCTTTTGCAAAATCCTCTAGAAAGTCTGATTTCTCAGGATCTATAATTTTAATATTTGATAGAATTTCATTTTGTTTAATTTGATGTAAAGAAGAAGAAAATTTTATTATCTTTTCACTAATAATTTTTTTTGGTCCTATTAGAGTCATTTCACCAAATCCTTCGCCACTAGCTGCAATGGCTGCCAAAATTACTCTATCGTCAGTTCCTTCACTTAAAATAATTTTTTTAGGAACTTTAGATGCTCGAGACCTAATTCTTTTTATATAATTCATATTTGATTATAAAAATTACTGCTGCATTTATCTGTTATATTTGAAATATATATTATATACTCAAAAAAAAATTTTTAAATGAGAAATCTACTAGCAAATACTAATTTGGTAAATTATATTAACAATAGCATTTGTAATTATTAAATTAATAATAGTTTAGGGGAAAATAATGGCATATAATGTAAATAGGAATTCACTAGAAAGTCAATGGATGCCCTTTACTGACAATAGGGGGTTTAAGACTAGTCCAAGATTAATAAGCCGAGCTTCTGGAGTTTATATGGATAATCACATGGGTTCAAAAGTAATAGATGGTTCATCAGGTCTTTTTTGCTGCCCTGCTGGACATTGTCACCCTAAAATAATTGAAGCAGTCCACGAACAAATGAAAATTAATACATACACTTCCCCTTTTGGAACTAGTCATGAAGAAAGTTTTAAATTAGCTGACAAGGTTTCTGAATTGACCCCTGAAGATCTCAATTATGTTTTTTTTGTTAATTCTGGCTCTGAAGCAATTGATACTGCTTTAAAAATAACAATGGCCTATCATTCTGCGATTGGAGAAAATAGACATAGATTTGTTAGCAGAGAGAGAGCTTATCATGGCGTTAACATGGGAGGAGTTTCTCTTTCAGGAATGGTAAACAATAGAAAAACTTTTCCTATAGTTATGCCTGGTGTAGTAATGATGAGACATACCTGGACTGGAGAAGAACTGTACGTTAAAGGTCAACCTAAAAATGGTAGAGAATTGGCAAATGATTTACATAGGTTTGTACAAACCTACGGAGGTCAAACAATAGCAGCATGTATAGTAGAACCAGTTGCTGGTTCTACAGGGACTTTAGTTCCTCCAATAGGTTATTTGGAAAGATTAAGAGAAATTTGCGATGAAAATGGTATTCTTCTGATTTTTGATGAAGTGATAACTGGTTTTGGTCGAATGGGAACTAACTTTGCATCAGATAAATTTAATGTGAAACCCGACATATTGACTATGGCTAAAGCATTAACAAATGGTTCAATGCCAATGGGTGCAGTATGCGTAAAAGATGAAATATATGAAACTGTTACTGACAATGCAAATGAGAATGCTATTGAGTTTTTCCATGGTTACACATATTCTGGTCACCCAGCTGCTTGTGCTGCCGGTTTGGCTTCTCTTAAAATTTATGAAGATGAAG
>JBJLFR010000032.1:0-141632 GCA_045565285.1 Paracoccaceae bacterium
TAAGAATAATATCAAAAGATTAAAAGATGATCACGAAAGGGCCTCTTTTTTAGCTAAAGAATTAAATCCTTATCATAATAAAAATAATGATCAAAACTTACAAAATCATACAAACATGGTTTTTTTTGAACCAATTGAAAAAAAAGGTGCTGATTTATATTCTTTCCTAAAGAATAAAGGAATTATAATTTCAAAACCTTGCCCTGAAACCAGATTAGTTATGCATTTGAATATTACAGATGAAATACTTAACAATTTCATCAAATCTGTTAAAGAATTTTATGATGACTAATTATGATGAATGAATTTTTATCCATATCATAAAAAATTATTCCTTGTTAATTATGGATTTAAACCCAAAAAGTTTTCCAAACAATTTTCAATAGTTTTCAAATTTAATGTATGATTTATTTACTGATTCGGAAAATAATCCTCGCAATTACCTTCCCTATAAACATCAGCAGTACAACAGTGAAGACCTCCTCCAAAGGCATAGGCGTCCCTTAAGTCGACTTCAATAACTTCCATACCAAGACTGTCCAATTGCTCTGCTTGATAGACTTCAGATTTTTCTACACAAACAGTCTTAGGGTTTAGGACTAGAACATTCATACTCAACCAAACGGAAGAATAACAAAGAGCTGGTGGTGAATTATGAGCTGGTGGTGCAGAATCAACAATTTCCCAGTCATTTTTTTCAAATAATGTTCTCTGTTCTTCTGGTAATCTTCTCTTAGGATTATTGAGAATTAATCCTGGCTTAATAGGTGTAAATGTAGCATCAATATGAATGGGATAAGGATCTCCAGGAAAGTTAACAGCATGTACTCTGTGATTAGAGTAATGCCTTCTTAACCATTCTATACCTTTTTTATTTGTAGTAAATCCATGCTGTACAACCAAGTCTTTCCCAAATCGTAAAACGTCCGCAGCATCAAATAAGGGTTCTTCTTCAGTAGTTACAAAGAATTTTTCTGCAGCCCACTTTAATCTTTTTTGTTCACCAATTTTTTCTGAAAGATAATCAGGACGATAATCTTCATTTGTTAATCTTGGTTTAGGAGCGGACTCATGACGAAAATAAGGATCATCTTCCCAATATTTTTTAAGCAATGGCCTATAACACAAATATTCAAACCACCTGCATCGATAAGACATCGTAGCCTCTAAAATTTCAGGGCCTACAGTTAAAAGAACATCTCTAGGTGGCATACATCCAAATTGACTCCCTGTTGTAAAATCAGGAGTGCTCACTGGTAAAGAAAAATCAGTTGGTGTTGGTCTATCTACCACTATTCCTCGAGTTTCTAGCAACTTTGCAAAATTGTCTAATAACTCATTTCCTTTATCTATTGTCTCTTGAGGTCTCTTACCCCATTTGCCTTTCATATCACTATTTTCAGGAACTTTTGCATCTAGAGCTGGTTCTGGTGGAGGAATATGACAATTATCCGTTCTTCCTACAATCACATGCTTTAGAGGATCCCATTCATTCCAACTACTTACTTTGAATTTATTTTTTTCCATTTAAATAACGTCTGCCTTCTTCATCAAATAAATGCATTTTGCCTTTTTGAATTTGAAAAGAAACTTGGTCTCCTTTATTGATCTTTGGAGTACCTAAGAGTTTTGCAATAATGCTATGATTCGAAGAAGTATCTTTTATTGTTGCATATACTAAGGCGTACTCTCCTAAAGACTCTACCAATAACACATTAGCAGTAAATGAATTTTTATTGTTTTTGGCAAGTACTAAATTTTCTGGACGAAACCCTAAATTAAGACTTTTTCCTTTATCAGAGTTCCTAAAATTTGCTTCTAAATCTATCTCAATGTTATCTTCGATTTTACAAGTTGAATTAGCACCCGTTTTTAAAATTTTAATTGGAATTATGTTCATAGCAGGTGAGCCAATAAATTTAGCCACAAACAAATTTTCTGGGTTCTCATATAGTTCTAAAGGTGATCCAATTTGTTCTATTTTACCTTCAGAAAGTACAACTATTTGACTGGCTAAAGTCATAGCCTCTACTTGGTCGTGTGTAACATAAACCATAGTAGCATCAGGCATAGAATCATGAAGGTTCGCTAATTCTATTCTTGTAGCAACTCGCAAAGCCGCATCTAAATTAGATAAAGGTTCATCAAAGAGAAATACCTTTGGATTTCTTGTAATTGCTCTTCCTATGGCTACACGCTGCCTTTGACCACCAGATAATTGCTTTGGTTTTCTATCTAAAAGGTTTTCAATCTGCAAAATTCTAGAAGCTTCTTTTACTCTTTTTTCAATTTCTGATTTAGATTTTTTTTCTAATTTCAAACCAAAAGCCATATTATTAAATACGGTCATATGAGGATACAAAGCATAAGATTGAAAAACCATTGCTATATCTCGATCTTTTGGAGGTAAATCATTAACTGACTTTCCAGCTATTTTAATTTCACCAGAATCTACTTTTTCCAGACCAGCTATCATTCTTAATAAAGTTGATTTACCACAACCACTTGGACCCACTATAACAGTAAATGAACGACTTTTAATAGAAAGTGTTATATCTCTAACCACACGGGTTTTACCAAAAGATTTATTTAAAGAATTTATTTGTATTTCTGCCATGTAACCTTGTGCAATGAATTTAATTTAAATAAGAAAGATATTTATTCTGAACTGTAATCATGTTGTTCAATAATTTTTCAGCATCTTTCACACTTGTAACAACGGGATCAGCTAATAAAGCCAAGTAAGCTTTATGTTTTGATTTTTCTAGAACAGCTTGAGTAGTTAACTGAATAACCCCTGATTGTAAATTCAATAAGGTTCCAAACGTTTTGGGATAATCTTCAAGAGTAATTCCTTTTATACCCTCTTTGTTTACTATGGCTGGTACTTCGACAACAATATCTTTTGGCAAACAATCTATAAACCCATCATTAGGAATATTGACAGATGCCTCTTCTATTCCCCGATCTTCTATTATAGCTTCAGCAATAGGAACAAATCTTTCATGAAAATGATTATTGTTAATATCAAAAAATGATGAATAAATCTTATCATTTTCAAAAAAAGATAAACATTTCTCTTTATAGCTATCATAAAAATGTAAAATACCTTCGTGATCAGCAACACTATATGCCCACTGTACGTATTCACCTAAGTGACTGTCAGTAGTGATAGGTAAATAATTAAAATCTTCATACAATTTAAAAAAAACGCCTCTTTCAGCCCCAGGATCCGACTTAAAACCTTCATGGTCATTAACTAGATCTTTAAAATAATCCCAAAAATTCTTTCTAATTGATGGGTAGCCATCATCTCCACTATTTTTATATTTTGCATCTAGTAATATGCTGAAGTGATTTAATCCACCTGCCCTAAATTCAATATTTGATAATTCTGTTTCCATTAAAGTTGGAAGTTGACGTCGCATAGATTCAATCTCATGACATAGTCCAATAAATTTAAGATCAGGAAATCTAACAGTTACTGCATGACATATACGCTGCATCGGATTTGAATAGTTAAATACATAGGCATCAGGACAAATAGATTGAATATCCTCACAGATTTCTAAAATGGGGGGAATAATTCTAAGAGAATGAAATAATCCACCTGGTCCACCATTTTCTCCATAAACCTGCTTTACACCATATTGAAGAGGCATCTTCCAATCTTGATCCCACAAATCAAATCTATTACCAACCTCAATTGAAATTAAACAAAAAGAAGCTCCTTTTAAAGCTTCCGTTCTTGAAGTTGTAGCTTCGATTGAAATTTTTTTTCTAAGTTTTTCTTTGTAGTTATTGGCAATTTTGAAAGTATTATCTAATGCTTTTGGATTTATATCATGCAACACAATTGTTGATCCATCTAAAGTTTTAGATTTAAAAATATCCCCAACAACTCCTAATCCAAAAATGGTGCTACCTGCTCCAATTAATACAATTCTATGCATAGTTTTTACCTTTTAATGAAATCATAAATAAACTTTACTTAAAATATCATCTAAACAAAATGATTATAAATCAAGTAAGTATCAATTATAAAAAAAAACTTTAATTAAACTGCCTAAATTTTAGCAAAAAGTTAACAGAATTAAACTTTTAAAAATTTATCCTTTCACTGAGCCAGCTACTAACCCTCTTATAAAAAATCTTTGTAAAGAAAAGAAAATGAATAAGGGCACCGTCATAGATATGAATGCTCCAGTAGTTAAAATTTCCCAGTTTTCCCCTCTAGATCCTAATAACTCTTTCAGCTTCGCTGTTAAAATGATCTCACTTGGATGTTTGTCTAAAAAAACAAGTCCAACCAATAAGTCATTCCAAACCCATAAAAATTGTAAGATAAAAATGGATGCAAATGCTGGAATAGATAAGGGAATAACGATTCTAACAAACGTATCATAATGTGTGGCTCCATCAACCTTGGCAGCTTCTAGCATCTCATTAGGAAGAGATTTCATAAAATTCCATAATAAAAAAGTTGTAGATGCTAAGCCAAAACCAGTATGTGCCATCCAGACACCTGGAAATGATTTTGCCTCAATATTGAATATAGCCCCTAAATCATTATAGATGGTAAGAATTGGTATTAACGACATCTGCAAAGGTACTACAAGAGATGCAATTATAGTTGCTAATAATAAATCTCTACCAAAAAAATTCATCCATGTTAAAGAATAGGCAAAAAAAGAACATATGATTAATGGAATTAGAGTTGCAGGTAGTGCAACAGCAATAGTATTCAAAAATGCTTGGCCCAAGCCCTCTTTAAATATCACTTCTTTATAATTATCCAAAGTAAAACTAGGAGGACTAGTGACAGTAATAAATATTCTTCTACCCTTTTTCTTTTTAAATTCACTTTTAGATTTCCATTGATAATTACCATTTTCAAAAACAACTATTTCTGATTTATCTTTTAAAATTGCAATTTCACCTACTTTATAAGCATTGATATTTTTAGATGAAACTCCATAGCTTAAAACTTTTTTCCCTTTATCTTTTATAAATAAGTTTCCTTTGATAATATAAAAACCTTCTTCCTCAACTTGATCATTTTTACCCTTAGTTCTATGTATTTCATTTACTTCATTAGTTACCAGAGACGTCCACCAACCACTAATTGCTAATTGATCTTTATCCCTGAATGAACTTATAAAAAGTCCAAAAGTAGGGGTTATCCATAAAATTACAAAAAATAATAAAAGTAATTGAGATAACAATGATGTTAAATTGATTTTAATTTTCATGTTTTTGCTCTTGTCTGTGTTTATATAAATTCCAAACTAAAATTGGAATTACCCCTATCATAATACAAACCGCTAATACACTTCCCCTACCAGAATCACCACCACCTCTAAACATCCAATCGTACATTAAGTTAGCTAGAACTTCAGTTTGCCACTCGCCATTTGTCATCGCATAAATGATGTCAAAAACCCTTAAAACTAATATTGTAATTATAGTCCAAATGACTAAAATAGTCCTTTCTAAAAATGGTATGATAATTGACCAAAATATTCTAAACTCACTAGCACCATCTATTCGTGCTGCCTCAAGTGTCTCATTTGGAATACCTCGAAGAGCAGCACTGAAAATAACTAAAGCTAAACCAGTTTGAATCCAAATCATTATAGCCATCAGAAAAAGGTTGTTCCAAATAGAGATTGTCAACCATGCTTGAGGCTCCATCCCAAGAGATACAATAATTGCATTTAATAAACCTATTTGTTGATCATCGGTTCCTCTGTAATCATAAATAAATTTCCAAATAACTCCAGCTCCTACGAATGATATCGCCATAGGCATAAAGATGATAGATTTAGCAATAGTTCCCCACCAAATTCTATCTGTTAAATTGGCAATTACCAATCCAAAAAAAGTGCTGAGTGTTGGAACTATCAAAAGCCAACCTAGGTTATTTAAAATGCTTCTTCTAAAGTTTGGATCATTTATTGCCCACAAATAATTATTCCACCCTATAAATTCTCGACCAAATTTTTCATAGAAGCTTAATCTTACTGTTTCAAAAACAGGATATAAAATAAAAACAAACAATACTAAGAAAGCAGGAGCTATGAAAATTAAAGCTCTAACTGAATTTTCAAGAGTGGTAGAGTTTTTTTTAAATCTACAAATAAAATCAAGAATAAAATTTGATAAAAAGAAATAAATTACAAAAAACAAAACGCCAACGATAACAGTGGATATCAGTGAAAAAAAACTCATTTTGATTTTTTATTACAAAAAAAAAAGGCGAACAAGGTTATTGTTCGCCTTTTGTACAAATACTAATTATTTAATCGCATCCCAACTGGATTGAATAGCATCAGCTACATCTTTTGCTGATTTACCATTGGTATAATCCACCATTCCAGTCCAAAATGAACCTGCACCGACAGCACCAGGCATTAGATCAGAGCCATCAAATCTAAAGGTTGTAGCACCCACTAAAATATCGTGCAGACCTCTAAATGTATCGCTTGCATACTTGCTTTTATCTACACCTTTATGAGGAGTTAAAAAACCTCCCTTACCCATAAATCTTTCATGAGCTTCTGGATGCATTAAAAATTTCATTAATTCTGTAGTAGCTGGATCATTATTTGTAGCAGTAATCACTGTACCTGCACCCAAAACTGGCCGGCCTAGATCTTTTGATGAATAGGCTGGAAAGTAGAAAAAATCATAGTCTACTCCTGCTTCTACTCCCTCTGGAAAAAAGGCTGGGATAAAACTTGCTTGTCTATGCATCATACACTGTGGTGGTGAAGTAAATAAACCTTTTGGAGAATCTCTAAAACCAGTAGTTGCAACAGCTTTTGAACCACCAGCTACATACTTATCATTTAGAGCAAAAGAACCAAAGAAATCCATGGCGTCAATAACCTTTTGATCATTGAAAGGCATTTCATTTGATACCCATTCATCATATACTGACGGAGGATGAGTTCTTAACATTATTTCTTCCATCCAATCGGTAGCTGGCCAGCCTGTTGCTCCACCTGACTCAAGTCCGATGCACCAGGGTGTATTTCCATCAGAAGCCATTTTTTCAGTAAGTGAAATTAACTCTTCCATTGTTTTAGGAACATCATAGCCATTATCTTCAAAGTTATCAGGTGAATACCAAACTAGACTTTTCACATTAACTCTAAAGAAAATTCCATAGAATTGATCCTTACCATTTGCATCCGCATAAGTAGTTAAATCAACCCATGATTGACCTGCTGCATAATCATCTAAGACCATCTGCTTTAGATCGTTTCCTTGTGGAGCTAGACATCCAGTTGCAGCAATATTTGCAGCCAATCCTGGCTGAGGAAATACTGCTATATCTGCTGGATTACCTGCTTTACAGTCAATATTAATAATTTGTTCAAATTCATCAGATCCACCATATTCAACAGATGCACCTGTTTCTTTTTCAAAAATTGATAGTACATCTCTGAAGCTTGCATCTTCCGGCGCCAACCAAGGACCAAAAATTTTAATTTTTGCTCCAGAAATATCTGGACCATCATAATTATAATGTCCACCCCCAGCAAATATACTTGTAGGAAATACAAGAAGTGTAATTGCTAAGATGAACTTTTTGATTTTAAAAATGTTCACATTTTCCCCCTATTTTTAAAAATTTACTTAACGTAAGGGTTGAACTAGTACACAGATACTAGTTTAGTTACAATCTAATTACAAAAATAATTAGAAAAAAATATTTAAATGCCTTAAAAAAGGGCAATAAAGATATATTTAATTACTTCCAAAGTAATGAAACATATATTTACTCAATCTTAAAAGTTAATATTAATTTAAAATGTCTGATTTAAAAATAGTAAAAGACTTCCCTGTTGATTTCACTTTTGGTGTTGCAACTTCAAGCTATCAAATAGAAGGTAATAGTTTAGGTAACTCTGGTTTAAGTCATTGGGATCATTTCTCAAAAATAGAAGGAAATGTTCATAATAATGAATCAGGAAGGATCGCTTGCGCACATGTTCTAAATTATAAAGAAGATATTAAACTGATAGCCGAGGCAGGATTTTCTGCATATCGATTTTCTTTTTCATGGCCTAGAATTATTCCTGATGGTAAAAGACGAATTAATCAAGATGGTATTTCATTTTACGATAAATTGATTGATGAAATTTTAGAGAATAATTTAAAAACATTCTCAACACTATATCATTGGGATTTGCCCGAGTATTTTATGTCTATAGGTGGGTGGAAAAATAGAGAAACTACAAAATGGTTTGCTGACTTTACTGACGTCATAATGAGAAAGTTTTCAGATAGATTATATTCTATTGCAACTATAAATGAACCATGGTGTGTATCTTGGCTTAGCCATTATCTTGGAGAACATGCTCCTGGAGAAATGAGTATTGAAGCTGGAATTAAAACAATGCATATGATTTTAGTTGCCCATGCTGAATCTCTACAAGTAATAAGAAGTCATAACTATAAAAATGTAGGTATTGTTTTAAATAAACAGTTCATACAACCTTTTGATGAAAAAGCTGAAACGAAATTAGTTACAAATTTGGCAGACCAAATTCATAACCTTTGGTTTGATGAAGCCATTTTTAAAGGTAATTATCCTACTCAAACAATTGACCTTTTTTCTAAATATATGCCAGTTAATTTTGAACAAGATTTAAAATTTATTTCACAACCTTTAGATTGGGTAGGTATTAATTATTATACTAGATCCATAATCAAAGTTGATAAAGAAGAGACTTTTTTAGGATATAAGTCCGTTAATGGCGATTTATCAGTAACAGATATGGGGTGGGAAGTTTTTCCGGAAGGTCTAAAAAATCTTATTGAAAGATTACACAAAAAATATTCAAAAAATATTCCGATTTTTATTACTGAAAATGGTATGGCAAATAAAGATTTTGTAAAAAATGGAAAAATTAACGATTTTGAAAGAATTAAATTTTATAACGATCATCTTAAACAATGTAAAAAACTTATAGAAAATGATATTCCTTTGAAAGGATATTTTGCTTGGTCTTTACTTGATAATTTTGAATGGGCATATGGATACAGTAAAAGATTCGGTATCGTTTATGTTGATTTTAATAATTTAAAGAGAATACCAAAATTGTCTTGGGAAGAATTCAAAAAAAATCTAAATGCTTAAAAATTTAGAGCTTATTTATAAATTGAATACTTGTGTTTTTTGATTTTGATGCCTATCCTCACCTCTTGGGATTGAATATTTCTCAATTAATTTAACCAAATCATATTTAGGAGGAAAATATGATCAAAAGTATTAAATCATTAGCTGCAACTATTTTAGTTTCATTATTTGCAGCAACAAGTTTGTTTTCAGCTGAATGTATTGCACCAGCAAACCCTGGTGGCGGTTGGGACTTTACTTGCAGAACAATAACTAAAATAATGTATGACATTGGAGCCGTTGATTCACCTATACAAGTGACAAATATGGCTGGCGGTGGCGGTGGACTGGCCTATGGTCATGTAGTAAATGAGAGAAACACTGATGATGACCTTATTGTTGCTGCTTCTTCTGCTACAGCTACAAGACTTGCACAAAATGCCTACTCAGGTATGACCTACGACCAAGTGCGTTTTCTTGGAGCTATTGGAGCAGATCCTGGCGTTATAGTTGTTGCTGCTGACTCTCCTTATAAAAACTTAAATGACTTGTTAGATGCCGTCATTGCTGACCCAGCAAATCACGCTTTCGCTGGTGGTTCAGCTGCAGGAGGCTTTGATCACCTAAAAGTTCTGATGGCTTTAGGAAAAAAAGGTTTTACCGATATTTCAAAGGTTAAGTACATCGGTGTAGATGGTGATGCTGATGCTATTACCCAAACCGTAGGTGGATTTACTGCTGCTATGACAGGAGATATATCAGGTGTTGTTGGTTTTATCAAATCAGGCGATGTGAGGGTTCTAGCATCTTTTACAGATGAAAGAATTCCTGGCTTTGAGGATATTCCAACTGCAAAAGAGCAAGGTATAGACGTTGTAGCCGTTAACTGGAGAGGTTTATATACTCCCAAAGGAGCTTCTGATGCTTCTTACAAGAAATGGACTGACGCTCTAAGAAAAGTTGGAGATTCAGCCGAGTGGCAAGAAGCTATGGCAGCTAACGGATTAGCTCCTTTTAATAAAGTAGGTTCTAACTTCGCAGATTATGTCGTTGGCGTAATGGCTGAAGTCCAAGCTCTTTCCAAAGAACTTGGTGTAATGAAATAGTGTCAGACCGAATTTTTGGTTCTATACTTATAGTATTAGCACTGGCACTATTTGTCAGTGCTACTCAACTAGAATCACCATTTTTTGCTGATCCTTTAGGCCCAAAGAATTTTCCCTTTATTGTTTCAGGTGCTGCTTTAGTTTGTTCACTAGCAATGATAATCAAGCCTGATAAGGACCCATTGTGGCCAAATATTAAAACATTGATTAAATTGTTTACAGCCTTAGTTATTTTAGTTTTATATGCTTTTTCGTTAAAAAACTTTGGGTTTCTTTTACCTACTGCATTAGCATCGGCTGCTTTATCTTATCTGATTAAACCTAACGTTTTTAAATCATCATCTACTGGAATAATTTTATCATTATCATTATTTGTTATATTTAAATTTGGTTTAGGACTGAGTCTGTTTCCTTTTCCAAAATTTCTAATTGGTTGATCATAAATGGAACTTTTTCAGAATTTAGCTCTTGGTTTTGGGATAGCACTTACACCAACAACTTTAAGTTTAGCTATCATAGGTTGTATTCTTGGAACAATAATTGGCGCGTTACCAGGCTTGGGACCTTCAAATGGAGTAGCTATTCTGATACCACTAGCCTTTACTTTAGAGTTGGATGCAACACAAGCACTCGTTCTTATGACAAGTGTTTATTATGGTGCGATGTATGGTGGAAGGATTTCATCTATTCTTTTAAATATACCAGGAGATGAACCTGCAATGATGACTACATTAGATGGATATCCAATGGCCAAAAAAGGAAGAGCAGGTGATGCTCTAGTTTTATCTGGTGTATCATCTTTCGTGGGAGCTTTTCTTGCCACAATAGGTTTGATGCTTTTAGCTCCAATCTTAGCAAGAGTTGCATTTTATTTTGGTCCAGCAGAATACTTTGCATTATATCTACTTGCTTTTTGCACACTAGGAGGAATAGGAGCTGAAAATCAAGCAAAGTCTGCAATAGCAGTTTGTCTAGGATTAGGTATTTCAATGATTGGGGTAGATAATTCCACCGGAATGACAAGATTTACCGGAGGAAACCTTCATTTATATGATGGTGTTGATTTTTTAGTTGCCATAGTAGGGCTTTTTGCTGTCACAGAAATTTTTGTTTTTATAGAAAGTAGGGGAAAAGATTCTGCTATAGGAGTAAAACTAGGGAAAATTTCAATCCCTTTTAAGGACATTTATTCTACCAAATGGACTATGCTAAGGGGAACAATAGTAGGATTTATAGCTGGTGTACTACCTGGAGCTGGTGCTTCTTTAGGTAGTTTTCTTGCTTATATGAGTGAAAAATCTTTATCAAAAGACAAAAAATTATTTGGTACTGGCGATATTAGAGGAGTAGCTGCACCTGAGGCTGGAAACAATGCAGCTGCAGGAGGGGCACTTGTACCAATGTTAACCTTAGGTGTTCCTGGATCTGGAACAACTGCTGTTTTGCTCGCATTGTTAATGACTCTAAATATTACTCCTGGTCCACTTTTATTTAATGAAAGACCTGAGGTAGTATGGGGGCTAATTGCTACTCTTTTAATTGCAAATTTTGTATTGTTAATTTTAAATGTACCTTTAGTAAAAATATTTACAAAAATTCTCCAAGTACCTGCATCGTTTTTACTTCCTGGGGTTGCCATGATTTCTTTTGTTGGAATTTATTCTTTATCAGGCAGCTATTTTGATCTTCTACTAATGATAGGATTTGGTGTACTTGGGTTTACTTTAAGAAAGTTGAGAATTCCAGCCGTACCAGTAATACTTGGAATATTACTAGGTAGCCATATGGAAGTTAGTCTAAGAAGAGCAATGGTATTATCGGATGGTGACTGGACCTATTTATTTAATTCATACATTTCAGTAGGATTGTGGATTGCAGCATTAGTAGGATTTGTTGCCCCAATTTTTTTAAGATCTTACTTAAAAAAACCAACTCCAATTGGAGAGTAAAATGAAAGCAAAAGTATTAATTCCTACTGGCGCTTTAGGAATTACTTATTGTAAGAAAACCTTAAATAAAAGCCTTAGAGAAAAACCTAATATAATTGTTGTTGATGGAGGATCTACAGATTCTGGTCCTGCTTATCTTGGGAAAGGAAAATCTAAATATTCCCGATCTACTACAAAATCTGAATGGAAAACATTGATGATTGCTAGAGAAAAATTAAAAATACCTTTATTAATTGGAAGTGCAGGAACTTGTGGTACTGATGGTACAGTAGATTGGTTTGTTGAAATTACAAAAGAATTGGCTAAAGAGTTAAACCAAAAGATCAAAATAGTTGTTTTAAAATGCTCTCAATCAAATAAAAAAATTAATAAGGCATTTTTAAAAAAAAAGCTCTTCCCATTAAATAACGCACCTAAAATATCTTCTAAGAAAATTCTAAATTGTACAAACATTGTTGGACTTGCTGGTGTTGAACAAATAACTGAAGCACTTAATACTAAAGCAGATATAATCATTTGTGGAAGATCAACTGACGCTTCTCTAATTGCTAGCCTTCCCATACTTAAAGGTGTTGAGAAAGGAATTGCATGGCATGGTGGGAAAATTGGAGAATGTGGGGCTTTTTGTACAACAAATCCTAAGTCAGGTGTTATTTTAATTTCTTTTAAAAAGAATGGCTTTTATATAAAGCCCATTAGTAATGATACTAAAGCTACACCTTATACAGTTTCAGCTCATATGGTTTATGAAAATTCAAATCCATTCACTTTAATAGAGCCTGGAGGACATTTAAATGTTAGAAAAGCAAGTTATAAACAACAACGAGATGGTTCAGTTTATGTGACTGGTTCAAAATGGTTTAAAGATAGTAAATATAAAGTAAAACTTGAGGGCACCTATGTTGTTGGTTATCAAAATATATCATTGGTTTTAATAAGAGAAAAATCATATGTAGATGATATTGAAAAATGGACAAAACAAATTGAAAATAAAACAAAAAAAATTATTAAAAATACTCTTTTATTAAAAAATAAAACTTATGAAATTCAATTCAGATTTATTGGAAAAAATGCAACTTTAGGATCCTTGGAAAATAGTAAGGTAAAACCTGATGAGATAGGTGTTTTAGCTATTGTAACTACAATAAATAAGAAGGATAGTGAAGAAATAAGTAAAATTTTAAATCCACTATTATTACACCATTCACTATATAGTAATGGTGAATTACCTACTTTTGCATTCCCTTTTTCACCACCTTCTTTCAATATAGGAAAAAAATATGAGTTCTGTCTAAACCATGTGATAGAGATTAAAGATCCTATGGATATTTTCAAATTAGAAAAAATTTCACTATGAAATTAAATGACTTAACTATAAAAATTAGAAGTAAGAATTCAGGGCCTTTTTTGTTAACCATAGATATTTTTTTTTCAAACAAAAAAAAGTTTTGTAAAGGAGTTGATAAATTAACAAAAGAAAAAATATCTATCCTTTATAAAATACCTCAAAAAGAAATTAATATATATCCAATCAAAGAACTAAATATAATCAAAATAACTTTTCCTAGACCTAACATACAAGGTTCTTATTTAGACAGAGATCTTCATGGAGCCTCTTTTGGTTATATTTTAGAGGAATTAACTATCTAATAATGTCTAAACTTTTCAATAAAAAATTGATCATTGAATTAATGACATCTATTTTTCTTGGATTTTTAGGTGCTATTTTAGCATGGTATTTAAATTTGCCTGCACCATTTCTTTTAGGTCCAACAATAGTTTGTTCTATAGGTGCTTTTTTGGGATTAAAATTTTCTATTCCTGATATACTTAGAAATTTTGGTTTTACCATAATTGGAATTACAATAGGTGTAAACGTTACTCCAAGTTCACTTTCACAAATTTCTAAATGGCCAATTAGTTTATTATTAATGGTTCTCACAATTATCTTAATCACTCTTTTCGGAAAGTTTCTTTTATCAACTTACTATTCAATTGATAAAAAATCATCTATCTTGGCATCCTCCCCTGGTCATTTAAGTTTTGTTTTGAGCATAAGCAATGATATAAAATCAGACACTCCTAAAATAGCAGTTATCCAGTCTATTAGAGTTCTTTGTTTAACTTTGCTTACACCATTATTAGTGATAATGACAACTGATATTGAAATTTCAAACAATTTAATATTCAATCAAAAAACAATTTCTTTATCACAATTAATTATCATCATAATAGCTTCTGGAATCTTTGGTGTTGCAATAAGAAAGACAAAAATACCAGCCCCTTTTTTAATATCTGGTATGATCTGTACTACAATTAGTCATGGAAGTGGAACCACAGAAGGGTTGATAATTCCAATCTTCTCTATTTTTGCTTTTGTTATTTTAGGGATAGTAATAGGAGGAAGATTTGTTTCTATAGATCTAAAACTTCTAAAATCTTCTTTTTTTGGAGGATTTTTCCTCACTTTAATAGGAGCATTATTATCCTTTTTTTTTGCATTCATAACTTTCAAAATTACAAATATAGAACTAGTTGATGCAATTATAGCTTTTGCTCCCGGTGGATTAGAAACTATGATTGCTATGGGCAGTTTAGTGGATGCCGATCCTACTTATGTTGCATTACACCATATAGTAAGAATACTTTTTTTAACTTTATTGGTACCGTTCCTTATTTTAAGGAAATGATTTGAATTTTTTACATTAATTACTTGGAACTAAAATCTAGATACTAAGATTTTTGTATTAAATATTTTGATATAGTTTAAAAATTCGATATTTATTTCAAGTTAAACCTTTATGAAAAGAAATATTGAAAGAATACAAATTTTTTAACTTAACTATTTTTTAATTTGGAAAAAATTGAGGTTCAGCATTTTTCTTCCACTGATTATACTTAACCTGTATGGTCTCAAAAATTTCAGAACTTATAAATCTAGACAACCAACTTTTTACAAGTGGCCATTTTTGTTGATTAAACCATTGTAAATCTGTGTTTGCAAATTGCCTAACAAAAGGTAAAATTGCCATATCTGCTAATGTTGGATTAATACCAAATAAAAAATCATCAGCCATTATTGTTTCTAACTTAATCAGAAAAGTTGCAGCTTTTTTCCTGCTTTCCTCAGGGTTTGTTTCTGGATGTCTAGAATGATATTTGGTCAAATCTAGATATTTTTTAAATGGTCCATCATTCTCTTTTATCAAGTCATGACCAAGGGCAGGCATTTTCAACCAATTGTTAGGATCATTATTTTTTAAAACCCAAATCATAATGTCTAGACTTTCATCTATAATTTTTTCGTTTTCAACCAAACAGGGAACCGTTGCAGAGACAGAAACATCCAAAAATTCTTTAGGTTTGTTATTTAATAATATTTCTCTAATTTCAACTTTGGTATTTGAAGCAACTAAACTTAAT
The DNA here is from genome assembly GCA_045565285.1 of Paracoccaceae bacterium. Taxonomy (GTDB): domain Bacteria; phylum Pseudomonadota; class Alphaproteobacteria; order Rhodobacterales; family Rhodobacteraceae; genus CACIIZ01. Next base: position 15,609 of record JBJLFR010000032.1, read on the forward strand.
CGTGCCCTCATGGCATATGGACACCTTCTAAAGGAATAAAAAATAGGATAACAGTTTTTCATGTCTGATTTAATTTCTAAAGTTTTATTTTTTAAAATGTGATAAAATCATATGATAATTAAATATTTTTTTAAAAAGTATTAGCTATTAGGACTAATTTAATAATTTTTTAATTAAATAAAATTTTTTTTATAACAAATTTAATACTGTTTAATAATTTATAGAACTACAAATTACAACTTTTGGACATTATAATTTGAATAAATTTCTATTAAAAATAAATCCAAACCAATATGTGAACGGTTTAATAACAGTATTAATTATCGCTATTATTTCATTACTTTTATCATCTTATTATTCCACTCCGAAATTGTTGTTTGCCATTCTTATTGGAATGTCAGTTAGTCATTTATCCTTTAAAAAATCTTTTAAAAAAGGTATTCAGTTTACTTCTGATCCAATTTTAAAACTAGGAGTTAGTCTTCTTGGTTTTAGATTAAGCTTTGATAAAATCACTGAGTTAGGTGGCGTTTCTTTAATAGTAATTCTATTTCTAATTTTGTTAACAATTTTATTTGGATATTTTTTTTCAATCATACTACTAAAAAATAAAAATTTTGGCCTCTTAAGTGCTGGCTCTGTTGCAATTTGTGGTGCTTCTGCAGCAATAGCAGTTTTTTCCATTCTTCCAAAAGACAAGATTGGAAATAAAGATTTATCATTAGTCATTATTACTGTGACTCTATTATCTACAATAGCAATGGTAATGTATCCCATAATTTTTGATCTTATTGGAGCAAATGAAAACCAGAAGGGTTTTCTAATAGGCTCTACAATCCATGACGTTGCTCAAGTTATTGGAGCAGGATATTCTGCAAGTGAGCAAACTGGGATTGTTGCTACATTTGTAAAAATGATTAGGGTAAGTATACTACCATTTTTAATTTTATTTTTATTATTCTTTTCAAGAAATAAAAATGAAAATTCTTTTTCTATTCCTTGGTTTTTATCTTTATTTTTTATTTTCTGTTTGTTAAATAATCTTTTAGATTTTCCTGATTATTTGATCAGTTTAATTAATAACTTTTCTAGTTTTTGTATTCTCCTTGCGATTTCAGCAATTGGTGTGAAAACAAATTTTTCTTTCATTTTTGAAGTGAGCTTTAAATATTTTATCTTAATATTTCTAGAAACTATTTTTCTTTTAATTACTTCAATAGTAATTATAAAAACTGGGATAATAACTGGTTAAATAAACACTAAATGATTATTCTGAATTTTCTTTAATTTCTTCTTCTGGAGGTTGAACGGGTACGTATATGCTCTTAGAAGAACTCACTATTCCTTTTGAAAAATTAAATTTTAATAAAATTTCTTCATCAGGATTAAGTTTTTCAAAAATAGGTAAATAATCAATTTTTTTAATAGCTAATTTCATTGCCTTACAAGCTACTCTGTGTAACTGTTCATTTTGCATTTTTGCTAGTTTATTGTAAAGACGACGCTGTTCTAAATTATCAACCTCTACACATCTGCTTCTTCCTAAAATTCTTCCATCTGAAGCAGTTTTTAAAGCAAGCCTTGGTTTTATTTGATCTATTAATGGAATAGCCCAAAAAGCTTGGTATGGCCAATGTGGTTTAAATATTTCAGTTAAAGATTTATTAGAGTTTTCACCTATGGCAGTAAAAACTGTTAAAATTGAAATAAATATTCCAAGATAAATACTTAATATAAAATTTTTTGATATTGAAAAACTCATCTTTTTATTTTTTTATAACAATTTGTAGTATTATTTATTTATTATTGTTATTCAATAAATAGCTTTTTTATCTAAAGATTTCCACTGAAAAATAAAGGTTTATTTTTTGAATAAAATAATTTTTTGAAAGTTTTTTAAAAATGCAACAAGTTATAGAAATTACTGCTCCGTTTTTTGGTTTAATATTCCTTGGAACTTTTTTAAAATCAATTAATTTTTTGAATGAGGAAAAAACAACTTTTTTATCCAGGTTTGCATTTTATGTACTAATGCCAATAATGCTTTTTTCAAATATCGCAAAAACACCATTTAATGGGAACATTGATCTAAAATTTATTATCAAATATGAAATTTCTACTGTTCTAATTATTTTTTTGTTTGTTTCTCTAGGCTTGTTATTAAAAAAGGGTCTTCCTGTAAGTACTCTTATTGGACTTAATGCTGCTTATCCTAATTATGGTTATATAGGAATTCCTATGTGTATTGTTGCTTTCGGAATTGAAGCTTCTTTACCATTAGGATTAATTTTACTTGCAGATACTATAGTTTTATTGTCATTCACTTCATTCTTTATTTCTTTATCTGAAAAAAAGAGCTCTTCTAGTGAAATTGTTAAAAATTTGATTAAAAGAATAGTATCACAACCTCTTTTAATTGCCGTTTGCTTAGGAATGTTTTCTTCACTTCTTAATATAAAAACCTCTACCACTTTAGATAAATTTATTGAAATGATTGCATCAGCTGCTGCTCCTGTAGCATTAATTGCATTAGGAGCATCCATTAGTTTCAAGTTTCAAAAAAATGAAAATCTAGAGTTAGTTTTCATATCCTTAGGAAAATTAATAATTCATCCTTGTTTATTAATTTTTATCTTTTTATTTTGGCCTTCTGAAAAAAATGTTTGGGTTCAAACGGCAATATTATGTTCTTGTCTTCCTATTGCTGCAAATGTATTTGTTCTTGCTCAATATTATGGTCATTTTCAAAAACAAAGTGCTAATGCCATTGTTTTATCAACAGTTATTTCAACATTTACTGTACCAATTATCCTTTATATAATCTTTTATATAAACTTTTAGGAAAATAAAATGCAAGATTTAAATATTTTTAAAAATCTATTCAATGTTGAAGATAAAGTTGCTTTGGTTACTGGTGGAGGGACAGGTATTGGTAAAATAATCGCAGAGGTGCTGGCTTTAACTGGATCAAAAGTTTATATAACTAGTAGAAAATTAGATGTAATTAAAAAAACTGCAGAAATAATAAATCTTTTAGAACCAAAACATAAAGTAAGTTTTTTTAGTAGTGACTTGTCATCAGAGACAGGAATAAATGAACTTGTAAATAATTTTCTTAGTAAAGAAAATTATTTAAATATTCTAATTAATAACTCTGGTGTTTCGTGGGGAGCACCATTAGGGGAATTCCCATATCATGCATGGGAAAGGGTTATGAATCTTAATGTTGCCGGATTATTTCATTTAACACAATGTTTGCTACCTAACATATCTGCAAAAGCATCATTAGATAATCCATCAAGAATAATCAACATTGGATCAGTGATGGGTGCTTCTCCATTAGGTGATGGGCCTTATTCTTATTCAGCATCTAAAGCAGCTGTACATCATATTACAAAAATTCTAGCAAAAGAATTAGCTCCAAAAATGATAACTGTAAACGCTTTGGCACCTGGACCTTTTTTATCAAAAATGACTGAATTTGCAGTTGGAACAGAAGAAAAAGAAAAAAAAATCGCCCAAAATGTTCCCATTGGTCGTATTGGAAAACCAAATGACATTAAGAGTTCTATATTATATCTTTGTGGTTCTGGTGGTAGTTATATCACTGGTGCTATTTTGCCAATTGATGGGGGCATTCATATTGCAACAGGGCCAGAAATCTTTGAGTAAAATCAATTAACTTTTTTGTTGTTAGAATCTTCTTCAAAAGTTTCCCTTAAACTTTCCTCTTTATTTTTATTGTCAACATTTGTTTTTTTATTATCCACCATAAAAGGAAGTAGTATGTCACTTTCAGAAATAACACTACTGATGTCTGGACTTCCCCAAGTCATGGAATCAAAAGTCTTGCATTTTTTACAAAAAGGTAACCAACTATCAACATGATTACATGTCTCACAAAACCAAACAGGTGGTCTTGGTGCAGAGAAAGCTTTAGAAATCCAACCTTGAATTATTTCCTCAGGAGAACCTAATCCTTTTTCAATTGCAGCCATCAATATTAAAATTCTGCTATTTGGATCATTATTTATTAATGATACAATCGTTCTCTTGGCTACAGGAAATTCTTCATTGGCTACCAATAATTCTATTTTAATAGTTTTTACAATTTTATTATCTTGAAAATTATTAAAAAGAGGGGAAAAGCGCTTTAATCTATTTTGAGGTGTCTCTTCAGGGTAAAGATTGGCAAATGATTTAGCTAAATCTGGATGTGGTTTTATCTTCCAACAAGATTTAATATATTTTTCAGCATTTTTTATTTTTCCTATTGATATCTCTAATTCGCTAGCCAAACAAATAGCAGGTACTAAATCTGGACTCTTCTTTATAGATTCTTTTAGCGTTTCTAAGGCGTCATGTTCCTCCCCTTTTAACTTTCTTTCAAGCGCTTGAGCATAAAGAATTAAAGCTTCTTGTCTTTGTTTAATATTTCTAGTTTTTTTATCTAAATTTTGTTGTGAAACTAATGTTTTTCTAGCCCCTATCCAGTCTTTCAATTCACATTGAATTTTAAATAAGGTATTGAAAGATTGATTGCTTTTGGGTTTTAAAATAATTGACCTTTTAGCAAGTTCCAATGCTGTTTCAAAATCACCACTAGAAATATTTGATCTTATTAGTCCATCTAATGCCGCTAACCTAGTTTCTTTAAATGGCAATAATTGCTTAAAAATTTTATCTGCATTTGCTTGATTTCCCAAATTCTCTTCTGCCCTTGCTTTGAGTAAAAATACTGCTTTGTCAAAATCAGGATTTAATAAAGCTTTAGAGGCCTCAACCAAAACCTTTTTATTTTCTCCCTCAACTAAAGCAATTATTGCATTATTCAGAGATTTTTGACTTTTACGATATTTTATTCTCTTAAAAAATCTAAATAAAGCAGTCTCTTTCCCCATAAAAAAATCTACAATTGCAATCAAAAATTGTAAGATTTTTATTGAGAAGAAAAACAAAAACCCAAAAAATATCAGTAGTAAAAAAAAAACTAGAAGTGAAAATTTTAATTCTTTTTCTTGTATTTCAAAAACAATAGATCCAGGTATTTTCTCAATGAAGGAAAAAAAATGAGTTGCCACTACTGCAAATAGTAATATAAAAAAACCTCTAATTAGAGTAAATATCATTTTGAAACTCTAACTATTATTTTCCAAGTAATTTTCAAAAGTATTTCTCCATTTATCCATTACTAATGATGCTTCTTTTGGTAATGTATTAAGTTCTTCAAAGACCTTCTTATAATTGTTATTACTCAAAGCATATTCAGCTCTTGATAAAATGGCATCTACATTATCACCTTTTTGTGGTGTCAATGATCGCTGTACAAAAATTAATTGAAAGTTATTAATTACTGAATTAATTAAACCAGATTCTCTATTTACCATTAGATCTTTTTTTATTGCTTTATAGGAAAAATCAGCAAATTGTTTAATTATTAAGGACAAATCTTCCGTTATATTAATCGTACTAATTTGATTGCCTTTCTTATTTCCTAAAGAACTAGTTTGTAAATCTTGAATATTTTTTTGTGATTTTAATTCCATACTTTCTTGAGTTAAGGAATTTTCATTTTCCTTAGTCTCTATAAATTTGGATAATTTTTCTAATGATAATTGGAGTTTTTTAATTTCAATTTTAATCTCATTTATCATATTCTCGTTTTGTTTAGAAATTGATGAAGTGTTGTTTTTTGACAAAAAATTTTTCTTTATTCTATTTTCTAAGTTACTGTTTGTTTTCTTTATTTTTTTATCTAAAATTAATCCAATTTTTCCTTCACTTATAGGCTTTGGAGAAGAATTTATTAAGAATTCAATTTTCTTTATTTTTTCATTAATTGATACAATTTCACTATTGATTCCTGAAGTTAAAGCATCATTAGATTTCTTTATAATTAACCCTAACCTCCCTTGGCTTATAGGCTTTGGCATTATTTCTAATTGATTAGATAATTTAACTAATAATTGGTCTTGTTTAAAATTTGAACTATAAATCCAAAAACTGAGTATAAAGATAACTATCAAAAATGAACCTGAGACAAGAATAGCAAAAGTTAAAATTTTGTATTTATTTAAAATGGTATTTATCAAACTCTCTGAGTTAAGATTTTTTTTTGTACTTATAGAGTTGTCTTCCAAATTATTAACTTTTTGGTTCGATTTTTGAACATTATTTCTCTTGTTATTGTTTCTATTATTCATTCAAATATTCTCTTAAAAATTGTTAGTAAAAAAATTCATTCATTTACAAATTAAATCAATAATGTTTTCTAGATCAGGTTTTTTGGCTACCTTTATTATATATTTACCCATAATATTCGAACTAACTATATTGTCAGCAACTCTATCACTAATACAAAAAAACAAAAACCCATCAGAAACTTTTTTTATTTCTTCACAAAAAAGTTTTGAAACAGTGGCTGAAAAAAAAATTATTCCTCCAATTTTTTCACTAACAATTAATTTTTTTTGCTTTTCAGATAATTTATTATTCTCTTGTTTATAAATTATTGTTTCTTTAATTTTATATCCTATATCAGAAAGTTCTTTCTTCAAATTGAATGAAATTTTTTCACCTCTCATGTAATGAAAAGTTTGAAAGCTATTTGCTTCTTTTGAAATTAGATTAATTAAACTTCGTACATTACCTTTTTCTGGGAAGAATACATTTTTGAATCCAAATTGAATAGCAGTTTCTGCAGTTGATTTTCCAACACAATAAATTTTTTTTAACTTTAATTCTTCTAGTTGAGAAAGTGCTTTAATTCCATATCGTGAGGTAAAAATTAAATTCTTTTCTGGAACAAATAGATTTTCAATATTCAAAAAACAAATATTTAGAAAGGGTAAGGATACAAATATTTTTTTAGCATCTAATTTTGGTTGCAATAAATTAAAACACTTTTGAAAATTCAAATTATCTTCTTCTGTCCTAGTAAGATAAATTTTCTTTTTTAAAAAAGGAATCATCTATTTTTTCCTTTATTTCGTTACCTGCCATTTTACCCAAATCTATCGGTTTATCCACTAAACCTTCCCAATTACCTGATATAATTTCTGAACCATCAGGTTTTAAAACCTGTCCAGAAAGAAAAATCTTTTTGTTATCTATTTTTGATATAGATCCAATTGGAGTTTTACACGACCCATCTAAAACTTTTAAGAAAGCACGTTCTACAATAGCTTGTATTTTAGTTTCTTCATGATTCAGTGGAAAAAGTAGCTCCGTAATTTCTATGTCTGATAATCGTTGTTCTATGCCTATAATACCTTGTGCTATTGCAGGCATCATAACTTCTGGAGAAATTGGATTGACTAATTCTTTCATACCTAACCTTATTAAGCCTGCACAAGCTAGAAATGTAGCATCCGCTATTCCATCTTCAAGCTTTTTTAATCTAGTTTGAACATTCCCTCTAAATTCAACAACCTTCAAATCTGATCTAATGCTTAGTAATTGAGCCTTACGTCTTATACTAGAAGAACCAATAATTGCTCCAACTGGTAATTCATTAATTGATTCATATTTCAAGGATACAAATGAATCCCTAAAGTCTTCTCTTTTTAAGAAAGTATTTATTTCTAATCCACTTGGGAACTCAGTGGGCATATCTTTCATTGAATGTACAGCAATGTCTATTTCATGGTTAAATAATTTGCTTTCAATCTCTTCAGTAAAGAGACCTTTTCCTCCAATTTCAGTAAGAGGTCTGTCTAGAATCCTATCTCCCTTTGTACTAATACTTACAATCTCTACAGACTGATCATCTAGTTTATGATGTTGTATAATTTTTCTTTTTACTTCTAAAGCTTGCGCTAATGCTAGAGGTGAGCCTCTGGTTCCTATTTTAAGCTTATTTACTTTAAAGTCTCTTTTATTTGATTTAATAACCATATATATATGGTTATCTTGATTGTAGAAAAGATACAAGAACTCCCAATGAAAAAAAAATCAAAAGATAAACCATTTCTAGTGTTAGGTCTCGAAAGTAGTTGTGATGATACTGCAGCCTCAGTTTTGAAAATAACTAATTTAGCTGAAAATAAAAAAATAGAAATATTATCTTCTATAGTATTCAATCAAAATAATCTACACGCAGAATTTAAGGGAGTAGTACCAGAAATTGCAGCAAGAGCTCATAGTGAGAGAATAGACATTTGTACTAAAGATGCACTTAAAAAGGCTAACCTATCTATAAAAGATATCAATCTTATTTGTGTTACATCAGGACCCGGTTTAATTGGAGGCCTATTATCTGGTGTTATGTTTGCTAAGGGTTTGGCTAAGGGTTTAAATATCCCAATAATAGGAGTTAATCATTTAGCTGCTCATTGTTTTTCCGTAAAAATGTTTCATAAATTAGATTTTCCTTATTTAACTTTATTGGTATCTGGTGGTCATTGTCAGTTTTTAATAGTTAAAGGGGTAGATAGCTTTTACAGACTAGGAGGAACAATTGACGATGCTCCAGGTGAATGTTTTGACAAGATAGCTTCATTTCTTGGTATTGGCTATCCAGGTGGACCAATTATTGAAATCAATTCAAAAAAAGGAAATAAAGAGCGTTTTACTTTTCCTAAACCAATGATAGACAATACTTTTAATATGTCGTTTTCAGGACTTAAAACAGCTGTGAGACGTAAAACCGAGAAATTAATCGAAAAGCAAGGTGGTTTATTTGAAAAAGATATAAATGATATATGTGCTTCATTTCAAAAAACAACAGCAGAAATATTCAAATTCAAAACTGAAAAAGCTATCAAATTTTTCAATGAAACATATGAAGGCCATAAAAATTTAATTGTAGTTGGTGGAGTAGCTGCAAATAAAGAAATAAGATATGAACTAGAGCAAGTTGCTATTGGACAGGGTTTTAAATTTTTAACTGTTCCAACAAAGTATTGTACAGATAATGCAGCAATGATTGCTTACTTGGGTTTTGAAAAATATATTTCATCTAATTATAATAATACTGATTTAACAGTAAAGCCTAGGTGGCCTTTAGATAAAAGTTCTAAACCAATTTTGGGTTTTGGGAAAAGAGGAGCGAAGGCTTGAAAATTGGGATAATTGGATCTGGTCAGTTTGGTTCCTCTTTAGCGTATAACTTTACCAATAACTTAAAAGAAGTAAATTTATGGAATAGAAGTAACATTAAAAGAGGTATAATTATTGATAAATTAAATTCTTTAAATGGTGGTAATTTGATAAATCAGTTAAGCCCTAATTTAAAATTAAGTACTTCCTTGCCTAAAGTTGTAAAAAATTCAGATGTTATTTTGCTATGCATTAAGGCACAGAGTTTGTTTAGTTTTTTAAGAGATAATTATAAATTTTTTCAAAATAAACCGCTCGTTTTTTGTTCTAAAGGTATTGACTCGGAAACCTGCTTGTTTCAAACCGAAATTGGTGCCAAATTTCTAAATAAAAAATATTTTTTAGTTTTATCAGGACCTGGTTTTGCATCTGATATAATTAAACAAAAGCCTATTGCATTGTCACTTGCATGTGGTGATGAAAATTTAGGAAAAAAAATACAAAAAAACTATTTCTTCTCAAAATATTAGAGTTTATTTAAACAACGATATAATAGGTACACAGGTGGGTGGTGCTCTAAAAAATGTAATTGCTATTGCTTGTGGAATTGTAGATTCAAAAGAATTAGGAGAAAGTGCCAAAAGTGCAATTATTACTAGGGGATTTTATGAAATCAGACAAATTGGTAAGTCTCTAGGATGTGAAATTGAAACCCTCTTTGGACTTTCAGGTTTAGGAGACCTTTCTCTAACGTGTAATTCAAAGCTTTCAAGAAATTATAATTTTGGAGTAAAAATAGGTAAAAATCTTTATAAACAAAAAAAGAAAGAAGAGACTGTAGAAGGGGAAAAAACAGCAAAAGCTGCCGTTTTAATTGCAAAAAAATATCGACTAGATTTACCTATAATACAAACAGTCAGTGATTTAATAAATGAAAACATTGAAATAACTAAAGCTATTCAAAATCTCATAGAAAGACCTTTAAAAAAAGAGACTTAGTCAATATCTGTAGTGGTCAGATTTAAAAGGTCCTTCCGTATTAACACCAATGTAATCAGCTTGTTCTTTTTCTAGTTTGGTTAAGCTAGCACCAACTTTATTAAGATGAAGATAGGCAACTTTTTCATCCAGGTGCTTGGGTAAGACATAGACTTTTTTCTCATATTTCTTATTGTTTTTCCATAATTCAATTTGCGCTAATACTTGATTAGTAAAACTAGCAGACATTACGAAAGAAGGATGTCCTGTAGCGTTACCCAAATTTAAAAGCCGTCCCTCTGACAAAAGAATTATCTTCTTTCCATCAGGCATTTCTATTAAGTCAACTTGATCCTTTATATTATCCCATTTATGATTTTTAAGAGCTGAAACTTGGATTTCATTATCAAAGTGACCTATATTTCCAACAATTGCCATATTTTTCATTTGTCTTATGTCATCTATTTTAATTACATCTTTATTTCCAGTAGCTGTAATAAAGATGTCAGCCTTCGAAATAACTTGATCAAGTGTAACTACATCAAAACCATCCATTGAAGCTTGTAATGCACATATTGGATCAACTTCAGTTACTACTACTTTTGCACCAGCTCCTCTTAAAGATGCTGCTGAACCTTTTCCAACATCACCATATCCACAAACTACAGCTGTTTTTCCACTTATCATGGTATCAGTAGCTCTTCTAATACCATCAACTAGAGATTCTCTGCACCCGTATTTATTATCAAACTTTGATTTAGTCACACTGTCATTTACATTTATTGCGGGAAATGGAAGTTCATTACTGTCCATCATTTGATATAATCTATGCACACCTGTTGTGGTTTCTTCTGATACTCCTATTATTGCTGATTTTTGTTTAGAAAACCAACCTGGACTATTTTCTAATCTCATTTTTATAGTTTCAAACAAAAACTCCTCTTCCTCAGAATTTGGAGATTTCAGAAAATCTCTATCTCCAGATTCAGCCTTTGCACCTAAGATAATATACATAGTAGCATCGCCACCATCATCTAAAATTAAGTTAGCCAACCCATCATCAAAATGAAAAATTTTATCTACATATTTCCAATACTCTTTTAAAGATTCTCCTTTTTTGGCAAATACAGGAATGTTTTGGTCAGCAATTGCAGCTGCTGCATGATCTTGAGTAGAAAAAATATTACAACTTGCCCATCTTACTTGAGCTCCGAGTTTAATTAAAGTTTCAATTAATACTGCGGTTTGGATTGTCATATGAAGACAGCCAGCTATTTTAGCACCACTTAATGGTTTTTCTTTCCCCAATTCTTCAACAATAGCTAATAATCCTGGCATTTCTGTTTCAGCAATTAAAATTTCTTTTTTCCCAAAACCCGCCAAATTTATATCTTTTACAATGTAAGAACTGCTCATTATAATCTCCTGTTAAATCATATAATTTTAAAATGATAAAACATAGTGGACAATCATTTTCAAGCAATTTAAATTAAATGTATTAATTTATTTATAGTTTTATATTGATAAAAAGAGCTTGGCAAAAAATGCTTTCTGGTAGAAGGCTTGATGTGATTAATCCTTCACCACTTGATATTGAGATTGAAGATATTGCTCATGGTCTAGCATTTCAAGCTAGATGGAACGGTCAAACACAAGGAGAATTTGCTTTTTCTGTTGCAAATCATTCCATTCTAGTTTGGAAAATCTTCTGTTTAGAAAATCCTAAAATAGAAAAAAAGTGGCAACTAATTTCTTTATTACATGATGCACCAGAATATGTGATTGGTGACATGATTTCTCCAGTCAAAAAAGAAATTGGAAGTTCTTATATCAATTTAGAAAAAAATCTTCAAGAAGCTATTCACATTCGCTTTGGTTTACCTGCATCAATACCAAAAAAAATTAAGTTTAAAGTTAAGATTGCCGATAGAAAAGCCGCTTGGATAGAAGCGACAGCAATAGCAGGTTTTAGTAAAAAAGAGGCAAATAAACTTTTTTTAGAACCTAATGAAAAAATACTTAAAAAATGTAAAATAATTTTAAAAGATCCTTTAAAAATTAGAGAAGAGTTTTTAAATATATGTAATATACTTGATCAATAAAATTTAAGAGGATTAGAGGAAAAAATTGAACAATCTAGAACATATAATAAAAGAATCTAGCGACAACGAATTTATAGCTGATGTTATTGAAGCAAGTAATGATATTCCAGTAGTTGTAGACTTTTGGGCTCCTTGGTGTGGACCATGCAAAAAGCTGACACCAGATCTCGAAAGAAATATAAATTTAAATAACGGTAAAATTAAATTAGTTAAAATAAATATTGATGAAAATCAAGGCGTTGCTTCTCAACTTCGTATACAATCAATTCCAGCAGTTTATGCCTTTTTTAAAGGTAAACCAATTGATGGCTTTATGGGTGCCCAGACTGAAAATCAAATTAAAGAATTTATTTCTGGGATTATTACCAAAAGTGGCGGTGAGGTTGAAAGTGACGTGGATAAAATTTTAGAAAATGCAAATCAAAGTCTAGAAAATGGTCTATTTGAGGAGGCAAGGGAGTATTTCCAAGATATATTAGATATCGATAATAACAATATAGATGCAAATATTGGCGTGATAAAGAGCTATATTTCTGAAAAAAACTTACAAGATGCATTAATTAAATTAAATTCTATTCCAAAAGAAATTGAACATGATCCTAATTTTAAAAAACTTAATAGTGAAATAGAGCTTCTTAATAAAGTTTCTCATACTAGATCTTTTAATAATATTCAAATTGATCTTGAAAAAAATCCAAACAGTTTAGACCTTAAGTTTGAATTAGCCTTGGCTCAAATTGCTAGTGAAGATTATAAAGATTCCATTGATAACTTATTAGATATTTTCAAATATGATAAAAATTGGGAAAATGGTAAAGCTAAAGACCAATTAATTCAATTATTCGATACATTAGGAAATAAAAATGAGTTTGTTTTAAAAGGAAGAAGAAGACTATCTTCCATGATATTTTCCTAAAATAAGATTAAAAAAATGTACGATTACAAAAATATTTCTGATTATCCTAAAAACATACCGGTTTTTCCACTCGGAGGTGTTTTATTATTACCAAAATCCCGTCTTCCTCTTAATATTTTTGAACCTAGATATTTAAAAATGATTGAAGACGTTTTACGTACAGAGCACAGATTCATTGGAATGATACAACCTAAATCAAGTAATAATGCTTTAAGAGAAGATAAACCAAAATTTAATAACGTAGGATGTGTTGGTCGTTTAATTAATTTCACTGAAACTGAAGACTCTAGATATTTAATAACTTTATCTGGTGTATCTAGATTTAATTATATTAAAAAGGTAGATACTTTCAAACCTTATATAAAAGCAGAAGTAGATTGGGGTAATTTTGGAAATGATAGTATGTTAGAAACATTGCCTTCATCTTTTAATAAAGAGGGGTTTCTTGAGATAATTTCTAATTATTTTAAACTTACTAATTTACAAACTGATTGGGAAAGTCTTAAAAAAGCTGATGACGAGCTTTTAGTTAACTCTTTATCGATACTATGTCCTTTTGAAAATGATGAGAAGCAAGCATTATTAGAAGCTAAAACAATTAAAGACAGGGTAAACGTTTTGACTACTTTAATGGAAATGAGTATAAAAGCTGAAACGACATATGGTCCACTTCAGTGAAAAAAATTAAATCAGATTTTGACGTAAGTTTACTTCGAATTTTAGTCTGCCCAAAATCACATACAAAACTAATTTATGATGAAATTAAATCAGAGCTTATTTCAAAAGCAACCGGACTTGCATACCCTATAAGAAATGGAATACCAATATTATTAGAAACTGAAGCAAGAAAGATTAGTGAAAATCTTTAATACTAATGTTTAAAGGATCTTATTCCAGTAAAAACCATACTGATTTTTTTTTCGTTTGCTACTTTAATAACCTGATCATCCCTAATAGAACCTCCTGGTTGGACAATAGCATTAATTCCATTTTCAATTGCTTCTTCAATTCCGTCAGAAAATGGAAAAAAGGCATCAGATGCCATTACTGCATTTTTAAGATTTTTTTGATTTTTATTTTCAGAATTAATTACTTTTAAAGCTTTACTAATTGCTATTTTGGAACTATCAATCCTACTTGGTTGTCCAGAACCAATACCAATTGTTTTCATGTTTTGAACAATAACAATCCCATTAGATTTAACTATTTTTACAACATTCCATGCAAATATTAAATCCTTAATTTCTTTTTTTGTAGGTGAAAGTTTTGTTACAACTTTTAAGTTTTCTTTATTAATAAATTTAGTGTCTACCTCTTGAGTAAGTATTCCATGTATAACTGACCTAAATTCTTTTTTATTTAACTTATTTAATTTCCATTTATTATCTATGTTAATAATTCTGAGATTCTTCTTTTGAGAAAAAATTTCCAGTGCTTCTTTATCATAATCTGGAGCTACAATCATTTCAAAAAAATTATTAACTAATTCATTTGCAACTTTCCGGTTGACTTTTTTGTTGAAAACTACAATTCCACCAAATGCAGATAATGGGTCACATGACATTGCGTTATTGTAAGCTTCAAAAAGAGTTTCTCCACTTGAAACTCCGCAAGGATTTGTATGTTTAATTATACCAACTATAGCTTCTTTATAATTTTTAAAATTATAAAGTAAATTCAAACTTGCATCTAAGTCTAAATGGTTATTATAGGATAATCCTTTTCCTTGTATTTTTTTTAAACTTCCCCAATTCCTTCTTGATAGCTCATCTTGATAAAATGCTGCTTTTTGATGAGAGTTTTCTCCATAAGAAAGAACTTCTATTAATTTATTATTTTCTATAATTAAGTCGTGAAAGTCACTTTTATTAATTTTTGAAAACCATTTTGATATTTGCAAATCATAATTACTTGAATAATTAAATGCTTTGTATGCATTCTGTAAACGAAAATCGTAAGTTGAAAAACCATCATTTTCTGATAAGTGGCTAATAACTTCTTCATATTGCGTATAATCCGATACTACTGTTACATATTTAAAGTTTTTTGCTGCACCACGTAATAAAGTAATTCCTCCAATATCTATATTATCTACACAATAATCATGATTCATATTCTCATGCACAGATTTTGAAAAAGGATATAAATCACATACAACTAAATCAACTGTATCTATTTCAAAACTTTTTAAATCTTTTATATGATTTTCATTTTCTCTATCAGCTAGAATAGCAGAATGTATTTTGGGGTGGAGTGTTTTTACTCTACCACCCAGTAATTCAGGAAATCCAGTTATTGCTTCAATATCTATAACATTAAATCCATTATCTTTTATATAGTCAGCTGTACCCCCACTGGCTATTATTTTAATACCTAATAAAACAAGATCCTCCACAAATTTTTTAAGACCAGATTTATTTGACACAGAAATAAGGGCTTTTCTTATTTTTACCATATTTTTTTTCATTTTAAATTCCTTTAAAAACGAAATTCTCTTTTTTTAATTATAATTTAAACCTTTTTATTGATATAATTTCCAATTAAAAATACTTTCTTTCTGATCAAAATTATTAAATAAAATTATTCTTTTTCCATTTTTAATTTCTAAATCTAATGGATCTAAAAATCTATATTTTTCTAACACTACATTTTTTTGATCTGTTTCAAATCTCCAAATTTCATTATTTTTAGTTTTTAGCAAAAAATTGGTTGAATGGTCAGACTTCCACAGTTCTACTTCTGGATGAAAAAAAAATGGTAGATAAAAAAAATAGTTTTTTTTACTTATTTTATTTAAGGATATTATTTCTTCACCAAATATTTTTTTTCCTGAAAATGGAATTACCAATTTTCTCTTATAAAAAACTAAATTTTCATTAAAAGAGATTACTTTCTCACCCTCAATATAATTGTTTTCTATATCCCTATGGTGATTGATCTCTATTACTTTGCTTGCAAAATCAGTTCTATTAGAATTATCATCTTGGATATTTATACCTAATGTATTCATTTGGTTCTTTAAAAATAAAAGCTCATCACTTTTTCCTATATAACAAGAAAATGATGTGTTGTTTTGCATTATCGGGATATCACCTGAAGTCATTGCAAATGAAAAAGCAGAACACATAAAATCTTTAGATTTTTGTAATTGATATCCTGTTTTTTCGTCAAATAAGAGAATTAACCTTCGTGTTTTTATTCTAATAAAACCATTTGGTTTTTTGTTTATCGAAAAATTTTTTATTTCTGCATCAGATAGTTCTTTTTCTAATTCACAATAAATGGAAAAACCACTGCTTTCATGAGCTCTAACTAACAATCCATTTCCCAATCTAAGACCTTTAAGTATAGGACAAATTATATTTTGGAAGGTTTTAATTTTTTTGTCTAGTTGGCCATTTGAAAAATCAGACGTAGAAGAAAATTTCATAATTCTATTTAAATAAAAAAGAATTTCTAAAAGATCACTAGAATTTCTAACTTTATCTTCATTTTTAAAAATATAATTCAAATCTATTAAAATATATTTGAGTATTTTGTTTCTTTTTAAAGATAATTCACTTAATAAAAAAGAACAAAAAAAGATTCCCATATTTATTCTCAAACGAAACAAACCTTTTGAGAAAAAAAACTTACAAATGTTTAAATATAGAACATGAATAGCTAAAAATTTTGCCATCATATTATTTTTACTAACAACATTTGTTAGTTTAAGATAATTAATATTTAAGCATAAAGCTAATAGTCTTAATCCAGAGATATCTGGTCTCCATTCTGGGAAACTGAAATTACAATCTAGAATTTTGGACTTTTTAAATAGATATTCAGTTTTTTTTCTTGAGTTGTAAGTATTTATACCAGAAATAAGAAACAACCATGTTAATGAATTAAGTGAAAGAATTAAATTTTTATTGCCTCTTATCTTTAATTCATGAATTTGTTGATTAATATAAGAATTTCTAAATAAACCATTTTCTATATTTTTTTTTAATTTAATCTGACCACAAGGAAAAGTGTTAAAATCTAAATAATTGATTTTAGTAATTTTTTTTATACTTAGAAAAGAATTTGCAAAAATAAAATGTGACAAAAAAAATCAATCTGAAAAACAAACTTTTATAAACTCCTTAACCAAATATAATAGAACTTTATAATTCTATAATTTATAATAGATTATTGCACTTTTTTCTTTAAAATAGCTGCAAAAAATCCATCCATTCCACCTAGATCAAACAAATGATCTGGTCTTAATCTCAAAAAACCAAATTTATCCAACCAGTCCTTCTGTATTTTTGTATTTTTTTTTGAAAATTTTTCAAAATACCAATCTCTATTATTTTCAACAAAATCTAGTATTTGGCATTCACTTTCGGAAGAAAACAATGAACAATTGCAATATAAAATTAAACCATTATCTGTTACAAATTTTTTTGCCATGTTTAATGAATCTTTTTGTATTTTCAGAAGATTATTTAATCTTTTTTTTGGAAAAATATATTGTACTTCTTTATTTTTTCTAATTGTACCAGTAGCAGAGCAAGGAACATCAATTAATACTATATCAAATTTTTTTTGGCTTCTAAATCTAGAAAAGTCTGTTTTAATAATTTCAGTTTTCATTTTCATTCTAGCTAAGTTTTCTTTTAGCATTTTTATTCGAAATGAAGATTGATCCACACATGTAACATTTGCCCCTAATGCTATAAATTGCATAGCTTTTCCACCAGGTGCAGAAAATAAATCTAATACATTTTTGTCTTTCACGTTTCCTAGAAGCTTTATGGGAATAGAAGAAGAAATGTTTTGAACCCACCATTTTCCTTCTTTAAAACCATTTAGGTCTATCAATTTAACATTTTTTTTTATTCTTAGAGAACCTGTTGGTAGCAAAATTGCCTCTAACTTTTTTTTCCAAGTTTCAATTTCTTCAAAGCTTTTAATAGTAATGTCTAAAGTATTATTAAGTGTATATATTTTCTCAATATTATCAGCTATTTCTTTAGAATAATTTTTTACTAAATAATTTTTGAAATTACTTTCTAAATTACTTTTAAACAAAAAATCTTTTTCTTCGTTCTTTGATATCAAGCTTTTTGAAACTGCATTTATTAAACCTGAAAAATACTTAGTCTTAAAACTTGTTTTCGCCAAATCTACCGCAGAATTTACTAAGGCATAATCCGGTGACTCTTTCAATGCAATTTCAGAAATTACTATACGAAGTATATTTACTACACTTATATCAGTTTTTTTTTTTAAAAATAAAAATAATTTATCATCTATGCTATTTAAGTGTCCAAATATAAAGTCTGTTATTCTTTCTGCTTGTGCAATATCTTTTTCTTCAAAAAAGAATTTTTTACTTCGAAGATAATCAATAGTTTGGGTTTTGGTTCTTCTGTTTATAAAAACTCCATCTAAAATTTGATGAATCAAATATCTTGAAGAAATTTTTTTAGAGATAATAAATTTATTTACATTCATTGTTTAGTTTTATAGAACATTTGAATTTATTACTTTGTTAAATTAATCTTTTAGGGACTACTTTATATGAATTATATAAAAAAAAAAGTTGATAATAATAAAATAGCAGAACAGGCTCTTAAAGAAGCTGAAGCTAGAAAAAATAGAGCCAAAAAGACTACAAAAATACCTAAAGAAATAGGTGGACCTACAGAATTGGAACCTACAAGATATGGTGACTGGGAAAGAAAGGGTATTACTAGTGATTTTTGATTATTATTTCTTGAAATTTCTTAATTTAAGTGTTAACAGAAATTAACACGGGCTTAAAGCCCGTTTTTTTTATGCTAATGGAAAAAATGGAAAATTTAATAGCAGTTTCTGAAGTTGAAAAAAATTTGTTGAAATTCTTAAACCCTATTTTTTTGGATAGTGAGTTTGAAATAATAAGAGTTAAAGTTTATGGAACTGAAAATATAATAGTGCAAATTATGATTGACCACATAATAAAAATAATTGATATCGATGATTGTGCTAAATACTCTCGTTTAATTTCTGATGTGTTGGATAAAGAAAATTTGATATCACAAAATTTTAATTTAGAAGTGTCATCACCTGGAATAAACAGACCTTTAACTAGGTTAAAGGACTTTCACAATTGGAAAGGAAATAAAGTTAGAATTACAGAGAAAAGCTTTGAGGATAAAAAAATAAATCACAAGGGTGTTTTAACTGAAATTACAGAAAATAGTATACTTTTAGACCAAAAGGATAATTTGGTTTCTATAAAATTAGAAAAAATTAGTGATGCTAAATTATTAGTTTAAATTATTATAGGTTTTAATATGTCAGAATTTAATATAAATAAAAGTGAACTTCTTCAAATAGCTGATGCAGTAGCTAGAGAAAAATTAATTGAACCTCAACTTGTTGTTGAAGCTATGGAAGAAAGTTTGGCAAAAGCAGCAAAATCAAAATATGGTTCAGAATATGACATTCAAGCTAATATAGACCCTAAAACTGGGGAATTATCTATGAATAGGTGTAGAACTGTTGTTGATAATATTGAAAATCACTTTGTTGAAATTCTTCTCCAAGACGCTACAAATATTAAACCTGGTATACAAATTGGAGAAGTGATTTTAGATCCTTTGCCACCATTGGATTTTGGAAGAATAGCAGCGCAGTCTGCAAAACAAACTATAGTTCAAAAAGTTCGTGAAGCTGAAAGATCGAGGCAATACGAGGAGTTTAAAGATAGAATTGGCCAAATAATTAATGGACAAGTAAAAAGAATTGAATATGGCAATGTAATAGTAGATGTGGGAAGAGGTGAAGCTGTTTTAAGGAGAGACCAATTAATCAATAGGGAAACATTCAGAAATGGTGATAGGGTAAGAGCGTATATTAAAGATGTGAAATCAGAGGTCAGAGGCCCCCAAATATTCTTATCAAGAACAGCTCCAGAATTTCTAGCTGAATTATTCAAAATGGAAGTTCCCGAAATTTATGATGGTATAATTGAAATTAAAACAGTTGCTAGAGACCCTGGTAGTAGGGCAAAAATTGGTGTTTTAACAACAGATAATTCTATTGATCCAGTTGGAGCTTGTGTTGGAATGAGAGGTTCAAGAGTACAAGCTGTTGTTAATGAATTACAAGGTGAAAAAATTGATATAATCCCTTGGAATGATGATGCACCAACTTTTTTAGTTAATGCTTTACAGCCAGCAGAAGTTTCAAAAGTTGTATTAGATGAAGATTCAAAAAGAATTGAAGTTGTTGTTCCCGACGATCAACTTTCTCTTGCAATAGGAAGAAGAGGCCAAAATGTAAGATTAGCAAGTCAACTTACAGAATTTGATATTGATATTATGACTGAAGCAGAAGAATCAGATAGAAGGCAAGCAGAATTTTCTGAAAGATCTAAATTGTTCATGGATAATCTAAATGTAGATGAAATGGTTGCACAATTATTGGTATCTGAAGGTTTTTCAACTTTAGAAGAAGTTGCTTATGTTGAGAAAAGTGAAATAGAGAGTATTGAAGGTTTTGATGAATCTACAACCGAAGAGTTACAAGCAAGAGCCCATGAATGCATAGAAGAAATAAACAATAAAGCAATTAAAAAAGCTAAAGAATTAGGAGTAGATAATTCTCTTATTGATTTTGAGGGTCTTAATCCAGAAATGATAAAAGTGTTAGCTGAGGATGGAATTAAAAACCTTGAAGAATTTGCAAAATGTGCGGATTGGGAAATAGCAGGGGGATATACTTTAGTAGATGGTAAAAGAGTAAAAGACGAAGGTCTCCTTGAGAAATTTGATATTGGTATTAGAGAAGCAAGAAATCTTATTATGAAAGCAAGACTAGAAATGGGATGGATTAATAATGAAGACTATGAGAAAGAAATCTCAGATCAAGAATAGAGAGATTTTTATATATAAAGCTATATTCAAAGAATTATAATATAAATGGCAAAGTTAAATACTGAAGATTTTTTTTCTACTATAAATAAAGGTTACTCTGATAATCAAATGATTAGATTCATAATTTCGGAAAAAAATTATTTAATTCCTGATTTATATCATACTTTCCAAGGAAAAGAATTTTTTGTTAAATCAACAAAAGAAGAACTAAAAAAATTTTCCGAAAGATTTAATGAAAAATACACAAAATTGTTTAACAAAAATAATATTGTTGAATTAATTGAAAATATACTTCTTAAACACATTATAGGCATTATCAGCTTGGCCAGAAAAGCAAAAAAAGTTATAATAGGGATAGATGAAATTAAGATTAAATTAAAAATAAATAGGATTTATCTATTATTACAAGCAAAAGATTTCTCACTAAAAAGAGAGAACCAAATTATACTTCCAGTTTATCAAAAAAATAGAATAAATTGTCTTACTAAAAAAGAACTTGGCATAGCTTTTGGTAAAAAAAATATTGCAAATATTGGTTTTTTAAAAAGTTCTTTTATTAATCCTTTAATTTCTGATACTCATCTATTACAAAGCTTAAGAAATTAGTTTAAAAGGGTCTACTATATAATGAATGAAAATGACAAAAAAAAATCTAATTCCAAAACGCTGAGTCTGCGTGGTGGTGGTGGAAGTTCTGTTAGAATGAACCTTTCTCATGGTAGATCTAAATCTGTTTTAATTGAAACAAAAAGAAAAAAAATTATCCTCCCTAATAAAAATAGCCTATCACAAACCCCAAAAACAAATTATTCTGGAACGTTAGACAGCAATAATAAAAGCAATGAAAAAATATTTTCAGACGAACAAATAGATAGAAGAAAAAAAGCTATAGAGGCAGCTCGGGAAAGAGAGATCCAGGTAAAAAAAGAACAAGAAAAGCTTCAAAATGAAAAAAATCTAGAAAATGAAAGTAAAAATAATGAAATCATAAAACAATCTGATGAAGTTGTTGAAGATATAAGAGAAGTAAAAAAAGTTTCTGTAGAAAATGCTCCCAAAAATAAGAACAAACCAGATGCTAAATTTGAGGGTAAAACCGAGGATAATTCTCCCAACAAGAAGTTTAAAAAAGATGAAGAGCTTAAGGAAGTAAAGCCAACCAAAGTTTATACTGAAAGAAGGAGATCTGGTAAACTTACAATTAATCAAGCTCTTTCTGATCAAGGTGGAAGACAACGATCTATAGCTTCCTTAAGAAGAAGACAAGAAAAAGTAAAGCGTAGACAAATTTCAGAAAATGTTGAGAGGGAGAAAATTACTAGAGAAGTTCAAGTCCCTGACTCAATCACTGTTCAAGAAATAGCGAATAGAATGGCAGAAAGATCAGCATCTGTAGTAAAAACTCTTATGACAAATGGAATAATGGCTACACAAAATCAAACTATTGATGCAGATACAGCAATATTAATTGTTGAGGAGTTTGGACATACTCCCATTAGAATATCTGCTTCAGATGTTGAAGATGCTATTTTAAAATATGATGATAGTGATGATGCAAAAAGTTTAAAAGAAAGAGCACCTATTATTACTGTAATGGGGCATGTCGATCATGGAAAAACTTCATTACTAGACGCTATAAGAAAAACAAATACAACTAATAACGAAGCTGGTGGTATTACTCAACATATAGGAGCTTATCAAGTAAAGAGCGAAGGGGGATCAAAACTAACATTTCTAGATACCCCAGGACATGCAGCTTTTACATCCATGAGATCCAGGGGTGCACAAGTAACTGATATAATTATACTAGTAGTAGCAGCAGACGATGGAGTTATGCCACAAACAATTGAAGCAATTAACCATGCTAAGGCAGCAAAAGTACCAATAATTGTTGCTATTAATAAATGTGATAAAGAAAATTCAGATCCTAATAGAGTAAGAACAGAATTACTTAAATATGAAGTTATTGTTGAATCAATGTCAGGTGAGGTATTAGATGTTGAAGTTTCCGCCTCAACCGGAAAAGGAATAGATATTTTAATTGAAAATATTGTATTACAATCAGAAATATTAGAGCTTAAATCAAATCCTAACCGATCAGCAGAAGGTACCGTAATTGAGGCAAAATTAGATGTTGGTAGGGGACCAGTGGCTACTGTTTTGGTTCAAAAAGGAACCCTAAAAAAAGGTGATATTATTGTTGCTGGTGACCAATGGGGTAAAGTAAGAGCGCTAATTGATAGTAATAACCTTAAAGTTGAACTTGCAGGACCTTCTGTACCTGTAGAGGTTTTGGGGTTAAATGGAACACCTGAAGCTGGAGATCTATTAAATGTAGTTTCATCAGAAACGAAAGCTAGAGAGATTGCAGATTATAGAAAACAAGTTGTTAAAGATAAAAAAGATGCTTTAGGAAAAGGAAAAACATTAGATCAGATGATTGCTAAAGCACAAGCTGATAAAGATATTTCAGAACTTCCACTTCTAGTTAAAGCAGATGTTCAAGGATCTGCAGAAGCTATAGTTCAGGCTTTAGAAAAAATAAGTACAGAAGAAGTTAGAGTTTTAATATTGCATTCAGGTGTAGGAGCAATAACAGAAAGTGATGTAATTCTTGCAGAAGCATCTAATGCATCAATTATAGGTTTTAATGTAAGAGCTAATGCTTCTGCAAGAGATTGTGCTAATCAAAAAGAAGTTGAGCTAAGATATTATTCTATTATTTACGATTTAGTCGATGATATTAAAAAAGCAGCTTCTGGTTTATTAAAACCTGAGATTAAGGAGACTCTTCTTGGTTACGCTCAAATTTTAGAAGTCTTTAAGGTAAGCAATGCTGGTAAAGTCGCAGGTTGTCTCATTACAGAAGGAATTGCTCAAAGATCAGCCAAGGTTAGACTACTTAGAGATAATGTGGTGATTCATGAAGGAAATTTAAAAACTTTAAAAAGATTCAAAGATGAAGTGGAAAATGTTCAATCTGGACAAGAATGTGGTATGGCTTTTTCTGAGTATGAAGATATTAGAGCAAAAGATGTTATTGAAATATTTAAAGTTGAAAATATTGCAAGGACAATTAATTAAAATGCAACCTGAAAATAAAAATTGGCATGGTACTACTATTATCGGGGTATTGAAAGATGGTATAGTTTCAATTGCAGGTGATGGTCAAGTTACTCTAGGACAAACAGTAATTAAAGGAACTGCAAAAAAAGTTCAAAAATTAAATCCTGGTGGTCTAGAGATTATTGTTGGTTTTGCTGGATCAACAGCTGATGCATTTTCATTATTAGAAAGGTTGGAGAGAAAATTAGAAACATTTCCAGGTAATTTGTCTAGATCAGCAATTGAATTAGCTAAGGATTGGCGTACGGATAAATATTTAAGAAATCTGGAAGCAATGTTAGTGGTAACTGACGGTAAAGATTTATTTATAATATCTGGTTCAGGTGATGTGTTAGAACCTGAGGGAAATATTGCAGCAGTTGGATCAGGAGGAAATTATGCTTTAGCAGCAGCTAAAGCTATATATGAAAAAGAATCTTCTCCTGAAGAGATCTGTAAAAAAGCATTAAAGATAGCTGCTGAAATTTGTGTTTATACTAATGATAATATCGTTATAGAAACAATTAAGAAAAAAAAATGACAGAATTAACTCCAAGAGAAATAGTATCAGAACTTGATAAATTTATTATTGGTCAAAATTCAGCTAAAAAAGCGGTTGCCATTGCATTAAGAAGTAGGTGGAGGCGCAAGAAAGTAGATAGTCCTCTAAAAGAAGAAATATTTCCAAAAAATATTCTTATGATTGGCCCAACTGGTGTTGGAAAGACTGAAATTTCACGTCGTCTTTCAAAGCTTGCAGGAGCTCCTTTTCTTAAAGTTGAAGCAACAAAATTTACTGAGGTTGGATATGTAGGAAGAGATGTAGATCAAATTGTAAGAGATCTTATTGATAGTTCTATAGTAATGACAAAAGAAATAATGAGAAAAAATGTTGAGACAAAAGCTCATGCAGAAGCTGAAAAACGTGTGTTAAAATCTTTAACAGGTGAAAATGCCAGACCTCAAACTATTGAAATGTTTAAAAAAAAATTAAGAGATGGTTTGTTGGATGAAAAAGAAATAGAAATTGATGTTGAAGATTCTAATAGCTCTATGCCTTTATTTGAGGTACCAGGTCAACCTGGAACGAATATAGGAATGATGAATCTTAACGATATATTTGGTAAAGCTCTTGGAAAAAAAACAAAAAAATTAAAAATTAAAATATCTGAAAGTTATAGAATATTAATAAAAGAAGAAGCTGATAAGTTATTAGATGAAGAAAAAATCATAAGAGAAGCAATTTCTTCTGTAGAGGAAAATGGGATTATATTTCTAGATGAGATTGATAAAATTTGTGCAAGAGCAGATACTAAATCAGCAGATGTTAGCCGTGAAGGTGTACAAAGGGATTTACTTCCTTTAATAGAGGGTACAACTGTTTCTACTAAATATGGTCCTATAAAAACAGACCATATATTATTTATAGCTTCGGGAGCTTTTCACGTAGTAAAACCAAGTGATTTACTACCAGAATTGCAAGGTAGGCTCCCAGTTAGAGTAGAGTTACAGGCTTTAAGTGAAAAAGATTTCATCAATATTTTAACTGAAACTGAAAACTCTTTAACAAAGCAATATTCAGCATTAATGCAAACAGAGGGAATTATTTTAAGTTTTGAAGATAGTGGAATCAGAGCTCTTGCAAAAATTGCAGCAGAAATAAATGCATCTATTGAAAATATTGGTGCTAGACGACTCTACACTATTCTTGAAAAAGTATTTGAGAACTTGAGTTATTCAGCACCAGATCAAAAAGAAAAAGAAATAATTATCGACAAAAAATTTGTGAACAACAATTTGGACAAATTTGTTAAATCAACTGACATAAGCCGGTACGTTTTATAAATTTTTATTATTTTTAAGATATACATAAAAAGCACCATCGCCTCCATGATTAATATGTGACGGAATAATACCTAATATATTTGGCCTCATATGTGAATCATATAACCACGCTTTTAAAGATTTTCTTAAAACACCATTATTTTTATTTTTTTCATTTAAATCGTTTTTTTTATTTTTTCCTTTTCCAGTAATAATGAGGATCAACCTCAAGCCAAGTAAGAAATTTTTTGTTGTGAATTCTATAGATTTAATTTTTGCTTCTGTTGAACTATAACCGTGTAAATCGATTATAATCTCCGGTTTTATTTTTCCCTTTTTTAAAAGAATTAATTTTTTTTTATCAATTCTATTATCATCTATTTTAGTTCCTTTTAAAACAAATTTTTCCTCAGTAATAATTTTAGACGTTGGTTTTTGCTTTAAATTATTATGTTCAGTTGATTTTACTTTGTTAATGATTTGTTTTTTTGCTTGTAAGTCTGTGCTCTTAAATGATTTATTATTAAATTTAAGATCCACAGTATTTTTTAGTTTATCCCAACTTTCTATATCAGCATCTGATAATTTTTTTTCGCTTTTTGTAAATAACATATTATTTCCAAAATTTTTCTTATTCAGTTTTAACTAAATACCAGTTTGGAACATCTGAATTCATTTTCCTCGCAAATGTCCAAACATCTTTTTGTTTCTTTATATTATCTGATCCGCCCTCAATTAATTTATCATTTTTGTCCTTAATACTATAAGCAATATCACATCGAAAAATCATTGTAATATTAGCTTCCAAATTTTTCTTATTTAGTTTTACCTCTTTTATTCTAATATCACGTACACCTCCAAATGTGGCTTCAACTTTTAGGCCTTTTTTATTCCTATCATCTATCACATCCTTAAATGTCAAATAAACTTGATTAGATGACATTTTCTTTATTTTATTTAAATCGCCATTTTCAAAAGCCATTAATATTTCTTCATATGCAAGCTTTGCACCTGATACAAAATGTGAAACTATCCAACCTTCTTCAATTTTTTTCATCTCTGTCAAAACTTTAAAATCTTGAGAGTTTTCTTCAACATAATCAGCAATGTCTTCATCCATCAAATTTGGTTTTAAATCAATTATGTCCTCATTTTTTTTGCTTTTTCTATTTATGTTTGAAGTATTATCATCTTTATTACTGTTATCTTTTGCTTTTTCAAAACCTTGTCTTGAACCTAAAACAGATTTTAATCTCCAAAACAAAAAAAATGCTACTGCTGCTAAAACTATTATTTGAATCATTAGTTTATGCCTTTCGAAGAAGTGAATTGGTATGATTTGATTTAAATACTTTTTTTTTAAGATCAATCCTAAATTAATAAATAAACTTTTTAAAATACTATTCTATTGGTTTCTTATTTATTTTAGATATCATTTTTCTGTGGGAAAATTTCCAAATATCTTCACAATTAATCTTTTTGATAAATTCTATATGAGTCTCTAAAATTTTTTCATCAATTATAGATTCTAACTTTTTTTTTCTTAAGAAATTTTGTTTTTTTTGTTCTAGTTTCTTTGTTAATTTATTTATATTTTTTTTATTAAGATTTAAGTTGGGCTGTTTTCCACCAATCATTTCTAGGTAAACTTCACTTAATAAGTAACAATCAATTAAAGCTCCATGTCCTTTTTCACTTCTTTCACTTTTATCTATATTAAATCTCTTACATAAAGAATCTAATGAAACTGATGAGCCAGGATATTTTGATCTTGCAATAGCAAGTGTATCAGTTATTTTGTTTTGTAGATTGTTGATTCTATTGAGACTAAGTTCATAATTTAAAAATTTCAAATCAAAATCTGCATTATGTATTATGATACTATCATCCTTAATGAAATTTAAAAATTCCTGAACTATCTCTTTAAAAACAGGCTTGTCCCTTACCATATCATAAGTAATATTATGTATTTTTTGAGCAGCTTCTGGTATCTCTCTTTCTGGATTTATATAATGATGAAATTTGTTTTCTGTTTTGACATGATCAATTAGTTCTATTGCTGCTAACTCAACTATTTTATGCCCATCTAATGGATTTAATCCTGTGGTTTCAGTATCTAAAACAATTTCTCTAATCATAACTTTTTATACCTAAATTTTTTATTATTTTGTTAACTTCTTTTTCAACAAATTCAATTTCTTGGTCAGTATTGATTAGAAAATTTGCTTTGCTTTGTTTTTGATAAGAAGTTATTTGTTTTGATAATAAATATTGTATTTTTTTTTTGTCAAAACTTTTTCTAGAAGATAATCTTTTTATTTGTGTTTTATTAGAACAATATACAGATATAACATAATCAAGCCATAAATTCGCATTTGTTTCATACAGAAGAGGTATATCAAAAACAATTATATTTTGGTTTTTATTTTCCTCAATAAATTTTAATCTACTATTAATTAATAAAGGATGTATTAGGTGTTCGATTGTTTTTAAATCTATCTTTTTTTTCCTAATAAAATCTGAAAGTTTTTCTCTGTTTATCTCTTCTTCATCCATTAATTCTGGATAAGTTAATATAATTGCATTATAACCTTCTTTTCCTTTTTTATATAATTTATGAACTTCTGCATCTGCATCCCAAACATTTATCCTGTTTTTTTTAAATATTGATGCAACAGTAGATTTTCCCATTCCAATTGAACCAGTTATCCCTATTTTAATAGTCAATATTCAACTCTTTAAAGAATTTTCAATTAATTTTTTTAGATCAGGAGTATATGTTGGGGTTTTTTTAAACCACTGTTGAAAACCTTTTTTGGCCTGATATATCAACATATCCAAACCATTAATAGTTTCTAAATTTTGTTTTTCAGCTTCTTTCATAAAAGAAGTCTTTAGAGGATTGTAAACTAAATCAATGGCAATACCGTTTTTTTTAACACCCTTAAGATTAATTGAAAATTTCTCAGAGCCAAAATTTCCTAAACTTGTGGTATTTACTAATGTAGTAACACCTTTTAATGCATTATAGTAATCAGACCAGTCATATACATTTATCCTTGAAGATAAATCATTTTTTATTTTAATAGCTTTATTTATATTTCTATTTATTATTCTTATTTCAAAAACATTTTCTTTTAAAAAAACAGAAGCAACAGCTCGCGATGCCCCACCAGCACCAAATATTAAAACGGTCTCTTTTTTAAAATTATATTTAGGAAAATTTTTTAGAATCGATTGATAAAAACCATAGGTATCTGAATTATCTGCGATGATTTTTCCATTTCTAAAAAAAATAGTGTTTGCCGCACCAATTATTTTAGCAGATTCCATTACTTCATCAGCAAAGTTTAAAATATTTTCTTTATGTGGTATAGTTACATTTAAACCACAAAAGTTTAATTGTTGAATAAAATAAAGTTTATTTTCTAGCTCATCTATTTTGACATTTATTGGGATATAAAAGGCATTTATCTTATTCCTTTTTATCCAATATTCTTGGATTAGTGGTGACCTTGTATGGTTAATAGGGTCTCCAATAACACCAGCAATTTTTTATATCTTCTTTATCTCTATACATATGTATTAATTAGATGTTATCCACAGATATTTCTTTATATAGAATTTAATTATAAATTAATCCTCATGAAATAAACATAGTTATTAATTTTTTTTTTTGTTAATTTATTTTAAACATGTGTGAATAGTTCTAATTTTTCTTTTTTTTTCAATATTTTATTTTACAATTTTTGTTAATAACTATTTAATTTATTTTTTCCACATAATAAAGTAGTTCTACCTTAGAAACTATAAATATAAATATATATTATGATTGATAAGAACAAAAAATTGTTAGGAACTCTTTCTGGTTTTAAGTATGATAAACCACCAGTTTGGTTAATGAGACAAGCAGGTAGATATCTTCCTGAATATAGAAAAACAAGAAAAAAAGCTGGAAGCTTTTTGGATCTTTGTTTTAATCCAAAATTAGCGACAGAAGTAACAATACAACCATTAAAAAGATTTGATCTAGATGCTGCTATTCTATTTGCAGATATTCTATTAATTCCTAATTCTTTAGGCCAGCATTTGGAATTCAAAGAAGGTGAAGGACCAATTTTAAAACCAATAACTAATTTGGAAGATTTTAAACTTTTAAAAAAAACAGAACAAATTCATACAGTTCTTAATCCAGTTTATGATGCAGTTAGTAATATTAAATCTAAATTAGAAAAAAATATAACATTTATTGGTTTTGCTGGTTCACCATGGACTGTTTCAACTTA
The DNA here is from genome assembly GCA_045565285.1 of Paracoccaceae bacterium. GTDB lineage: Bacteria > Pseudomonadota > Alphaproteobacteria > Rhodobacterales > Rhodobacteraceae > CACIIZ01. The sequence goes on from JBJLFR010000032.1 coordinate 45,751, forward strand.
TATGATAGAAGGTAAAGGCTCAAAAGATCACATTAAAACAAAAAATTTCATGTTAAATTTTCCTGATGTTTTTGATGAGTTGATATTAAAAATTCAAAAAGCAACCATTGAATATTTATCGAAACAAATCATAGCAGGAGTTGATGCAGTAAAATTATTTGATAGTTGGGCAGGATCATTGCCTGGACCATATATAGAAAAATATTCACTGGAACCAATGAAAAAAATAGCAATAGAATTAAAGAAAAGATTTCCAGATATACCTGTTATTATTTTTCCTCGAGGAGTAGGTCCTACATATGAAAAATTTGCAAAAGTAAAAGAATTCGATTGTATTGCTATAGATTCAAATATGGATTTAATTTGGGCTAAAGAAAATATCCAAAAACATAAAGTGATCCAGGGCAATTTGGATCCAGCTTACTTAATATCGGGCGGAAATGAATTGGTAAAAAACACAAGAAATATTGTTAAAAATTTTTCTTCATCAAGCCACATTTTCAATTTGGGTCACGGAATAACACCAGATGCTAAAATAAAAAATGTTGATTTATTATTAAAAACTCTTAATGAATAAATTTAATTTGACTTTGGTTAAATTTTTTATATTAATTATACAATACGGTATTCACCGGTTTTACACCCTTTTTAAATTGTATGGAATCATTATGGTCGATTTAAATCAGATTGATCTAAAAAAGATAAAAGAACTTTCATTAGCTGAGTTAAAGTCTCAATCTCCTGCTAACTTATTGAAATTTGCAGAAAAAATAGAAATAGATAATGCATCCACTATGAGAAAAGGTGATATGATGTTTGCCATTTTAAAAGAAATGGCAGAAAACGGAGTAGAGATATATGGTGATGGTGTTTTAGAAGTTGTTCAGGACGGTTTTGGTTTCCTTAGATCAACTGATGCTAATTATTTACCTGGTCCCTGATGATATCTATGTTAGTCCTTCACAAATTAGAAAATATTCGCTAAGAACTGGTGATACACTTGATGGTGTAATCTGTGCTCCTAAAGATAATGAAAGATATTTTGGACTTATAACTGTTACGGCTATAAATTTTGCAGAACCAGAAAAAGCAAAGCATAAAATTCATTTTGATAATTTGACACCACTTTATCCAGATGAACGATTTAAATTAGAAATTGAAGATCCAACTATAAAAGATCAATCTGCCAGAGTTATTGATTTAATTGCTCCAATCGGAAAGGGACAAAGATCTTTAATAGTTGCTCCTCCGAGAACAGGAAAAACTGTCATACTTCAAAATATTGCCCATGCAATTGAAAAAAATCAGCCAGATAGCTATCTCATAGTACTTTTAGTTGATGAGAGACCCGAGGAAGTTACAGATATGCAAAGATCTGTGAAGGGTGAGGTTATTTCATCTACTTTTGATGAGCCTGCTACAAGACACGTTGCTGTTGCAGAAATGGTTATAGAAAAGGCTAAAAGGTTAGTTGAACATAAAAGAGATGTAGTTATTTTGTTAGATTCTATAACTAGATTAGGTAGAGCATACAATACTGTAGTTCCATCGTCAGGAAAGGTCTTAACTGGTGGTGTAGATGCTAATGCATTACAAAGGCCAAAAAGATTTTTTGGTGCAGCTAGGAATATTGAAGAAGGAGGCTCTCTTACCATTGTAGCAACTGCATTGATTGACACTGGGAGCAGAATGGATGAAGTTATCTTTGAAGAATTTAAGGGAACCGGTAATTCAGAGTTAGTATTAGATAGAAAAGTTGCAGACAAGAGAGTTTTTCCTGCTATTGATTTATTAAAATCAGGTACCAGAAAAGAGGAATTATTGGTTGATAAAACAGAATTAACTAAAGTCTTCGTTTTAAGAAGGATATTGAATCCTATGGGTACAACAGATGCAATTGAGTTTCTTTTAAGCAAATTAAAGCAAACAAAAACAAATTCTGAGTTTTTTGATTCTATGAATAATTGATAGAAATGAAAAAAACGATATTTGCACTTGCAACTCCAGACTCTGTTTCAGCTATTGGAGTAATTAGGATATCAGGTCCTAAAGCATTTAATGCTTTAAGCATTATTTGTGATTGTGACTTATCAAAATTAAGAAAAACAAGAGAATTATCCTTAAAAAAAATTTTTTCTCTTGAAAAAGATTTACTGGACGAAGCATTAATTGTTTGTTTTGAAAAAGATAAAAGTTTTACCAGTGAAAAAATGGCTGAGCTGCATATTCATGGGAGTTTAATTGTTATTAAGACAGTTTTAGATACACTTGGAAAAATACCATTTTTGAGAGAAGCTCTGCCTGGAGAATTCACTCAAAGAGCACTAAAAAACGATAAATTAAGTTTGACTCAAGTAGAAGGCTTGTCCGATTTGATGAAAGCAGAAACAGAATATCAACAAAAACAAGCTCTTGATATTTATATGGGTTCTTCAAATAAAAAAGTTAAAGAATGGAAAATTAAGGTAATTAAAATTTTATCCATAGTAGAGGCAAATATAGATTTTTATGATGAGATTGATGATTCAGATTTAATTAAAGATATTAACAAACCTATTTTAAGTTTTGAAAGAGACCTAAAAAAGGAAAAAGCAAGTTTTAATTTCTCAGAGTCTATAAGATCAGGTTTTATAGTTGCCATTGTTGGCAAACCAAATTCTGGCAAATCAACTCTTATAAATAAGTTAGCGAAAAGAAATGTTGCTATAACTTCAAAGTTATCAGGCACAACCAGAGATATTATAGAATTAAATTATAATTTAGATGGTATTCCTATAATATTTTTAGATACAGCTGGAATAAGAAAAACTAAAAATGTAGTTGAGAAAATTGGAATTTCTAATACACTAAAGAGAGCAAATAAGGCTCATTTAAGGGTTGTTTTATCAGAATCTAATGTTGATCTAATATCTTTAGGATTGCGCACCTCAGCATCAGATATAATATTGAGACCAAAGGGTGATTTAAAGGGTTCAGAACCAAGTATTTCTGGTAGAACAGGAAAAGGAATTGATGATTTACTATATTTAATTAAGGAAAAATTAGCGAGCAATACACCTCAGTCTTCTGTAATTAATAGAGCAAGGCATCTTAAAAGAGTTAATGTTTGTCTAGATTATATAAATAATATAAAAGAAATGATTGCGAATGATACTTTTGAATTAGAATTGATTGCTAATGAACTACGAGGTATTATAGTGAATTTGGATGGCTTGTTGGGTTTAATAGATACAGAAAGTGTACTTGGTGAAATATTTTCAAATTTTTGCATTGGTAAATAAGTTCCTAATTACAGGTTTTTCATGAAACAATATTATGACGTAATTATTATAGGTGGAGGTCATGCAGGAACAGAGGCTTCACATATATGCGCTGTTCTTGGCGCTAAAACACTTTTAATTACTAATGACCAAAAAAAAATAGGTGAAATGTCTTGTAATCCAGCAATTGGAGGTTTGGGCAAGGGGCACTTAGTAAGAGAAATAGATGCTTTGGGGGGGCTTATGCCTTCAGCTGCAGATTTTTCTGGTATACAATTTAGGCTTTTAAATAGAAGCAAGGGACCTGCTGTACAAGGTCCAAGAACACAAATAGATAGAAAAGCATATAAAGATTTTGTTCATCAAAAACTTATTCAATTAGAAAACCTCTCTATTTTATCAGGTGAAGTTTCTAATCTTGTTATAAGTAAAAACCAAATAAAGGGTGTGGTTCTATCCGATTGTGAAAAGATATATGCAAAGGCAGTTGTTTTGACAACTGGTACTTTTTTAAATGGAAAGATTCATATTGGAAAAAAGTCCTTTTCTGGTGGCAGAAAGGGTGATAATGCCTCAATAAGTTTGGCTAATAGTATGTATGACTTGGATTTGCCAATGGGTAGACTAAAGACTGGAACACCTCCTAGGCTTAATGCTACAACTATTAATTGGAAAGAGCTTGAAAAGCAAAATGCAGATAGTGAACCGGTTTTCTTTTCCTTTTTAACCACAAAAATTAATTTAGAACAAATCAGTTGCTATATCACATATACAAGTGATGAAACTCACAAAATAATTAAAAAAAATATAAACAAATCAGCCATTTTTAATGGAAACATTTCTTCAAATGGTCCTAGGTATTGTCCATCTATTGAGGATAAAGTACATCGGTTTTATGATAAAAACAAACATCAAATTTTTTTAGAACCAGAGGGTTTAAATTCAAATATTATATACCCTAATGGAATTTCTACATCCTTACCTGAAAAAATACAGTTAGAATTCTTAACTACTATAAAAGGTCTAGAGAATGTTAAAATTATCCAGCCAGGATATGCTATTGAATATGATTACATTGACCCAAGATCTCTTAAACAATCATTGGAATTAAAAAAAATAAACGGTTTTTTTCTTGCAGGTCAAATAAACGGAACAACTGGATACGAGGAAGCTGCAGCACAGGGTATTATTGCAGGTATAAATGCATATCGTCATTTAAAATCTAAAAAACCCCTTATTATAGGAAGAGACCAAGGTTATATTGGTGTTTTGATAGACGATCTTACTACTAAAGGTGTTTTAGAACCTTACAGAATGTTTACTTCTAGAGCTGAATTTAGACTTTCATTGAGAGCCGATAATGCAGATCAGAGGCTTACAAATATTGGTTTAAAATTAGGAACAATAAATAATGAAAGAAAAAAACTTTTTCAAAAGAAAATGAAAGATATTAAAGATGCGATTCTTCTTGCAAAATCTTTAAAAACAACACCTAACCAAGCTGAAAAAGTTGGTATAAAGATTAAAAAAGATGGTCAAAACAGGACTGCTTTTGATCTTATAGGACAATCTGCTTTAAATATAAAAAAGATTCAGATCTTATGGCCTTCTATAAAAGACATTAATTTTAAAACTCTAAATCAATTATCTAATATTGCTAAATACGAAGTATATATAGACAGACAAAAATCTGAGGTTGAAGAAACTAAAAAATATGAAACTATTAAAATTCCAAAGGATATAGATTATAATAAAATTAAAGGTTTATCTAGCGAAATCCTTTCAAAGCTTGAATTAATTAGGCCTATGAATTTACTGCATGCTTCAAGAATAGAGGGAGTAACCCCTGCAGCCATGACGTTAGTAAATTTATACATTAAAAGACAGCGGTTAGCTCGAAAAGAACAAAACTATTTACAACTCAACTATGATAAAAAATCAGCTTGATTATGATTTGCTATTAAAAAAAATATGTGTTTCACGTGAAACATGTGATTTGCTAAGTTTATATTACAATATGCTTATAACCTGGAACAAAAAAATCAATCTTGTTTCTAGAAAATCTATAAATACATCTTGGAATAGACACTTTCTTGATAGTGCACAACTTTGGTTGTATTTACCCCAAAAGGCTAATACGTGGTTAGACTTTGGCTCTGGAGCTGGGTTTCCAGGTTTGGTAGTAGCATTAATTGCTAGAGAGCTAAAACCCAGTCTCAAAATTATAGTAGTTGAAAAGAATAAAAAAAAAGTAATTTTTTTAAATGAGGTTGTAAATAAAATTGGTTTAAATGTTGAAATAATATCTAAAAATGTTGATTTGATTGAATCTCAAAAGGCAGATGTTATAACATCAAGAGCATTTGGTAAACTAGATCATCTTTTAAGGATAAGTTATAAACATCAAAATAAGAATACAACATCTTTATTTCCTAAAGGTGTGAGTTTTTCCAAAGAAATAAAAATCTCAAAAAAAAAATGGAACTATGAATTAGAAAAAATTAAAAATATTATAGATAATAATTCATTTATTTTGAAAATAAGGAATATTACTTGTGCAACGACAAAATAAAAAACAAAAAATTACGCCAATCTTTGTTTCAGTAGTAAACCAAAAAGGTGGAGTTGGGAAAACAACTACTGTTTTAAATCTTGCAACAACGATTGCAGCATCAGGAAAAAAAGTCTTGATTATTGATTTAGACGCACAAGGTAATGCTTCAACTGGACTGGGAATTCTTTTGGATCAGAGGAAATTTAGTTCTTATGATGTTCTTATTTCTAACGAGAATATTCATAATGTAGTTAAGAAAACAAATATAGAAAATCTTTTTATTATTCCTGCAAACCAAGATCTCTCATCAGTAGATATGAATTTAGCAGAAATGGAAAAAAAAGCCACCAGACTTAAGAATTCTTTCATAAATTCAAAAGAATATCTGCCCACATTTGATTATATTTTAATGGATTGTCCACCTGCTTTAAATATGCTGACAGTAAATTCATTAGCGTTAGCTAACTTTATAATTATTCCATTACAAACTGAATTTTTTGCATTAGAAGGTCTTTCACAATTGATGATTACAATAAAAGAAATCAGAAATACACTTAATAAAGAACTAAAAATATTAGGCGTATTATTAACAATGTATGATAAAAGAAATAACCTCTCATTACAAATAGAAGAAGATGTAAGATCAACATTAAATGATTTGGTTTTTAATACTGTAATACCAAGGAACGTAAAATTAAGTGAAGCCCCATCTTTTTCAGTGCCAGGTGTCATATATGATCCAAAGTGTTTAGGATCAGTTGCATATCAAAAATTAACCGCAGAATTTTTTATGCGTGAGAAAAAATATTTTCCAAAAGGAGTGATTTAAATTGAAAAAAAAGAAAGTTTTGGGAAGGGGGTTGTCATCTTTTATCTCTGATGACGACTTTTTAACTAATAGTGAAAATATTAAAAGAAATGATCAAATATATATACCATTAGAGTATATAAAACCTAATCCTAATCAACCAAGAAAATATTTTGATTCCGAAGAACTCAAGGAACTTGCAGATACAATTTCTGACAAAGGAATATTACAACCACTTTTGGTTATTAAAAATGGTGAAAATGATTATATTATTGTAGCAGGTGAGAGAAGATGGAGAGCAGCTCAAATAGCGCAAATACATGAGATACCAGTTATAGTTAAAAAACTCACTAATGAAGAAATAATTGAAATCGCAATTATAGAAAATGTTCAAAGGTCAGAATTAAAACCATTAGAAGAGGCTGATGGATATTTTAGATTGGTTCAAGAGTTTGGTTATAGCCATGAAAAAATTTCAAATTTAGTTGGTAAATCAAGACCTTATGTATCTAATCTAATTAGATTGCTATCTCTACCTGTAGAAGTAAAAAATTTGATTAAAACGGGTGATCTTACGTCTGGACATGCTAGAACATTATTAAACTGCAACGACCCAATTAGCCTTTCTCATCTTATAGTAAAAAAAAGTTTATCAGTTAGACAAACTGAACTATTAACTAAAAGAAAAAAATTAGACACAGTTGATAAAAAATCTTTTTCAATAAATAAAGAGCTAGATACTAAGGAATTGGAAGATACTTTGACAGCCCATTTAAAATTCAAGGTAAAAATTTTAAGTGATAAAAAGAAAAAATCAGGTAGATTGAATATTTTATTTAAAGATAATAACGAATTACAAAAAATTTGTAATATTTTGAAAACGCAGTTTTAAATTAATAGTTCTTGAACAATTCTATTTAGTACTAATTTACCTTTTAATAACAATTTTAAATTACTATTTGTTACGCTAATAAATTTGAAATCTTTTAAATATTTTATTTTTTCTGTATTTAAATTCATTCTTAAGCCTTCTTTGATGTAATTTAAATTTATCCCTTCATTTGTTCTCAGACCCATAATTATTAATTCTTCTAATTGTTCGACTTTTGAAAGTTTTTTTATTTTTTTTATAGGATTTTTATTTTTTAGTGAACTTTCTAACCAATTTTCAGGATTTTTTATGTTATTATATGAAAATCTTGAATTATCATACGCATACCGACCATGAGCTCCAGGTCCTATACTAATGAAATTACCACACTTCCAGTAATTTAAATTATGAAAGCACTCAAAGTTTTTTTTTGCAAAATTAGAAATTTCATATGGATTATAATTGTTTTTTTTACATAATTTATTAGTAATCATAAAAAATTTTTTTGATACTTCCTGATTAGGCAAACCTTTTAATTTTCCGACATTAAATAGATTTCTAAAAACAGTACCCTTTTCAATAGTTAATTGGTATAATGATAAATGTTGAGTGCCTAATGATAAAGCAAAGGTTAGTTCTTTTTCCCAGTCTGTTAATGTTTGAAATTGTCTACCATAGATTAAATCTAAATTTACATTGAAAAATTCACTATTAGCTATTTCAACTGATGTTATTGCGTCATTTGCGGTATGTTTTCTTCCTAAATATTTAAGATCCCTATCATTAAAAGATTGAATACCAATTGAAATTCTATTTATTCCTGTTAAAGAAAAATCTTTAAATTTTTTTTTCTCCACTGAACTTGGATTGGCTTCAAGTGATATTTCAACATCTTTTGATAAAGAAAAATTTTTATAGATTTTTTCCAAAATAATTGATAAAGATTTTGGCTCCATTAAACTGGGAGTGCCTCCACCAAAGTAAATGGATCGAATTATAGTGTGATCTAATTTTTCTTTCCAAAAATCTATATTATTCAAATATGCAATCAGCCAATCTTTATGATTTATTTTATATCTTACATGGCTATTAAAATCACAATAAGGACATTTTGATTCACAAAATGGCCAATGAAAATATATAGATATTTGATTAGTTTTCATTATTAAGAATTATTGTTATAAAATGTTATAAATTTTTTTAGAGCAATATTTCTATGACTAATTTTATTTTTTTCTGAATTTGTCATTTCTCCAAAAGTTTTTCTATAACCATCTGGAACAAACATGGGATCATATCCATGGCCATCTATTCCTCTTATTGGCCAATTTATTGACCCATTAACGCTTCCTTCAAAAATTTTTTCATTTCCATTAGGAAAAGTTAATACAAGAGTACAAATAAAATTAGCGGTAAATGGTTTCTTTTTTTTACACTCTAAAAGTTCATTCCAGACTCTGTGCATAGCTTTTTTAAAATCTCTACCATTTTCAGTGAATGCCCAATCTGCAGTATAAACACCAGGTTTATTACCTAGTGCATGTACTTGTAAACCGCTATCATCGGCTAATGAAGGTATATTACTTTGTAAGCAAGAACTTTTTGATTTTATTCTTGCATTTCCAATAAATGTATTTTCAGTTTCAATAGGTTCATCAAGGTTTAAATCTTTTGATGATAAAATTTCAAGATCTAAATCTTTCAGTATATATTTAAACTCCTCTAACTTACCTATATTGTGAGTTGCTATCAGTATTTTATTTTCAGGAAAAATCTTCACGTTCTATAGCCTCTTTTTGAAAATCTGTTAGTTCAAGAATACCCTTTTTAGCAAGTTGGAATAACTCGTCAAAGTCTTTATAAGAAAAAGGCTCTTTTTCAGCAGATACTTGTATTTCAATTATTTCATTTTTTTGATTTAAAACAAAATTAGCGTCTGTTTTTATATTTGAATCTTCTTCATAATCTAAATCTAAAATAGGGCTATCATTAAAGATTCCACATGATATTGCAGCTACTTGATTTACTATTGGGTCTTCTTTAATTATTTTATTTTTAATTAAAGAATTAGTAGCCAATTTTAGTGCTACCCAACCTCCTGTTATTGCTGCGCACCTTGTTCCTCCGTCAGCTTGTATAACATCACAATCTATTATTATTTGTCTTTCTCCTAATAATAATCGGTCAACGCATGTTCTAAGTGATCTTCCAATTAGTCTTTGAATTTCTAAGGTTCTACCACCTTGTTTCCCTCTAGAGGATTCTCTTTTCATTCTACTATTTGTCGATCTTGGTAACATACCATATTCTGCAGTTACCCAACCAAGCCCAGTCTTTCTCATAAAGTGAGGTACATTTTCATCAATTGTCGCTGTACAAATTATTTCAGTATTTCCACATTTAATGTTGCAAGAACCTTCAGCATTTTTAATTATGTTTGTTTTTATTGATACAGATCTTATTTGATTGATATTTCTTTTTGATGGTCGCATAATCTAAATTCTCATAAATATTTTCATTAAAGTATATTATAACATTTAGTAAATATAATAAGTAGAATAAATTTAAAATGAAAACAAAATCTCAAATAGAAAAACTTACTGAAAGAAGTAAAGAAATTTTCAGATGTTTAGTTGAAACATATTTAAACACTGGAGAACCTGTAGGATCTAAAACATTAGCAAAAAACCTAAGAAATAATATTTCTTCTTCCACAATAAGAAATATTATGCAGGATTTAGAGGAAAGTGGATTGTTAGGAAGTATACATATATCTTCTGGTAGAATTCCAACTCATACTGGTTTGAGGCTCTTTGTCGATGGATTATTAGAAGTTTCTGATATGACAAAAGAGACAAAAAAAGAATTAGAAGGTTCTATAGAAGGAAGTGATAATGAAATTCATCCCATTTTGGATAGAGTGGGATCAATTCTTTCAGGATTAACTTCTGGTGCTAGTTTAGTTTTAGCACCTAAGATTGAGTCTTCTATTAAACATATAGAGTTTGTTTCTTTATCTACTAAAAGAGCATTAGTAGTTTTAGTAACAACTGATGGACAGGTTGAAAATAGATATTTCACGCCACCAATAGGTCTAAATTCTAGTATTATGAGGGAAGCTGGAAATTTTTTAAACTCAATACTTTCTGGTCATACTATTTCAGAAATTAGAAAAGTAATAACTGAGGAAATAGAAAAAAACCAAAATCACTTAGATAAAATAACCCATAAACTTATTAAATCAGGAGTAGCTGCTTGGGCTCCAGATGTAATTTCTGGAAGAGATAGATTAATAATAAGGGGTAGATCTAACTTAATAGGTGATCTAGAAAATCAAGAAGAAATTGAGAAAATTAGAATCCTTTTTGATGATTTAGAAAAAAAGAAAGATTTAGAACAATTATTAGATTTAACAGAAGAGGGTGAGGGTGTAAGAGTTTTTATTGGTTCAGAAAATAAATTATTTTCTCTATCAGAATCATCATTGGTTTTATCTCCTTATATGAATAGTAAAAGTAAAATCATTGGAGCTGTAGGTGTTATTGGGCCAACAAGACTTAATTATGGTAGAATAGTTCCAATTGTTGATTACACTGCCCAACTAATAGGTAAAATGATTTCAGATAGAAATGTTTAATTTTAATACCATTAGAATGTAATTTGATCATAGTGTTATATAAACTCGGGTTTTTTTGATCAAATTATTTAAATGAAAGATTTTAAGATGAAAACTCAAAACAATATAACCCCACTTATGGAACAATATATTGAAATAAAAAGTAATTATTCTGATGCATTACTCTTTTTTAGAATGGGAGATTTTTATGAACTTTTCTTTGATGATGCATATTTAGCTAGTGACATATTGAACATTACTTTAACAAAACGAGGAAAGTTAGAAGGAAAAGATATACCTATGTGTGGGGTGCCTCATCATTCATCTGATAGATATATTGAGATACTTATAAGAAAGGGGATAAATGTTGCTATTTGTGAGCAAACTGAGACACCAGAAGAAGCAAAAAAAAGAGGATATAAAGCAATTGTTAATAGAGAAGTAGTAAGAATAATTACACCAGGGACAATTTTAGAAGATAATTTGATTGGAGTTAAAACAAACAATTTTTTATTGTCCATCAATGACATTAGAGGTGATATATCAATTAGTTGGGCAGACATTTCAACAGGTAAAGTATCTTCATCATCAACTTCAATAGAGAAAGTTTCTTCTGATATAGCCAGAATTAAACCTAGTGAAGTAATAGTTTCAAATTCATATGCTGAAAAAACAAAAATAAATCTTAATAAAAATAAATATAAATTAACCCTTTTATCAGATTCCAGTTTTAACTCCATTAATTCAAAAAATAAACTTCATCGTCATTATGGGGTAAAAAGCTTAACTAGTTTTGGTAATTTTACACACTCAATGATTGGTTCTTTAGGAGCCATTTTAGATTATTTGGAAATTACAAAAATTGGGAGTAATCTTAGCTTAAAGAGACCATATGTAGAGAAAAAAAAGTCAGTATTAGAAATAGACGAAAATACAAGAAGGAATTTAGAAATTAACAAATCCATAACCGGAGAAAAGAAAAGTTCTTTGATTAGTATATTAAATAAAACCTCTACTAATTTTGGATTTAGAGTTTTAGAAAATCGATTGAATGCTCCACTTACTGATCTCAGTATTATAAATGAAAGATTGTTAATAACTAAGTTTTTTTATGAAAACTCTTCATTATCTTTTGAACTTAAAGAAATATTAAAAATTTGCCCTGATTTTGAAAGAGCGTTTTCGAGATTAGCTTTTTATAAAAATAGTTTTAAAGATCTTTTAATCCTTAAGAAAGGAATAAAGATCTCTTTGAGAATTAAAAATTTTTTTAAAGAAAAAAATAACAAGTATACGTTTCCTATTAAATTATCTAGGATTATAAATTTATTTAGTGAATTTTTAGATCTTGACGACATATTAGATATTGCACTTTATGAAAATGGCCATGAAATTGGTAATCAGATAAGTTATATTAACTATGGTTACAATTTAGAATTAGATAAATTAAGAGATATTGTTTTAAAAAGTGAGAAATATGTTTCTGATCTTGAAAATCACCTGATCAAAAAAACCAAAATATCAAGTTTAAAAATAAAAAAAAATAATATACTTGGGTATTTTATTGAAGTGACTTCAAGAAATGCAGATAATATTTTAAACGATAAAAACAGCCAATTTTTTACTCATCGCCAAACTACTGCAAATACTTATCGATTTACTAATAATGATTTAGTTTCACTTGAAAACCAAATAAATACAGCAAATTTTAAAATAGGAGAGTTAGAGTTAAAAATATTTAATGATTTAAAAAATCTTTTTTTGGAATCAGAAACTGAAATTAGATCTTCCGCTGACTCAATAGGTGAATTAGATTTTTTTTTAAGTTTAGGAGTTGTTTCCAAAGAAGAAAATTGGGTTAAACCAGTAATTTCAAATAGCAAAGAGTTGACTATTATTAAGGGTAGACATCCAATTGTTGAAAAAAATGTTATCCTAAAAGGAGGGACTTCATTTATCCCAAATGATTGTAATTTAGACGGCAAAAAAATAACAATAAATCTCATTACTGGTCCTAATATGGCAGGTAAATCAACATTTCTAAGACAAAATGCAATCATTATTCTTCTTGCTCAAATGGGTTGTTATGTTCCAGCCAGTGAAGCAAAAATAGGAATTGTTGATAGAATTTTTTCAAGAATTGGTGCTTCTGATGATTTATCTGAAGGTCATTCAACATTTATGATTGAAATGTTAGAAACTGCAACTATTTTAAATCAAGCAACAGAAAAATCTTTTATTATACTAGATGAAATTGGTAGAGGAACTTCGACTTTAGATGGATTATCAATTGCTTGGTCAACACTTGAATATCTACATAAAAAAAACAAATCTAGAACTCTTTTCGCTACTCATTTTCATGAACTTACAGTTTTAGAACAACTATTACCAAAATTATGTAACTTAACAGTTAAAATAAAAGAATTAGAAGATAATATAATTTTTTTACACAAAATTGTAAAAGGCAAAGCCAATCATTCATTTGGTATTGAAGTTGCTAAACTTGCGGGGATACCTACTGAAGTTGTTGGCAGGTCTAAATCTATTCTTGAAGATCTTGAGAGAAGTTCACAAAATAATAATTCTGATATTAAAAAACAAGAATCTAAAAATTTGTTAAAACAAAATAATTTTCAAAAAAAATCAAATGTTTCCAAAGCTGAAAATCTAATAAAGTCTTTAAATATGGATGAAATCACCCCAAAAGAGGCACTTCACATTCTTTACAAGTTACAGTCAAGTATATTAAAAAATTAACTTACTTTTTCGTCTATTTTCTCATCTACTTCTTCTCTTTTACCCGAAGAAACAGTAACGTTTGATGCCCTAAGCAGTCTATCACCTATCAAAAAACCAACAGAAAGTACTCCTACAATATGACCTTTTTCTATTTCATCTGAAGGAGTTTCCATCATTGCTTGATGTAATTTTGGGTCAAACTTTTCACCAGAAATAGGTTCTATTTTGTCAATTTTATTTCTCTTAAATATTTCAAGAAGGTCTTTTTTTGTAAGTTCTAGACCTTCGATCATTGGTAATGATTTTTCATCTAATATATCATCTGCAAGATCTAAAGCTCTTTGTAGATTGTCATAAACACTAAGAATATCTCTGGACATTTTTGAAACTGCGTATATTTCTGAATCTTGACGATCTTTCAAAGCTCTTTTTCTAATATTTTCACTTTCAGCAAGAGATCTCATTAATTTATCTTTAAGGTCGTCTCTTTCATTTTCTAATTTTTCTAATTTTATTTCAATATCATTAGTAGTAGTTTGATCATTATTACTTAAGTCAGATACAGGTTCTTTCTCAGTATCATTTTGCAAACAAGAATCATTTGTGTCTTCTATAAGAGCATCATCATTTAAGGATACATTTATATCGTTTGTATTTTCATCTTTTTTTGACATTTCATTCTCTTTTAGTTTGTATTCCAAAAATTTTTAACTTTACTAAAAAAATCTTTATTCACCGGATTATTGTCTTTACATGAATCTTCAAATTGTTTTAGTAATTGGATTTGTTCAGCACTTAAATTAACAGGAGTTTCTACTAAAATTTCTATGTAAAGGTCTCCCTTAATTCCACCTCTAATTGAGGGCATTCCTTTTCCTTTGAGCCTAAGTTGTTTATTATTTTGAGAACCTGTAGGAATTTTTACTCTTGTCTTTCCGCCATCAATTGTAGGAGCCTCTAAATCACCCCCTAATGCTGCTTTAGTCATTGTTATAGGTATACGACAAAAAAGATCATTTCCTTCTCTTTCAAAAATAGAGTGCTTTTCAACTTCAATAAATATATACAAATCTCCAGACTGCCCTCCTCTAATTCCAGCTTCTCCTTCACCTGCAAGTCTAATTCTTGTTCCAGTTTCAACTCCTGGAGGTATATTGACACTAAGTTTTTTTGACTTTTCTATTCTGCCTTGTCCACTACATAAGCGACATGGATTTTTAATTATTTGACCTTTTCCAGAACAAGTGGGACATGTTCTTTCTACAGTAAAAAAACCTTGCTGTGCTCTTACTTTCCCAATTCCAGAACAAGTGGGGCATGAAGTAGGGCTCGCACCTGATTGAGCACCAGACCCATTACATGAGTCACAAGATACAGATGTTGGAACATCTATATTAGTTTTTTTACCAGAAAAGGAATCTTTTAAAGCAATATGCATATTATATCTTAAATCTGAACCTCTATTTGCCCTTTGTGAATTTCCAGATCTTGCATTGCCTCCTCCCATGAAGTCACCAAACAAATCTTCAAAAACATCTGAAAAAGCTGATGCAAAATCACCATTTGGTGCTCCACCACTATTAAAACCACCCCCCATACTTCCATCAAATGCTGCATGGCCGTATCTATCATATGCAGCTCTTTTGTTTGGGTCTTTTAATATATCATATGCCTCATTAACTTTTTTGAATTTTTCTGTAGAAGATGAATTTCCTGGATTTCTATCAGGATGAAGTTCTTTGGCTTTTGATCTAAATGCTTTTTTTAATTCAGCTTCTGAAGCTGTTTTAGAACAACCAAGAATTTTGTAATAGTCACTTTTAGACATAAAAAAACCTACTTATTTGTATTTTAACAAACTAAAGATTTGTTAACACAAAATTATTTATCAGTCTTGTTTAAATCTTCAAAATCAGCATCAACAACATCATCACTGTTATTGTCTTCATTAATTGTTTCATCATTTGAATTTTCTTGATTTTCTTGATTTTCTTGATTTTCTTGGGCTTCGGCTTTATATATAGCTTCTCCTAGTTTCATAGCAGCGTCTGTAACATCTTGTGCTCTTGCCCTAATTTTATCTGCTGATGGTTCTTCACTTTCTAATGTTTCTTTTAATGCCTTTATAGAAAGTTCAATAGCTTCTACAGTCGATGGATCTATTTTATCAGAATGTTCTTCAAGTGATTTTTCTGTGCTGTGAATTAAACTTTCAGCCTGATTTGTTGCTTCAATTAAATCTTTCTTTTCTTTATCTGCTTCTGCATTATCTTCTGCATCCTTAACCATTTTTTCAATGTCCTCATCAGATAATCCACCTGAAGCCTGTATTGTAATTTTTTGTTCTTTACCTGTACCTTTATCTTTTGCAGAAACTGATACTATTCCATTTGCATCAATATCAAAAGTAACTTCAATTTGAGGAACTCCTCTAGGTGCAGGAGGTATATTTTCTAAGTTGAACTGTCCAAGTACTTTATTATCATTAGCAATTTCTCTCTCACCCTGAAAAACACGAATTGTTACAGCATTTTGGTTATCTTCTGCAGTTGAAAAAACCTGACTTTTCTTTGTAGGTATTGTAGTGTTTCTGTCAATAAGTCTGGTAAAGACTCCTCCTAAAGTTTCAATACCTAATGATAATGGGGTTACATCTAATAATACAACATCTTTTACATCCCCTTGTAAAACACCAGCCTGAATCGCAGCACCCATAGCAACAACTTCGTCAGGGTTAACACCTTTGTGGGGTTCTTTACCAAAAAATTTGGTAACTTCTTCAATAACTTTAGGCATTCTAGTCATACCACCAACAAGCACTATTTCATCAATTTCACTTTTAGAAAGACCTGCATCTTTTAAAGCTGCTTGGCAAGGCTTGAGAGATCTAGATACTAGTTCCGAAACTAAGCTTTCTAACTTGGCTCTAGTTAATTTAATAACCATGTGTAAAGGTTGACTTGTTTTTGGATCCATAGATATGAATGGTTGATTTATTTCAGTTTGAGACTGGGAAGAAAGCTCAATTTTAGCTTTTTCAGCTGATTCTTTAAGACGCTGTAAAGCCATTTTATCAGACTTTAGGTCAACACCACTTTCTTTTTTGAATTCGCTGGCTAAATAATCAACTATTTTCATATCAAAATCTTCACCACCTAAAAAAGTATCACCATTCGTCGATTTTACTTCAAATAAGCCATCGTCAATTTCTAAAATAGAAATATCAAAAGTTCCCCCACCCAAATCAAATACGGCAATAGTTTTTCCACCTTCTTTATCTAAGCCATAGGCCAAAGCAGCGGCAGTTGGTTCGTTGATAATTCTTAAAACTTCAAGTCCAGCTATTTTGCCTGCATCTTTGGTTGCCTGCCTTTGAGCATCATTAAAGTATGCTGGAACTGTAATAACAGCTTGTGAAACATCTTCACCTAAATAGCTTTCAGCAGTTTCTTTCATTTTTTGTAATATGAAAGCGGATATCTGGCTTGGGGAATATTTTTGCTTATCAACTTCAACCCAAGCGTCACCATTTCCTTCATCCACGATAGAATAGGGAACCATATCTTTATCTTTTTCTACCATAGGGTCGTCTATTCTTCTTCCAATTAACCGCTTGACTGCAAAAAGAGTATTTTCTGGGTTTGTAACAGCTTGTCTTTTAGCAGGTTGGCCAACTAATCTCTCATCATCAGTAAATCCGACGATAGAAGGTGTAGTTCTTGCTCCTTCTGAATTTTCGATAACTTTAGCATCTTTACCGTCCATTAAGGCTACACAAGAATTTGTAGTTCCTAAATCAATACCAATAACTTTGGACATTATAATTCCTTCCCACTATTTTTTTTAACCATTATAATTTTAGGTTTACAGATATATGGGTTTTGATTTTCACACTACAAGGATTAATTAATAAATTATTATTATTTTTATGACTAAATTTTCTTTATGTTGTATTAATGATTTATAAAATTTTTAATTTATTAACTATTCTGTTTTTCTTAATGATATAAGTAAGTTAGAGTTATGAGCAATTTATTAGTTATACCAGCAAGGTACGACTCATCAAGATTTCCTGGAAAACCTTTAGCTGTTTTTGAAGATTATAATGGAAAAAAAATTAGTTTGATTAAAAAAACTTGGCAATTGGCATTGGAACTTAATTGTTTTGATAAGAAAATAATAGCAACTGATGATATTAGAATAAAAGAATACTGTGAAAATTTTGGAGCAGAAGTTTGTATGACATCAAATAATCTCAGGAATGGGTCTGAAAGAGTTGCTGAAACATTAAACCTTCAAGATAAGAATTATGAGATAATAGTAAATTTACAAGGTGATTCGCCTCTAACTCCGATATGGGTTATAGAAGATCTAGTAAAAGAACTTTTAAATAGTAATCATCAAGTAACAACACCTATTTTAAAATGTGATCAAGAATCGTTAAATAAGCTCATTACTGATAAAGAAGCTGGAAGGATAGGAGCAACTACTGTTGTTTTTGATAAAAATTTAAAAGCTCTTTATTTTTCAAAAGAATTAATTCCCCATACTAACCAAAAGAATATAAAAAAAAACTTAAGTAATGTATATCATCATATTGGTGTATATGCTTACAAATCAGTAGCTTTAAAATCTTATATTAAATTCCCTCAAGGAAATCTTGAAAAACAAGAAGGCCTAGAACAGCTAAGGTTTCTTGAAAATGGTATTTCTATTAAATGTGTAATATCATCATTAAAAGGAAACGAATTCTGGGAATTGAATAATCCAAGTGATATACCCATAATTGAAAAAATTCTAAAAAAAAATAATTAAGTTTTTTTTAAGCCGCTTGAATTTCTTTATCTGTGGTCAGAATGGAATATAAAGCTAATTTGTCTCCCGTTGATCTTAATTTTTCACAAGTTGATCTGTTTCTAAGTATCCTAGAAACCTTTGCTAATGCTTTAAGATGATTAGCTCCTGAATCATGTGGTGCTATAAGAACAAAAATTAAATCAACATTTTGGCCATCCATAGAACCAAAGTCTAACGGTTTCATAAGCTTAGCAAATAAACCTTTTATGGAGTTCAAAGAACTTATTCGTGCATGTGGTATAGCAACACCGTGACCCATCCCAGTTGGTCCTAAATTTTCTCTTTCTTGTAATGCAAAAAAAACCTCAGATTGATTGAGATCATAAACATTTGCTATTCCTAAAGAAATTTCTTGTAAAACTCTTTTCTTACTAGAAGCTTTTATTGAAGTTAAGATAGCTTCAGATGATAAAATTTCTGAAATAATCATAAAATAATCCGATCCCCAGACTTAATATTAGAAAATAATTAGCATATTTAGACCTGAAGTAAAGTTTAATATAAAAGTTTAAATTTACTAAAGTTCCATAACTACTTTTTCATCAACTTGATGATGATTTTTTATTTTTCTTTTGTATCTTCTAAGAATTTTTTCTAAACGAAGAATTGATTTTTGAAAGGAATCATATATTCCTCTTGCCCTTCCAGCGCAACATGCTGTTAAACCGCTTGAAAGATGTAATAACGCTTCACATTTAAATTCATTATTTTCTTTTGAAAATGTAATATTAGCGTAAGTTGGTCTAAGTAAATATTTTTTATTTATAACATTTAATTGTTCCTTGACATGATCTGTTAAATTTTTGCCAATCTTTATTTGTTTTCCACTTACTTGAATATCCATTCTGCTCTACCCTTCTTATTTCCTCATTAAATTCTAATAATTTGGGTTATTAAATTTTAAATTGATTCCCTAAATAAACTTTTCTAACGCTTTCATCATTTACGACTTCTTCAGGAGTTCCTTTCATAATTACAGATCCCTCATGCAATATGTATGCACGATCAACAATCTCTAAAGTTTCTCTTACATTATGGTCTGTAATCAATACTCCAAGCCCTCTCTCCTTAAGTTGGGATACTAATTTTCTAATTTCATTTACTGCTATAGGGTCTACTCCTGCAAAAGGTTCGTCTAAGAGAATATACTTTGGTTTGTTTGCTAAGCATCTTGCAATTTCTACGCGCCTTCTTTCTCCTCCAGACAAAGTAATAGCTGAAGCTTGTCTCAAGTGAGTAATAGAAAACTCACCTAATAGTAATTCCAATTCCCTTTTTCTTTCTTGTTTGTCTCTAATGCTTATTTCTAAAACGGCCATAATATTTTTTTCAACAGACAATCCTTTAAAAATACTAGATTCTTGTGGAAGATAACCAAGCCCTAATCTAGCTCTCCTATACATAGGGAAATTGGTCACATCAGTTTCATCAATAATAATTTGACCAGATTCTATGGAAGTTAGTCCTACTACAGAATAAAAGCATGTTGTTTTTCCAGTGCCATTGGGACCTAGTAAAGCAATTGCTTCCCCTTTTTTTAATTTAAAGCTTACATCCCTTAGTATAGGTCTTTTTTTATAACTTTTTCTTAAATTTTTAATAATTAAACCTTTTCCAAATGGAAATATGGTTTTAATTTTTTTGTTACTTACTGAGTATAGGTTTTTAATTTTTCTATTACCTTTTTTAATTTTGTAGAATTATTTATACTAATTCAAAAACTTATCTTTATTTAAATTAATTTCTAATATCTCTGATCTAAAACCAATATTTTTTCCTTTTACCACCTTAACATTTCCGGTTATTTTAACAGTATTTTCCTTAGGAAAAAAATATACTAAATCACTTTTTATTATATCTTGATCGCGTTCAAAAAAAACATTACCACTAGCAATTATCTTTTTTAAATTAGAAAAACTTTCAGTAAAATTTGAATTATCTTCAAAAAATAATTCCATTTTGTCTGATGTAAAGGTTAAATTATCAAGTTTTAAAACAACATTTTCATTTAAGGAAATAACACCTAACTTTTGATCAAATTTTGCATTTTCAGAACTAATTAAAACTTCTCTATCAGAAACTTCACCAAGTAATATTTGAGTTGTTGTAATTAGATAGAAGATTACAATAAAAGAAATGTAAAAATAATTGAAAAATTTTAAAAAACATGACCTATATAAAAACATCTTAATCATCTATAAATATATATTTATCATAGCAAGTATTTGATTTTTACACCATTATTTATTAATAACAACATATTACTTTCTGAATTAAAAATTTTAATTTTACCACCATGAATTTTTCCTTTTGGAAATAAAACGGTTATTGCATTATTACTTATAATAGTACTTTTCTTAAAATTAAAAAAAATTTCTTTACCACTTATTTGATATTTTTTATTTTCAATCTCAAAATTTCCATAGAGTCTTAATACGTTATTTTTGGTATTTAACTCAGCTATTTTAGCCTTAACTTGTATTAAAATTTTAGAAGATATATTTATTCTACCGATTATCTCATCGCCTGAAATTATAGGGGTAATTTTATTATCAATTTGGTGTATTTTCTTTGCTTTAATATTAAAACTATTTCCCAATTTATTTAATCCGCTCAGTTGAGCATTATCTATCTGGAAACTATTTCCTTCAGATCCAATATTTAAATCTTTAGTTTCTACTAGGGAAGTTTTTTCAAAATCATTCTTTGTGGAAACGAAAAATATCATAATTATTAGTGAAAAAGATAGAAATATTGAGACTATCTTAAATACTCTTATTATATTAGTGTAACTAATCTTAATTCCTTGTTGATTTTTAAAAAAAATTAAAGAAAAAAGTAATTGGATAATTAAAATATATCTTTATTTATGCGAAAGTAAACTATTTACATCCCAACCTTCTAAATCGAGAAATGATAATTTAGGTAAAAACTGAAATATATCTTTAGCTAATTTATCTCTACTTTCCCTAATTAAAATCTCGTCTAAAATATGCTTTAGCTGATGAAGATATAATACATCAGAGGCTGCATAATCTAGTTGAGATTTAGTTAAATTAAGCGCTCCCCAATCAGAAGTTTGTTCAAATTTTGGAATTTCAATTGACAAATAATTTAATACTAAAGATTTTAAACTATGATTATCAGTTGAGGTTCGAGCTAATTTTGAAGCAATTTTTGTACAGTATACATTTGATATATTACAATTTATCATTTTCATGAGAACAGCTAAATCAAATCGAGCAAAATGAAAAATTTTTAATATTTTTTCATTACTTAAAATATCACTAATTACTGGTGAAGCTGAATTTTTATTTATTTTTATTAAATGAATTTCTTTATCTTCATTACATATTTGAATTAAGCACAAACGATCTCTAATAAGGTTTAAACCAGTAGTTTCAGTATCTATTGCAATTGATTTTCCAATATTTACTTCTCTTGGTAAGTCATTATCGTGCAAAAAATATTTCATTTGCCAAATTCCATAATTTATAGTTTGGTAATTGCATTTATTTACAACTAGAACTATATAATAACAAATCACCTATATAGCAATTCATAAATGATAATCGTAGTAATTATCTGTTAAGTATAGATTAAGAATTTTAAAGATGAACAACTATTCTTTTAAATCTCCAATAGTCACTATTTTTGGTGGTACAGGTTTTTTAGGTAGGTACATTGTTAATCGTCTTGCTAAATTGGGGTACATTATAAATATTGTCACAAGATTTCCTAATGAAGCAAATTTTTTAAAAACCTCTGGAAATGTTGGACAAATAAATTTAGTAAAAGGCTCCTTTAGCAATCTTAGTAATGTTTCATCTTTATTGATTGAATCAGAGGTAGTTATAAATTGTGTAGGAATTTTAAATGAGTTAAGAAATCAAAAATTTAAACAAATACATACTGATGCTCCTGAAAAACTAGCTATTTTAGCAAAAAATAGTGGTGTAAAAAAATTTATTCATATTTCTTCAATAGGAGCAGACGAAAAATCAGATAGTAAATATTCAAAATCCAAAGGAATAGGAGAAATTAAAATTCTTGCTGCTTTTACAGATGCAATTATTTTACGACCCTCTATTGTTTTTGGTTCAGAAGACCAGTTTTTTAATTTATTTTCCCAGATATCTTGTATAAGTCCTATCTTACCAATTGTTGGTGGGAATACAAAGTTTCAACCTGTCTATGTTGATGATATTGCAAAAGTAGTAGAGAAAATTTTAATAAATGAAAAAGAAATATATAATGATAATTCTTCAATATATGAATTAGGTGGTCCAGATATTATGAGTTTTCATTCTTTAATGGTAAAGATGTTAGCATTTATTTATAGAAAAAGGTTAATTATAAATCTGCCATTTTGGCTTGCAAAGCTAATGTGTCCTTTAATTTTTATAGTAAATAAATTAAGTTTTAATAAAATACCACTTCTAATTACAGAAGACTCTATTAAGCAATTACGAAATGATAATATTGTTACAAAAAAATTTCTTGGTTTAGATGATTTTGGGATCAAACCAAAATCTATCGATTCAATCTTACCATCTTATCTAAAGCATTATAGACCTAAGGGAAACTTTTCTGATCTTTAATTAATAAATTATTTATTTAGAAATAAGAAATATAAAGCAATATAAAGCCTAATACTATTCTATAAATAACGTAAGGTGTGAATCTAAAAATATAAATATACTTTACCATCAAATTTAAAGCAATAATTGCAGTAAAAAAAGATATTACAAAAGGTATTAAAACTTGAAAAAAACTTATTTTATTTTCATTTAAAACTTCGGGATATATGAAAAATCCTGATAATATAATTGTTGGTATTGACATCAATAATGAAATTTTAATGGCATCATACCTGCTGTAACCAAAAATTCTAAAACCAGTAATTGTAACTCCTGATCTTGAAACTCCAGGAATTAAAGCTAAAGCCTGAAAAAGACCCATGATTATGGCATCTCTAAAACTTAAATTTTCAAGTGTTTTTTTTTCTTTTCCAAATTTATCAGCATAATAAAGTAAAACTCCAAAAACAATCATCGTCCACCCGATTATTTCAATAGACCTAACTATAATATCCAAGTGATAAATTTTAAATATAATCCCAATAAAACTTACTGGAATTGTAGCCACTATAATTTTAAAAAATAAAAAAAACTCTTTTTTTTGAAATTTCAAAAGGAAAAACTGCATTAGACCTTTTAATAAAATTAAAGAGTCTTTTTTAAAATAAATTAATAAAGCCAAAAGACTTCCAAGGTGAACAGATATATCTATTATCACACCTTGATCTGAAACTTTAATTAGATATGGTAAAATAATTAAATGAGCAGAAGAAGAAATAGGTAGAAATTCTGTTATACCTTGAATTATGGCTATAAAAAAAATATGAAAAGAGATCATGGGTAAAAGTACAATCCTAGCGAAAAGGCTTAGGAATAAAATTAAAAACATTTTCTAACAGATGCAAATGAAAAAATTATATCACTTTTCTTTATCTCCATTTTGTAGAAAAATTAGGTTAATACTTGGAGAAAAAAAAATAGATATAGAATTAATTGAAGAAAGGTTCTGGGAAAAAAGAGCGCAGTTTCTCAAAATTAACCACTCAGGAGAAGTTCCTGTTTTTATAGAAAATGATTTAATATTATCAGATAGTAATGCTATTACTGAATATTTAGAAGAAAAATATAATGGACCCCCCACTACTTCCTAATTCCCTAGAATTAAGAGCAGAATGTAGAAGATTATCTAATTGGTTTGACACTAAATTTCATAAAGAGGTTACTGAAAAAGTTTTATATGAAAGAGTTTATAAAAAAATTATGAAGACAGGTTATCCTAATAGTGAAAAAATAAAATCTGGGCTGAAAAGGTTAAGATTTCACCTAGACTACCTAAATTGGTTGCTAGAAAGAAGAAAATGGCTTGCGTGCGATTTACTTACAATTTGTGACTTTGCAGCTGCTTCTCACTTATCATCCTTGGATTACACAAACGATGTAAATTGGGATGATTTTCCAAACGTAAAAGATTGGTATTCTAAGATAAAATCTAGACCTACATTTAGGCCAATCCTAACTGATTTATTAGCAGGATTTATTCCTCCCGAACATTATAATGATCTAGATTTTTGAAAAATGAGTCCGCAATTAAAAAAAACTTTAAAAGAACAAATTTCTGATTTTGCTTATAAAGAAGGTTTATCAGATGTGAGATTTACAAACCCAATAGTAGATCCAGAAGAATTTAAAAATTTTAAAATATTTATCAAAAAAGGGTATAATGGCCAGATGGCTTGGCTCAATAACAATATTAGTTGGAGAGGAAATCCAAAACTTATGTGGAGAGATGTGGAAACCATAATTTTATTTGCTGAAAATTACTATAAAGGGGGAGATCCTTTGGATGGTCTGAAAAATAAAGACAAAGCAAATATATCTATCTATGCCAGAGGAAATGACTACCATGATATACTAAAAAAAAAATTAAAAAAAATTGCAGGCCATCTTGTTAAAATTGTAAATAATAGTGAAGTCAAAGTTTTTGTTGATACTGCTCCCATTATGGAAAAACACTTAGCTCAGAAAGCTGGAATAGGATGGCAAGGAAAGCATACAAATATATTATCAAAAAAGCTGGGTAATTGGATATTTTTAGGTTTAATTTTTACCAATATAAAATTTGAAATTGATGAGCCAGAACAAAATCATTGTGGAAATTGTAATAAGTGTATTGCAATATGTCCTACAAATGCTTTTATCTCACCTTATAAACTTGATGCAACAAAATGTATTTCATATTTAACAATTGAACATAAAGGACCTGTAGATGTTAAATTAAGATCATATTTAGGTAATAGAATTTTTGGTTGTGATGACTGTCTAGCGGTTTGTCCTTGGAATAAGTTTTCCAAAAAATCCCAAGAGTTAAAATATTCAGGTAATATAATAGATAATTTAGATTTAAACGAACTAGCACAACTTGATGAAAGTCAATTTAGAAAATTATTCAGAAAATCTCCAATAAAGCGTATTGGCAGAAATAGATTTGTAAGAAACGTACTTTATGCAATCGGAAATTCTGGAGATATGAAATTTGAAAAAACTTTATTTTTATTAATCAATGATAATGATCCAACAGTAGCTGAAGCAGCTTTTTGGGCAATAAAAGAAATTAAAACAAATGTTAATAAATAAATTGTTGATTTTTGGTTATGGTTATTGTGCAAAAGCATTAATTTCAAGATTAATAAACAAAAAAAATAAAATTTTAGTGGTATCAAGAAACAAACAAAATATTGATAAACTGAATAAAGAAGGTATAAAAGCTTGTGAATGGTTAAACGAAGATGTTGTAAAACATTATATAAATTCATCACATACCATTTTAATTACAGTACCTCCATGTAATTTTATAGATCCAGTCGAAGAAAAATTTGCAAGATTTTTTATTCAACCTAAAAATAAAATTAGACTAATTTATCTTTCTTCTACAGGTGTTTATGGTGATCACAAAGGTGCATGGGTTAATGAAAATTCAAAACTAAAACCAACTACAGAATTAGGCAAATGGCGTCTAAATGCGGAAAAAAAGTGGTTATCTTTTGCAAAATTAAATAATCTTCCTATCTCAATCTTAAGACTCTCTGGTATTTATGGTCCTGAGAGAAGCACTTTTAATAGGATAGAAAATAAATCATTTAAAATTGTTAGAAGTCCAGAGCTTTTTTTTTCAAGAATTCATATAGATGATATTGTGACCATAATTTTGAAATTTCTTGAACGAGAAAACATAAATGGAATTTATAATTTATCAGATAATTTGCCTGCTACATCAGAGTCACTTTATCTGGAAACGTATAAATTATTAAATTTAAAACCACCCGATCCTAAAAACCTTAATGAATTAAATTTATCAAAGGCAGCATTAGGTTTTTTTTCTGAATCCAAAAAAGTAAAAAATAACAAGTTAGTAAATGATTTGGGATATAAATTTATACATCCTGACTATATTTCTGGCCTGAAAGATATATACAAAAAAATAAAATCAAAAAAAATTTAAATCAAACGAACTGGTGTACCTATTTTTACAAAATTAAAAAGTTCTTCAATATGCTCATTAT
The DNA here is from genome assembly GCA_045565285.1 of Paracoccaceae bacterium. Taxonomy (GTDB): domain Bacteria; phylum Pseudomonadota; class Alphaproteobacteria; order Rhodobacterales; family Rhodobacteraceae; genus CACIIZ01. The sequence continues at coordinate 72,596 of JBJLFR010000032.1, forward strand.
AAAGTCCAATACATCCTGAAGAGCTTTGCCTACCAATTTTTCTTGTATCTGAAGTCCCATGTATTCTAAAATTTGGCCAACTCAGGTATAAAGCATGCGTTCCTAAAGGGTTGTCTGGTCCAGGTGGCATATATTTAGGTAATTGAGGATCTCTTTTTCTCATAGATTCTGTAGGTCTCCAATCAGGTCCAACTACTTTTTGAACTACTTTGGTATAACCTGTACGAGTTAATTCAGGAGTTAATGGCACAGAGGTAGGATAAATTTTATAAATATTCTTTTCCCCAAACCAAAAATGAAGACATTTAGATTTTGTGTCAGACAAAATCGCTCCATTTTTAATAGATTTAAAATGATCCTGCCATTTTTGATAACTATAGCTAGAAATATTATGTAATGTTTTACCGCTATTAGTTTTTTTTACAGCATGTTGGGCTATTGAATTATTATAGGGATAAACACAAAAACCTAAACATATTGATCCTAAAATAAAGTTTCTTCTATTATACATAACCACTGATACAATTACATTTAAACTATTTCAATACTTTTAGTAATTTTTTTTTGTATGTTTTACAATTTTATCATATATCAGAAAATTATGATAAATTTTCTATTCATGCAAATGCGTTATATTTTTTTTACTTCAATTATTTTATTTAGTTTTGGTTGTGTCTCTAATAATGAAGATATTTATAAGGGCAATGAATATTCTGGCAGGATAGAAAATTTTGACCCTATTGAAATAAGAAAGAGACATTTAGATTATCTAAATGCTTTAAGACAGGAAAGAGGTCTGGAAAACCTTGAAATCTCTAACTCTCTAAATTCCAGTGCAGCAACACATGCAAGAGATATTTTTAAACAGCAAAGGGCCTGGAATTTTGGCTCTGACGGTTCTTCTCCTCAGAAAAGAGCAGAGGTATCAGGTTTCACAGGAGTAGTTACTGGGGAAAATGTATCCGAAACTTATGAAGGTGAGTTTTTAGTATTACAAGTTTGGCTCAAGAATTCTTTTTCTAGGAGCATTTTGCTAAACAAAGAATCTACTCTTCTTGGTTTAGGTTGGTATCAACAAGATAATGGTAAAATTTGGTGGGTTCAAGTTTTGGGTTTTAAAAAATAATAATAAAAAATTTTTAATTTGTAATGAAAATGGGAGTATTTTCATTAATTAAATAATAAATTTCTTCAATTTCTTTGTCTGTAACAGCTATGCATCCCTCAGTCCAATCGAAAAAGAAGTGTTTAAGAAAATTTTTTGGTCCACCATGAATAAAAATATCTTTTCCAGGACTAAAACCATTTTTTTCTGCATATATTTTATCTTGTTTGTTCGGATAACTTATACCTAAACTTTTATGAAAAGCGCTATTTGGATTTTTGTGAGTTATCCAATAATTACCTTCAGGAGTTTTTCCATCCCCCTCTTTTCTTTTATGCCCCTTTGGATCAAACCCAAGTCTTATTAAATATGATTTTAAAGGTTTTTTTTTATAGAATAAAGTCATCCGCCTCTTTGATTTCCAAACTACTATAAGGTCAACTTTATTATTTTTTATATTGGCTCTAACTGGTTTTGCAAAAATACTGAAACTAGGATATGATATAATCGTAGTAAATGTTGCGATTATTTTTATTAATGCTTTTCTTTTACTTATTTTTTTCAATGGATACCTTTAGCATTAAATAATTTATTTTAAGGAAGCATTTGTTTTTACAGAACTGGATTTTAGTTGACCACATGCAGCCATTATATCAACTCCTCTTGGCTTTCTAACAGGTGAAGAGTACCCAGCCTTTTTAATAAAATTTGCAAAAATTTCTACAGCTTTAGGATCAGAAGTTTTGTATTTTGAACCAGGCCAAGGATTAAAAGGAATAAGGTTAATTTTGGAAGGAATGTTTTTTATCAATTTAACTAGTCTTCTAGCATCATCAATTGAATCATTTACTTTGCTAAGCATTACATATTCAAAAGTAATTCTTTCGGTGTTACTTAGGCTTGGATAGCTTTTTAGCGTAGAAATCAATTCATGAATATTCCATTTTTTGTTTATGGGTACTAAAGTATCTCTAATTTCATCAGTAGTTCCATGAAGGCTTATTGCTAGTAGACAACCTATTTCAGAACTTACTTTGTGTATATATGGCACCACACCAGAAGTAGAGAGAGTTATTTTTTTTCTTGATATGGAAAGACCCTCATTATTCATTACTATCTTTAAACTTTTTTTTATATTTTCAAAATTATACAGTGGTTCACCCATACCCATAACAACAATATTAGAAACAACTCTTTTTGAAGAACTATTTTTTTTTCCTCCCCAGTCATACAGATCATCTTTTACAGCTGTTATTTGCCCTACAATCTCATATGGCTCCAAATTTCTTACTAATTTTTGGGTTCCTGTATAACAAAAGGAGCAATTTAGAGTACATCCTATTTGCGAGGATATACAAATAGTTCCTCTGTTATCTTCAGGAATAAATACTGTTTCAAATTTTCCAAAATTTTCTGATTTGAATAGATACTTCCTTGTCCCATCTTTACTTATCTGTTTATCTATAATTTCAGGTCGAAAAATTGAAAAATTATCATATAACAGGCCTCTAAATTCTTTTGAAAGATTAGTCATTTGATCAAAACTTTTTTTACCATGAGCATGAATCCAACTGAATAACTGTTGCTCCCTCATTGATATTTCTTTCTTTTCTACACCCAGTCTAGTAAGTGTTTGAGAGAGTTCATATTTAGATAATCCTAGGAGATTTATCTTAGGCTTCATTTTCAATTTAATTGGGGAATTATTAGTATTATCCATAATAAAAAAATTATTAGTTTTTCTTTATTTAATTACTTACAAACTTTTTGAAGCCTTTCAATAGCTTTTGTAAATCCAGCTAGTTCAAAGGTATCTTTAGTAATAGTTCCTCGATGTGATTCGGCTTCCATTATTGCTTTATTTCCAACTTTTAAATATTCGATAAGATTTTCGTCATCATGAACTTGTGTCCAAGCCCAATTTTTCTCTTCAGATTCTTTAGGCTTAGGCGAAGCTAAAAATACAATTTTTTTATTATTATCAATTTTAAGAATAAATTTACCACCAATTTTTAAAGGATAACCCGCACTAAATGAAGCAACAAATCCAACTGGACTAGATGTATTTTTTTGAACAAATAATTTCCCTCTTTCACGATTAACACTAGAAAGTTTTTCCCCGTTTCTAAATGCTTCATCTTTTATAGATTGAGAAACAATAAAACAATTTTTTTTATCATTTGGATAAAAAACACTCCATGCTTTCTCACTTGCAGACATACGTAATTCTTCTTGGGAACTAACGATATTCGAAGAAATTAGAATTGATATAAATATCAAAATACCTTGAAAAAATTTTTTTTTCATAAAATACCATAAATTAAAATTGCCTATTTCATGGAGAATATAGTTGAAATTATAAAAATTAATAGTATGAAAATGGTATTAATCATTTTTTCATTTGGAATTGCTCATTGATACCAGAAAGGTTAGTAGAAGTTTACAGAGGTGATTTAGTAGAATCTAGTCATTTTGGCCATGTTGTTATATCAAATAACTTAGGAGAAATAATTGAATATTGGGGAAACCCAGAAACCATTATTTATCCTAGATCTTCATGTAAAATTATTCAAGCATTACCATTATTAGAAATGGGTTCAGCAAGACAATTTTCTCTTAATGAAAAACATTTAGCTTTGGCGTGCGCCTCCCATAGTGGAGGTGAAATTCATTTAGATGTTGCAAAAAACTGGCTTCAAAAAATAGGACTCTACGAAAAAGATTTACTTTGTGGATGTCACTCACCGTATGACAGAATTCAATCAATTAAATTAAAAAAAAATAAAGAAAGTCCCTCTCAACTTCATAATAATTGTTCAGGAAAGCATTTAAGTTTCTTGACTATTTCTAAAGCATTTTTTCATGAAGATGAATATAGGGCAGATTATATTGATATTAATCATCCTGTACAACAAATTGTAAAAAAAACTTTTGAGGAAATTACTGGATTTCAAAACTCTATTTATGCTTTAGATGGTTGTAGTGCTCCAAATTTTGCGTGTTCAATTAAATCTTTGGCTAAAGCAATGGCTGTTTTTGCAAATCCAACAAAATTGGATAGGAATAGAAAAAAATGTATTGAAAAACTAAAACAAGCAGTTTTAAGTCATCCAGAGCTGATTGCAGGAGAAGAGCGTTTATGTACTAAAATAATAAAAAAATTAAATGGTCGCCTTATTGTTAAAGTTGGAGCAGAAGGCGTTTATACTGCAATATTATTAGATAAGGGTTTGGGCATTGCATTAAAAATTTGTGATGGATCAAAAAAAGCAGCAGAATGTTTAATAGTTACATTATTGATAAGGCTTGGCTATTTAAAACAAGATGATGAAGATTTTATTAACTATTTAAATATTCCTATTTATAATTGGTCAAAAATGAAAACTGGTATTATCAAAGCAAGTAGTCAGATATGGGAGGAAGGAAAACTTTTAAGAGTATAATTTATTAATTGATGTATTTTAATTTAATTTATGATATGCCGAGTTAATTTAAAATTTATGAAAATGAAGGTGAATTATTATGTTAGAAAGTAAAACACTTTATGACAAAATTTGGGAAGATCATCTAATATCAGAAGATGATGATGGTACTTCTCTTCTATATGTTGATAGACACCTAGTGCATGAAGTTACTAGTCCTCAAGCCTTTGAGGGATTAAGAATGTCAAATCGAATAGTAAGAGCACCAGAGAAAACTATTGCAGTTCCTGACCATAATGTTCCAACAACTTTAGATAGAGAAGAAGGTATTTCAAATAAAGAAAGTAGGATACAAGTTGAAGCATTAGATAAAAATGCTATTGATTTTGGAATTAATTATTATCCTGTAAATGATATAAGGCAGGGAATTGTTCATATCATAGGACCGGAGCAAGGGTGGACTTTGCCAGGAATGACAATAGTTTGTGGTGACAGCCACACAGCCACACACGGAGCTTTTGGTGCATTAGCTCATGGAATTGGCACGAGTGAAGTGGAACACGTTTTAGCTACACAAACATTAATTCAAAAAAAATCAAAAAATATGAAAGTTGAAGTTAATGGTACTCTTGGTTTAGGCGTAACTGCTAAAGATGTAACATTATCAATTATTGGTGAAACTGGCACAGCGGGGGGAACTGGGCACGTCATAGAATATGCAGGATCTGTAATATCAAATCTATCTTTAGAAGGTAGGATGACAGTTTGTAATATGGCAATTGAAGGTGGAGCAAGGGCTGGATTAATTGCACCAGATCAAAAAACATTTGATTATGTAAGAGGAAGACCACATGCTCCAAAAGGTTCAAATTGGGAAATAGCTCTTAATTCATGGAAACAACTTTATTCAGATAATGATAGTAAATTTGATAAACTAGTAATTATTGATGGAAATAAAATTGCTCCTGTAGTTACATGGGGTACAAGCCCAGAAGATGTTTTACCTATAAATGAAATTATTCCAAACCCCAATGATTTTGATGTACAAAAAAAACAAGCAGTTGAAAGATCTCTTGATTATATGGGTTTATTCCCAGGTCAAAAATTAGAGGAAGTAAAAATTGATACTGTTTTTATAGGTTCGTGCACTAATGGTAGAATTGAAGACTTGAGAGAAGTAGCCAAAATTATGGAAGGAAAAAAAGTAAAAGAAGGAATAAGAGCTATGATAGTTCCAGGTTCAGGTCTTGTTAGGGAGCAGGCTGAAGAAGAAGGTATAGCACAGAAATTAAAGGAAGCTGGATTTGAGTGGCGATTAGCGGGTTGTTCTATGTGCTTGGCTATGAATCCAGATCAATTAAGTCCTGAAGAAAGATGTGCAGCTACTTCAAATAGGAATTTTGAAGGAAGGCAAGGAAGACGTGGTAGAACCCATCTTATGAGCCCTGCCATGGCAGCAGCAGCAGCTATTACTGGTCACTTAACTGACGTACGAAATCTATTATAGTAAAAGGATAATTATATGGAAAAATTTACTGAAGTAAGGTCTGTGGCAGCTCCACTTCCTTTAATAAATATTGATACTGATATGATTATTCCAAAACAATTTCTAAAAACTATTAAAAGATCTGGATTGGGTAAAAATTTATTTGATGAAATGCGATATGACCAGTCAGGTAACGAGATTAAAGAATTTGTTCTTAATCAAGCAAAATATAAAGATACAAATATTCTTGTAGCAGGTGATAATTTTGGCTGTGGCTCTTCAAGAGAACATGCTCCTTGGGCTTTATTAGATTTCGGAATAAAAGTTGTTATTTCCACAAGCTATGCAGACATTTTTTTTAATAATTGTTTTAAGAATGGAATCTTACCTATCATTTTACCAAAAAAAGAAAGAGATTTATTAATGGATGATGCTCTGAAAGGTTCAAATTCTATATTGACCATAAATTTAGAAAAACAAGAAATTAATAGGCCTGATGGGAGTATTATCACATTTGAGGTTGATCAATTTAAAAAAAAATGTCTATTAAATGGATTGGATGATATAGAACTTACAATGAAAAAATTTGATAAAATTGAATCATTTGAAGATTTATATTTTCAAAAATTCCCATGGGTTTGATAATAGGTCATTTATCTTAAAATTTAAAAGATTTATTTTTTCATAATAAGAATTTAGAAAGGATAGTTTTTATGACTGTAGGATCTTTATTAATATTACCTGGGGATGGGATTGGTCCAGAGGTAATGGATGAAGTATGTAGAATAATAGAATGGTTTGATAAAAATTTAAAAATTAAATTTGAAACAAAATTTGATCTTATAGGAGGTTCGGCCTATGATAAATACGGTACTCCTCTTTCTGATGAAACTTTAAAAATAGCAAATGAAATTGATGCAATTTTACTAGGAGCGGTAGGTGGTCCGAAATATGACGATCTGGAATTTTCTCTTAAACCAGAAAGAGGTCTTTTAAAATTAAGAAAAGAATTGGATTTATATTCAAATCTAAGACCAGCAAAGTGTTTTGATGCTTTATCAGATTATTCTTCCTTAAAACCAAATATAGTTTCAGGTCTTGATATAATGATAGTTAGGGAATTAAGCTCTGGTTCATATTTTGGTGAACCAAGGGGGATAGAAAAAACAAAAAGTGGTGAAAAATATGCAATAAATACAACTTATTATTCAGAAAGTGAAATCGAACGGGTAGCCATATCTGCTTTTGAAATAGCTGGAAAGAGGAATAAAAAAGTTTGTTCTATGGAGAAAGCTAATGTTATGGAAGTTGGGGTATTGTGGCGAGAAGTGGTTCAGAAAATTAGGGATAGAGATTACCCAGAAATAGAGCTTAGTCACATGTATGCTGATGCAGGAGCAATGCAGCTGGTAAGATGGCCAAAGCAATTTGATGTTATAGTTACAGATAATTTGTTTGGAGATTTGTTATCTGACTGCGCAGCGATGCTAACTGGTAGTTTAGGAATGTTACCGTCAGCAAGTCTTGGGAATAAAAATGCTAAAGGTAAACTAAAAGCTATGTATGAACCTGTCCATGGTTCAGCTCCAGACATTTCTGGTAAAGGTTTAGCTAACCCTATAGCTTGTATATTGAGTTTTTCAATGGCACTTAAATATACTTTTGATTTAAAAAAAGAAGCTGAGATGGTAGATAAATCAGTAGAAAGAGTACTAAGTAAGGGTATTAGAACTGCTGATTTGCTACAAAAGGACAATCAAAAACCATCAAGTACTAAAGAAGTTTGCAATGAGATTTTGGATGAGCTTAATCTACAATTACAAGAAAGATAGGAGAAAAAAATGAGTATTTCAGTTGCCGTTGTAGGTGCTACCGGAAATGTTGGTAGAGAAATACTTAATATATTATCAGATAGAAAATTTCCTATTTCAAGAATTGCAGCACTTGCAAGCAGAAAATCGGTTGGATCGGAAATAAGTTTTGGTGATGCATTATTGAAAGTTAAAGACCTAGAAAGTTTTGATTTTAAAAACTGGGATTTGGCCCTATTCGCAATTGGTTCTGAAGCTACAAAAAAATATGCAGCAATAGCTGCAAAAAATGGTTGTACGGTAATTGATAACTCTTCACTTTATAGGTATGATTTTAACGTTCCTCTAATAGTTCCTGAGGTCAACCCTCAAGATATTGATAATTACAAAATTAAGAATATTATTGCAAATCCAAATTGTTCAACTGCTCAGATGGTGGTAGCCTTAAAGCCATTACATGATAGAGCAAAAATTAAAAGAGTTGTAGTTTCAACTTATCAATCTGTATCTGGTGCTGGGAAAGGAGCTATGGACGAATTATGGCTTCAAACAAAAGGAATATACGTTCCAGGTCAAGAGGTTGCACCAAAAAATTTTACAAAACAAATAGCTTTTAATGTTATTCCCCATATTGATAAGTTCTTACCAGATGGTCAAACAAAAGAAGAGTGGAAGATGGCAGCAGAAACCAAAAAAATACTAGATAGCAAAATAAAAGTTACAGCTACTTGTGTTAGAGTTCCAGTATTTGTTGGACACGCTGAGTCAATAAACATTGAATTTGAAAAATCTATGGAAGAATCTGAAGCCAGAGAAATATTGAGACATTCTGAAGGAATTTTAGTTGTTGATAAACAAGAAGATGGTGGTTATGTATCTCCTATAGAATGTGTTGGAGATTATAACACATATGTAAGTAGAATAAGACAAGATTCCACTATTGAAAATGGTCTGAATATATGGTGTGTTTCGGATAATTTAAGAAAAGGTGCAGCACTAAATGCTGTGCAAATAGCAGAACTTTACATCAAGAAATTTAAATTAAATTATTGAAGTTAACCATTGATAAAAAAATCAACCAAAAGAATTAGTTCAAAGTTAATTTCAAGTAGATATTCGAAACAAGCTATACCTATTTATTTTTGTAACAATATTTATGATATAAAAAAAAATCTTTCAGCAGTTAATTATAAATTTTTAGTGTCATTAGATTTTAATTCTTTATATGGTGAAACTGTAGTTTTATCTGATACTAATGGTAAAATTGCTGCAGTTATTTTTGGACTAAAAAAAGCAAATAAAAATTATCCAAGTTTTTTTGTAGGAAGCAAGCTTTCTAAACTACCAAAAGGAAAATACTTTTTTAAAAATTTTCCTAAGAATGAGGATATAAATGAACTAATATTAGGTTTTTATTTAAGTTTTTATTCTTTTAAAGATTTTAATAATAAATTAAAAGGAGTTAAAAATCTTGAAAACTCAATTCTATGCCTTCCTTCTTTAACTGGTTTGAATAAGATGGTATCTTTCACTGAAAGTGAGTATATAGTGAGAGATTTAATCAATACTCCAGCGAATATTTTAGACCCTGAATATTTTGAAAATTATGTTAAAAAATTTTCTAATTTTCATAATACAAAAATAAAGATAACAAGTGGTAAAGACCTCAAAAAAAAATTTCCTTTAATTCATGAGGTGGGCAAGGCATCCTCAAAAAAACCTAGGCTATTAGAATTAACACATAAAGGATCTTGTAAATCTTTCAATATTACTCTGATAGGAAAAGGTGTTTGTTTTGACAGTGGTGGATTAAATTTAAAAAGTAGTTCTGGTATGCTTAATATGAAAAAAGATATGTCAGGTGCTGCATCAGTTTTAGGTTTAGCACACTATTTAATTAGATCTAATACAAATCTAAATCTGAGAGTATTGATACCATGTGTTGAGAATTCAGTATCAGGAAAATCTTTTAGGCCTGGTGATATTTTGATTTCTAGAAGTGGTATGGGTATAGAAGTAAAAAATACAGATGCTGAGGGTAGGTTAATTCTTGCTGATACCTTAACTTATGCTACTGAAAAAAATACTGATATATTAGTAACTTTTGCTTCACTTACTGGAGCAGCTAGAGTTGCGATGGGTACAGACATAACACCTTTCTTCTCTACTAATGATCATTTTGCAGACCTATTGAAAAAATGTGGGGATAAAATGCTTGATCCTGTTTGGCAACTTCCATTTTATGAAGATTATAACAAAGAATTGTCTTCTGACATCACTGATTTAAATAATGCGCCTTTAGGTGGTATGGCAGGCGCCATTACAGCTGCACTTTTTTTAAAAAAATTTACAAAAAATCATAATATGTTTTTACACTTTGATATCTATGGGTGGAATTCAAAACCAAGACCGGCAAAAACATATGGTGGTTTAATGCAAGGTGTTCGTTCTCTGGGTTTAGCAATTGAAAAAAAAATTCAACTTTATATTAAAAACCGCGTTCAATTGTAAATCGTGCAGCAGTTTTTAATAAATCAGATTTTGGCCCGAATAAATTAAGAGAATCACAAGCTTCCTCACATAACTCTAAACATCGTTTTTTTGCATTTTCTACTCCTAATAGTGAAACTATCGTAGCTTTTCCTGCAGCAGTGTCTTTACCTACCTTTTTTCCTGTTTTTTCCATTGTCCCTTCATGATCAAGAAGATCATCTTTTATTTGAAAAGCTAGACCTATGGACTCAGCATATTTTTTTAAAGAATCATTATTCTCTTCAGCTAAAATATTTGCAGATTTTAAAGACCAATTAAAAAGTGCTCCAGTTTTTAGTTTTTGAAGATTTATTATTTCTTTTAATTCAAGTGGTTTATTATTTTTTTCAGCTTCTAAATCTTTATATTGTCCTAATACCATACCATTAAAACCAGATGCTTCAGATAGAGTTTTGATCAAATTTAATCTAACTTTAGATTTGGGGTGTGTTTCTTTGTAAGATAGTATTTGATATGCAAAAGCTTGCAAGGCATCTCCAACTAAAACTGCAGTAGCCTCGTCCCACATAATGTGGATAGTAGGTTTACCTCTCCTTAAGTCATCATTGTCCATTGATGGCAGGTCATCATGGACTAAAGAGTATGTATGAATAATTTCTATAGCTGATGCAGCTTGTAAAGCTCTGACTTTAGGTATTTCAAATAGCTTTGCTGCTTGAATCACTAAAAATGCTCTAAATCTTTTACCCCCACTAAATATTGAGTAATTAATGGCATCATAAAGCTTTCCTTCATTTTTTGCTGGTAGTAATTTTTTCAAATGATCATTTGTTTCATCACAACAAAAGGATAATTCTTTTAAAAACTCGTTGGATTTGAGAGATTTTTTATTATTAATAATCTTCAAAACTTATTTCCTTAGTTTTTGCATTTTGATTTATTTTTTGTATCTTAACTTCAGCAGATTTTAATTTTTTTTCACAAAAATCTTTTAATTCTGCTCCTTTTTCATATAATTTTATTGTCTCATCTAATGGTACATCCCCTTCCTCAAGGCGGTTGATAATAGATTCCAACTCTTCAATTGCTTGTTCAAATGTTTTATTTTCCTCTTTATTGTTAGACATATTTACTCCATTAATATTTTTAAATGTGAAACACAACATGTGGATAGCTTTTCCAGATGATATCCTCCTTCTAAACAGGAAACAATTCTATCTTTACAATATAGCTTAGCAAGAGTTTTTAATTTTTTTGTAATATAAATAAAATCACTTTCTTCCCATTGAGTTTGTGAAATTTGATCATCTTTATGACCATCAAAACCTGCAGATATTAATAAAAATTCTGGAGCAAAATCTATTAATCTTGGTATAATGATATTATCTACGATATTTCTAAATTCATTGCTGTTTGAATTAGCATTTACAGGTATATTTAGTATATTATTATTTACTCCAGTTTCATTTTTTTCTCCAGTAAACGGAAACAAGTTATTTTGATGAATTGAAATAAAAAGACAATCTGGATTATCCCATAATACATCTTGAGTCCCATTTCCATGATGAACATCAAAATCTACAACAGCTGTTTTATAAATTTTTCTTATTTTTTTTAGATATTTTGTACCAATACCAATTGTACTAAAAAAACAAAAACCCATGGCTTTTTCTCTTTCTGCATGGTGGCCAGGGGGTCTTATTAAACAAAAAGCGTTTTTAAATTTTTTTTCTAAAACACTATCAATTGCATCTATTAGACAACCGACACCCATTTTAGCAGCTTCCAGAGACTTTGGAGACATAAATGTATCCTGGTCAACTCTTATTATTTCTTCCTCTGGTTTTAATTCATCCAGCCATTTTATATAGTGATCAGAATGTCCTAATTTGAGTATATTGTGGTTTGCTGGTTTGCTAATCCTAAATTTGAGATTCCTGAAATTACTTCCTTTTATTTTATTTATAATAAATTTTATTCTATTATTATTTTCAGGATGACCATTAGGGACTATGTGTTCTAAAAATATATTGCTGTAATATAAGGCTGTATTTTTCATGACTTTTTAGAATTAGTATATTTAATCATAATTATAGAATACTATAATAATCTTTAAATTCAAAAAATAATTAAAAGGTGTAATGTTTGCCAGAATTACCAGAAGTAGAAACTGTTTGTCGAGGTTTGAGAATCAAAATTTTAGGGAAAATTATCTCCCAATATCATCAATTTCGTGAAGATTTAAGATGGACTATCCCTACTGGAATAAAAGAAAGAATAGAAGGTACAAAAATTAAAAAAATAGAGAGAAGAGGTAAATTTTTACTAATAAATTTGAATAATAATTATATTTTAATTATTCATTTAGGTATGTCTGGGAGGTTATTGGTATACAATCCTTTTGAAAAAGAAAAGAAACCATCAAAACAAAAGGAAACGGGCGTTTTTTTTCATACACTTGTTACATTAGGAAAGCACGATCATATAAAAATTGATTTTGAAGATGGTAATCAAATGGTTTTTAATGATGTAAGGAGATTTGGAGCCATTGATTTTATAAGATCTGATAAAATAGTCTATCATAAATGGCTTTCTAAGCTAGGTCCTGAACCATTAAGCAATAATTTTTCTTCATTAGTATTAAGAAAAAAAATTGAAAATAAAAAATGTTCGATAAAAGCAGCAATTTTGGATCAAGGAGTTGTATCGGGTATTGGTAATATTTATGCCTGTGAAGCTTTGTGGGGAGCAAAAATTTCTCCATATAAAATATGCAGTAAAATGACAGATCAAAATTTTTATGATTTGGTAAAAGAGTTAAAAAATGTATTAAAAAAAGCAATAAATGCTGGAGGGTCATCACTTAAAGATTTTAAAGCTACTGGTGGAGAATTAGGGTACTTTCAAAATTTATTAAGTGTTTACTCAAGAGAAAACTTGAATTGTAAAAGAAAACTTTGCAATGGTAATATTAAAAGACAAATTCAATCTGGTAGATCATCTTTTTTTTGCACAAATTGTCAAATTTGAAAAATTTAGTGCTGGCTCTATAAGTGATATTGTTGTATTGAGCACTGTTTTTAATAAATGGTTGAGAAAAAAATGGCTTATGAAACTCTCGTTCTAGAACACCATGAAAAGGTGTTGTTAGTAAGGCTTAATCGTCCTGAATCTCTGAACGCAATAAATAACAAAATGTTGAAGGAAATTTGTGAAGTTTTAAAAAAATCTAGTAATGACATAAATGTAAGAGTTATAATTATCACCGGATCTGAAAAGTTTTTTGCTGCTGGTGCAGATATAAAAGAGATGGAGAAAAAAAATTCAACAGAAATGTATTTGGAAGACTATTTCACGGAAGAACATAATATTATATCTTCATTTAGAAAGCCCTTAATCGCTGGAGTTTCTGGTTATGCTTTAGGTGGTGGGTGTGAGTTAGCTATGATGTGTGATATGATATTTGCATCTGATACAGCTAAATTTGGACAACCAGAAATCAATCTTGGTGTCATGGCAGGTATTGGAGGGACTCAAAGACTTCCAAAATCAGTTGGTAAATCTAAAGCAATGGATATGCATTTAACAGGTAGGTATATGGATGCACAAGAGGCTGAGAGAGCAGGTTTGGTAAGTAGGGTTTTTTCAGAAAAAGAATTTCAATTTAAAATTATTGAAATAGCAAAAAAAATTAGTGAAAAATCAATGTCTTCAATTATTGCAATTAAGGAATCTATAAGTTTTTCATACGAATCAAATTTAGCTTCAGGCATATGTTTTGAAAGAAGAAAATTTCATTCTTTATTTGCTACAGAGGATCAAAAAGAGGGTATGGCAGCTTTTGTAGAAAAAAGGACACCAAAATTTACTGATAGGTAAATTCTTATTATTGACTTTTGACTAAGTCTATGTAATCAGCTTTACAAATATATATTGGAAAGATCATAAATGGCTAATACACCATCTGCTAAAAAGAGAGTTCGACAAATACAAAGAAAAACTGAGGTTAATAAGTCTAGAAAATCTAGAATTAAAACTTTTGTTAGAAATGTTGAAGAGGCTATAGAATCTAAGGATGTAAAAAGTGCTATAGAAAGTTTAAAATTAGCACAACCAGAAATTATGAGAGGGGTATCCAAGGGTATTTTTCATAAAAATACAGCTAGTAGAAAAATATCTCGATTATCATCAAGAGTAAAAGCTATTTCAAAATAAATTGAAATATTTTTAATGTTCTTGTTTCATTCCTATTGCTCCATTCATTAGCAGTGTTTAATCTGTAATATTATTAATCGATTCTCTTAAATTGTAAGGGAATTAACTATGCTTATTCATTGAGACTTCTATTTGAAAAGGAATTAATTTGGTTCGTTCGTATGATAATGTGGATAAAAATTTATTTATTGAAGAATGGGAACCATCCTCTGTTTATGAGAAGTTAATTGAAGATGAATTTTGCTATTTAATTGATGTAAGGAGTAAACCAGAGTGGAGTTTTGTTGGTTTCCCTGACAGCAAAGATATGAAAAATGAGGTAATTTTTTGTGAATGGGCTTTTTTCCCATTAATGGACAGAAATACAAACTTTGAAAGTGATATTTTTTCTAACTTAGATTTAAATAAATGCAAAAATTTATATTTTATTTGTCGTTCTGGTTCCAGATCATTACATGCAGCTAATTCAATACAATTTTCTATAAATCAGAAATTAGAATTTAACAATAATATTAATTGTATTAATGTAAAATTTGGGTTTGAGGGTGATCTTTCAAACGATAATAGAAGGGGAAATTTGAATGGTTGGAAATTTTCAGATTTGCCATGGAAACAGCTATGAGTAATTTAGGTTTTGTTATGGATGAATCATGGGAGAGAGTAAGAACAGAACTTAAATCCAAACTAGGTCATGACATTTACAAAAATTGGATTGAAACGCTTTATCTTGTTAAAATAGAAGGGAAAACAGCTCATTTCAATGTCCCTAGTAGCTTTATTGCTAATTGGATAGAGAGAAATTATGGAGATAAAATAATTGAGTCATTTAATAATGAAAAAATTTATATTGAAAATCTATTATTTGATTATAAAAGCCAAGTATCATTATCTAATCCTAAAGAAAGTGAAAGAGATCAAATTAATGATAAGAATTTTTCTAATTTTAAAAAAAATAAAGAGAATAAGAATATTGAATTACCATCATCTCCTTTAGATAAAAGGTTTACTTTCGACAAATTTGTAGTTGGTAAACCTAATGAATTAGCTCATGCTGCTGCAAAAAGAGTTTCTGAAAGTGGACCTGTTACTTTCAATCCTTTATTTTTATATGGTGGTGTCGGTTTAGGAAAAACTCATTTGATGCATGCTATTGCATGGCAAATAAAAGAAATCAACCCTAGATCTAGAATGCTTTATCTTTCAGCTGAACAATTTATGTATAGATTTGTACAGGCATTGAGATTTAAAGATATGTATGGATTTAAAGAAATATTCAGATCTGTTGATATTCTTATGGTTGATGATGTTCAGTTTATTGCAGGGAAAGAAAGTACTCAAGATGAATTTTTCCACACATTTAATGCACTTGTGGAACAAGGCAAGCAGTTAGTCATTTCAGGAGATAGAGCACCTGGAGAAATTGATGGACTTGAAGAAAGAATAAAATCAAGACTTGCATGGGGACTAGTTGTAGATCTGCATCCAACTGACTATGAGCTAAGACTTGGAATTCTTCAATCCAAAGTTGAAATTCAAAGTAAACTCCATCCCGGAATAACTATAAATAATGGTATTTTAGAATTTTTGGCGCATAGAATATCTTCTAATGTGAGGGTTTTGGAAGGATCTTTGACTAGATTATTTGCCTATGCATCTTTAGTAGGTAGGACAATTAATATTGATATGGCTCAAGAATGTTTAGCTGATATTTTAAGAATATCTGAAAGAAAAGTTACCATAGAAGAGATTATAAGAAAAGTTGCAGACCATTATAACTTGAGAATGAGTGATATGATTTCTGCTAGGAGATCAAGAGTGATTTCGAGACCTAGACAATTAGCAATGTTTTTAGCAAAAAATTTAACTTCTAAATCTTTACCTGAAATTGGAAGAAGATTTGGAGGAAGAGATCATACTACTGTAATACATGCGGTTAAAAAGATAGAGGAATTAAGAAACAAAGATTTACAAATAGCAGAGGAAGTAGAGATCCTGAGAAGGATGTTAGAGGCATGATATAAAAATTAATTGAATAATTAATATGTTTTGTTTTATTATATATATATTTGGAAAACTTAAATGAAAGCTAGCATTGAGCATACAGAACTTTTAAAAGCTATGGCTAGAGTGCAGTCTATAGTTGAAAGAAGAACTACTATACCTATTTTATCTAACGTTCTTATTGAAGCTAAGGATTCTTGTTTATACCTAAGAACTACAGATTTAGATATTGAAGTTTTAGATAAAGTAGCAGCAGTAATAGAAACACCAGGTTCTCTTACTGTTGGGGCTAACACACTTTATGAGATTGTTAGAAAGTTACCAGATGGGTCAAGAGTGGAATTTTTAAATGATTTTGGTTCAAGTCAATTAGAAATTACTGCTTCAAGATCAAAATTTTTTCTTTCAACATTACCTAAAGAAGATTTCCCAGTAATGGCTTCAGAGGAATATGATTTTGAATTTTCTTTAAAAGCAAGTGTAATCAAGAGGCTTTTTGATAAGTCCAAATTTGCAATGTCTTCTGAAGAAACTAGATATTATTTAAATGGTGTTTATCTTCACCCATGCACAGAAAACGAAAAAAATATTTTAAGGGCTGTTGCTACTGATGGTCATAGGTTAGCTCAAATCGATATAGAAAACCCCGGATTAAATGATAACTTTTCTGGTATAATTGTACCTAAGAAAACTGTTTCAGAGTTAAGAATGGTTCTAGAAAATGAAAATGATAATATTTCTATATCTATTTCAGATAATAAGATAAGATTTTCTAATAATTCTTTAACATTAACCTCTAAAATAGTTGATGGTACTTTTCCAGATTATAAGAGGGTAATTCCTTCAGATAATGATAAAAAATTACAGGTAAACGCAGCTGAATTTTCTGAAGCTGTAGATAGAGTTTCTACAGTCAGTTCAGAAAGATCTAGAGCAGTAAAACTTACCTTAAGCTCTGGAAGATTACATCTTTCGGTGAATTCTCCTGAAAATGGAAAAGCAGAAGATGAGATGCTTGTTGATTATCATTATGAAGATCTGGAAATAGGTTTTAATGCAAGATATTTACAGGAGTTGACCTCACAAGTAGATGGAAAAAATGTAGAGTTCAGCTTCAAATCATCTGGTGATCCTGCGTTAATGAGGGATATAGATGATGAAGGCGCAATTTATGTTGTAATGCCAATGAGAGTCTAAAAGTTTATAAAATTTGTGGATATTCTAAATTTAAAACAGTTGAAATTGAGAAATTTTCGTTCTCATAAAAGTATAGATTTAGACTTTAGTTCACAATTTATTTATTTTTCTGGTCCAAATGGGGCTGGAAAAACAAACATTTTAGAAGCAATTTCATTGTTTTCACCAGGTCGTGGTTTACGAGGGGCAAGCATTAATGATCTTACCCTTAGTAAGAGCGAAGCATTATGGAAATTATCTTCTCTATTTAAGATTTCAAATGTTTTAATGGAAATAGAAATAGGTTTAGATAATAAAGGTAAAAAAGTTTTAATGGTTGATGGGAAAAAAAAACCACTAATTTATTTAACTGAAATATTAAAAATTATATGGATAACACCATTAATGGATCGTTTATGGATTGGAGGATCTAGTGAAAGAAGACGCTTTATAGATAGATTGGTTATGAATTTTTTTCCAGACCATGCAAAAAACTGTATACTTTATGATCAAGCCTTAAAAAAAAGAAATTTGCTTTTTAAAGAAAATGTAAAAGATATTGCATGGTTTTTGGCAGTAGAAAAACAAATAGCAGAAATTGGATATTTAATAGATAAGCATAGAAGAGAAGTAATTGATATACTTGCAGAAATGCAAATTAGTATGAAAAACAAGGGATATTTTCCTATTTTAAAAATAGAATTTGATACTTATCCTATAAAAAATGGTGATTATTTGTATGAAGAACTACAAAAATCAAGAAAAGCCGATTTTAACGCAAAAAGGACTTTAATTGGTCCTCATAAGACAGATTTTCTTGTAAATCACAGCATCAAAAACATTCAAGCCAAAAATTGTTCAACTGGTGAGCAAAAATCACTTTTACTTTCACTATTTATCTTAAGTTCTTTGGCTATTTCAAAAAAATTTGGTAAACCACCTATTATTCTTTTAGATGAAATAGTAGCACACTTAGATAAAGAAAATTTATCAATTTTTTTAGATCAATTAATCAGCATAAATGCACAAATATTTGCTACTGGCACAGATAGAAAAAATTTAGATAATTTACCAGTTGACTGTTCATCATATTCGCTAGATTGGAATAATGGTAAAAGCAAAGTTTTTTTGAGTTAAAAATTTAATTAATTATATTTTTCAAATACGTGACATATCAAAATAAATTTAGTAGTGTGATAAAGAGGTAGAAATTTGATAAACGAGCAGAAAAATAATAATTATGATGCAGACTCTATAAAAGTCCTTAAGGGGTTAGAGGCTGTAAAAAAACGTCCTGGTATGTATATTGGTGATACAGACGACGGTTCTGGACTCCATCACATGGTTTATGAAGTAGTTGATAATTGCGTAGATGAAGCATTAGCGGGACATTGTTCCGAGATAAGTGTATCATTATTTGATGAATCAATAGTAACGGTTAAGGATAATGGTAGAGGAATACCCACTGATATTCATCCTGAAGAAGGTATATCTGCAGCTGAAGTAATAATGACTCAATTACATGCTGGAGGTAAATTTGATCAAAACTCCTATAAGGTTTCTGGTGGTCTCCATGGAGTGGGCGTTTCTGTAGTTAATGCACTCTCAGAATACTTAAAATTAACTATTTGGAGAGATGGTAAAGAGCATTGTGCAATTTTTAATAATGGAAATACCACTAATAAACTAGAAATAGTTGGTACATCAAATTCAACTACAGGAACTGAAGTAACTTTTCAACCTTCTACGGATATTTTTACAAATATTAACTTTAATTTTAAAACATTAGAGTCAAGACTGCGTGAACTAGCTTTTTTAAATGCTGGATTAAGTATTAAGCTTATCGATAATAGAAATAATCAACTCAAAAAATTAAATATGCTTTATGAAGGCGGAGTAAGTGAATTTGTAAAATTTATAGATAAATCCAGAACACCTTTAATTAGTAAACCCATTTTTATATCAGGTCAAAGGGATAACATTCAGATAGATGCAGCACTTTGGTGGAATGATGGATATAATGAAAATGTTTTTCCATTTACCAACAATATTCCTCAAAGAGATGGTGGCACTCATCTTGCTGGGCTGAGAGGTGCTTTAACACGAACAATTAATTCTTACTTTACTCAAAAACTTACAAGTAAAAAAGAAAAAATATCCTTATCTGGAGATGATTCTAGAGAAGGCTTTACTTGCGTATTATCAATAAAAGTTCCTGATCCCAAATTTTCTTCTCAAACCAAAGATAAATTAGTTTCTTCCGAAGTTAGACCAGCAGTTGAAAGTTTTTTAAGTGAAAAAATTTCAGAATGGTTTGAAGAAAATCCTGCAGAAGCAAAAATTGTTATATCAAAAATAGTTGAATCTGCTTTAGCAAGAGAAGCTGCTAGAAAAGCTAGGGAGTTAACACGTAGAAAGAGTGCCTTGGATGTTGCTAACTTACCAGGTAAACTTGCAGATTGTCAGGAAAAAGATCCAACAAAATCAGAACTTTTTATTGTAGAGGGTGATAGTGCAGGTGGTAGTGCTAAGCAAGGAAGAACTAGAGTCAATCAGGCAGTATTACCATTAAGAGGAAAAATTCTTAATGTAGAAAAGGCAAGAACTGACCGTATGCTTTCTAGCCAAGAAATTGGTACTTTAATAACAGCATTAGGTACTGGTATAGCAGACGATTTTAATATTGAAAAACTTAGGTATCATAAGATTATTATAATGACTGATGCAGATGTAGACGGAGCTCATATTAGAACGCTTCTCTTAACTTTTTTTTATCGTAGAATGCAGGATTTAGTAAAAGCTGGATATTTATATATTGCACAACCACCCTTATATAAGGTGAATAAGGGTAAATCAGAAGTTTATTTAAAAGATGATTTGGCTCTTCAAAATTATCTTATAGATATGGGTATTGAGGACTCTTCTTTAAATATTAATAATGGAACAATAGTAGCCGGATCAGATTTGCAGAGGGTAGTCAATTTAACAAAAAAAATAAAGAAAATCTTAGAAAATTTTCCTTCTAACATACCAAGTTTTATTTTTGAACAAGTTGCTATGGCTGGTGCTTTATCAAAAAACTTTTTAGAAGATGATGCTATTAAAGCTGAAAATAGCATATCCAAAAGGCTTGATTATATATCTTCTGAGCATGAAAAGGGCTGGATATGTAAATATACAAAAGAAAAAGATTTGGAAATATATAGAACACTTAGAGGGGTAAAAAATATTTATTTAATTGAAAATGATCTTTTGCAAAAAAAAGAGGCTGCCTTACTTGATAGCCTGAGTAATGATATGCTTGAAATTTTTGACAAAGAAGTTGTTTTTACCAAAAAAGATAAAATCTTTAAATTACATTCGCCTTCTGAATTTTTGAACCTAATTTTGAAACAAGGGGAAAAAGGACTATCTCTTCAAAGATATAAAGGATTAGGTGAAATGAATGCAGATCAGCTTTGGGAAACTACTTTAGACCCAGATTCCAGAACATTGTTACAAGTGAAAATAGAACAATCCGCAGAAGAAGGAACTACTTTTTCAGATTTAATGGGTGATGATGTGGAACCAAGAAGGTTGTTTATTCAAGAGCAAGCATTAAATGTTTCAAATCTTGATTTTTAATAGTGTTTTTTATTTGTAGATTGATGAATAATTATTAAAGCAATTGTAATAAATATAATACCTAAAATATCATTATTATTTATTTCTTCATTTAGAACAATATAAGCTATGACTACCCCTGTTGGTGGTGTTAGAAAATGAAAAGAAGATGCCATCATTACACCAATATTTTTGACCAAATTAAACCAAATTATTGTTGCAATTAAGCCTGGAAAAAAACAAGTATATATAAAAGATATTATAAAAATATTTGAAAAATTTATAATCCAATCTTCAAATATAAATGATAGTAAAATTAATGGAATTCCACCTACAATCATCTGAATGGAAACAAATGGTAAGATTTGTTCTTTTGTTGAAAAACCATCTTTTATTATGAAAGTAGCTATTGATAATGCAATTACTGCAATTAAACATAATAATAATCCATATAAATTTAAATTTAAAGTAATTTTTGGGGCTAAAATTATCCAGCAACCAAAAAATCCAACAATAATTCCAATTATAATCAAAAAATGTATTTTATCTTTTTTTATAAAAAATGAAATTATTGCAACAAATATAGGTAGTAGACTTGCCACAATTACTGCAAGATAAGCATCAATTTCATTCATTGCTAAAAAATTTAGTCCTAAATATAAAGTATTTTGACAAATACCAAATAATAAAACGAATTTCCATTCATTACGATTTAAATTAATTTTTTTAAAAAAAATACTATTGATTGAAAGACCAATAGCTCCAGTTAATAAAAACCTTAATCCTAGAATTAATAGAGGGGGAGAACTGCTAACCAGTATTTTTGCAGAAGTAAAAGCACTAGACCACATAAAAACGAAGATTAATCCCATAACTAGAGATTTTAAATTCATAATTTTAAGGAAATTAAACCAAAACCACTTTCTTCAAGTGGTTTTGGTAGTCATAAAATTAAGGATTAATAACATCCTTTAAGGCTTTAGCGATAGAAACTTTAACAACTCTATCAGCTGGTTTTTTCATTTGTTCTCCAGTAGCCGGGTTTCTAACCATTCTTTCTGGGCGGGCTCTGCATGAAAATTTTCCTATTCCTGGCAAAGTTACAGCTCCTCCAGCTGCTACTTCCTTACTAATAATTGCAGAAAGTGCATCTATCATTCTGTTTGCAGAAGCTTTATCTGAACCAACAGATTCAGCTAAGTTGGCTACGAGTTGACTTTTTGTCATTGGTTTATTTGTCATATTTTCCACCCTTTTTAAACTCTTTATATTAGACTGTTATTTGTCTTCTTATTAAGTACAATGTTTTAGTAGGTAAATTCAATGATTGATTTGAATTTAATGCAATTTTTTTTATAAATTTAATAAAAAACTAAAATTATGAAGTGATCTAAATAAATCTTTTCTAAAAGTTTAAATCATTATATCATATAAAAAAGGGATTAATTTTAAAAATTAACCCCTTTTATCTTTATTAAAGTAGAGTGTTATTAACTTTTAGAAAAATCTGGATAAGCATCCATCCCTAACTCGGTAGTATCCAAACCAGTTAATTCATCCTCTTCGCTAACTCTAATACCCATTAAAGCATCTAAAATATACCATATCACTAATGATAAAATGAATATGAATAAACAAATAGAAACTGTTCCAATTATTTGGGCACTAACACTTCCGCCAGAAAATATAACTGCAATGGTACCCCATATACCTGCAATACCATGGACTGAAATAGCACCGACAACATCGTCTATTTTAAGTTTATCCAGCATAGGTACAGCAAATACTACTATTATCCCGCCAATTGCTCCAATAATTGTAGCACCACCAATAGATGGTGCAAGAGGTTCAGCTGTTATAGATACCAATCCTGCAAGAGCACCGTTTAAAACCATTGTAAGATCTATTTTCTTATACATTACTTGGGTAAGAATTAGTGCTGCAAGAGCACCACCAGCAGCTGCAGTATTTGTATTTGTAAATATCCTTGAAACATCAGCTGCATCTCCAATAGTACCTAAAGCAAGTTGAGATCCTCCGTTAAATCCAAACCAACCTAACCATAAAATAAATGTACCTAAAGTTGCTAAGGGCATATTTGAACCAGGCATTGGAGTAACACTCCCATCATCTTTATATTTACCAATTCTTGGACCTAGTACTATAGCCCCTGCAAGTGCTGCTGAAGCGCCTGCAGCATGTACTAAAGTAGAACCTGCAAAATCAGAAAAGCCTAATTCATTGAGCCAGCCGCCGCCCCACTGCCACGAGGCCTCAATTGGGTATAAAAATGCAGTTAATAAAACTGTAAAAATCAAAAAAGGCCATAATTTCATTCTTTCAGCTATAGTTCCAGAAACAATTGAAGCAGTTGTTGCGCAAAACATAAGTTGAAAAAAGAAATCTGAACCCACAGAGGCATAACTAATGTCCCCAATTTGCTCAACTGCTGCACCAACAGGTTCGAGACTAGTCAGTGAAAAAATTGGACCTAAATACCCTGATATCAACCAGCTTCCTTCTTTTAAATCTCCTGGATACATAAGATTATAGCCAACTAAAAAATATGCTATTGCTGCTATTGAAAACAGAGCAATATTTTTTGTTAGTTGTGTTGTTACGTTTTTTGATCTAACTAGTCCTGCTTCTAGCATAGCAAACCCAGCTGCCATCCACATTACTAAAAAACCACCGATTAAAAATAATAATGTGTTTAGTACGAATACACCATGTGCAGAAACTAAATCAGAATTAGCTTCTTCCGCATATAAAATTGTTGTAGATAGTATGCAGATAAATGCACTAATTAAAATTTTAAATAAACTTAACATTTAAACCTCTATTCTTTAGTAATTGATTAAATTGCATTTTCACCGGTTTCACCGGTTCTAATTCGTATAGCTTCTTCTACACTCAGTACAAAAATTTTCCCGTCCCCTATTTTACCAGTTTTTGCTGTTTCTGAAATTATATCAGTAGCTTTTGAGACATTGTCATCAGGGACAACTAATTCAAGTCGAATTTTAGGAATGTAGTTAACTACATACTCAGCTCCCCTATACATTTCTGTATGACCGGCTTGTCTGCCATACCCTTTGATTTCTGAAACCATTAAACCTTGAACACCAATTTCGGTTAGCTTTTCTCTAACTTCTTCAAGCTTGA
Organism: Paracoccaceae bacterium; assembly: GCA_045565285.1. Lineage (GTDB taxonomy): Bacteria > Pseudomonadota > Alphaproteobacteria > Rhodobacterales > Rhodobacteraceae > CACIIZ01. The sequence goes on from JBJLFR010000032.1 coordinate 97,073, forward strand.
ATGGTTTAATAACTGCAATAATAAGTTTCATAAGATCTCCTTAATTTTAAAATCTATTAAACAGTTATCTCTAAAAAAATTGAATCAAAGTTAAATTAAAAATTATTAAAATAAATAAATTAAAATTGTTTAATAATTATACAAAAATTTTTAGTTGGTTAACTTTTAATCAAATCAAAATTGGGATTTTAAATTGATGTGGATTGCTTTATGCATAAGTTCAAGAAAAAAAAATTATTTACCTGACAAAAAATTATGATTAACATCTTTAGAAATATATTTATTTTCTTTCAAAAATTAATCGTTTGGTTAGTTTTAAGAATTTTTTTTCTTATACTAATAATTTTTATAACTTTAGTGGGGTATTTTTATTATCAAATACCATCTATGGAAAATCTTTTAGATGCTAGAGATCGAGGATCTGTAACTTTATTAGATAAAAATGGTGATATTTTTGCATGGAGAGGAAAACAATTTGTAGGTTCATTAAGATCTGAAACAGTTAGTCCAACCTTAAAAAAAGCAATTATTTCAGTTGAAGATAAAGGTTTTTATAAACATTTAGGAATTTCTATTAGAGGAATTCTTGGAGCCATAGTTATTAATTTAAAAGAAGGCAGAGGACCTCTACAAGGTCATGGAGGTTCAACTATAACACAACAAGTAGCTAAATTATTATGTTTGTTACAGTCACAAAATAAAGTTGAACAAGAATGTCGTAAAGCAACTTTAGCTAGAAAATTAATGGAAATCCCATTTTCTATAGCTATGGAAATTAAGTATTCGAAAGATGAAATTTTGTCAGTTTATTTGAATAGAGTATACTTAGGAGCAGGATCTTATGGATTTGAAGCAGCTTCCCAAAGGTATTTCAATAAATCTGCAAGAGTTGTTAATTTGGCAGAATCAGCAATGCTTGCTGGTCTTTTAAAAGCTCCATCCAGATTTGCGCCAACAAGAAATTTAAAAATGGCAACAGAAAGAGCATCAACAGTTCTTAGTCTTATGGTTAAGGAAGGATATATAACTAATAAAGATAAAAAAGTTGCTGAAAAAAATCCTGCTAAACTTTCAAATAAAGCGAATGAACTAGTCGGTAGTCATTTTGCTAATTGGATTATGAGTTCGACTCCTAGGGAGTTATCTACAGCAACATCAGAAGATATAATAATAAATACCACATTTGATCCCCTTATTCAGCAAATTATTGAAAGTTCTACTGATGAAATTTTTAATAAATATATCAAAGATGATTCTAAAGCTGAGTTAGCTATTGTTGTTATGACAAAAGATGGTTTAGTAAGAGCAATGATAGGAGGAAGAGATTTTAAGAATGGGAGGCAAAAATTTAATAGAGCCGTACAAGCTTTAAGGCAGCCTGGATCAGCATTCAAACCATTCATATATGCAGCAGCTTTAGATCAAGGTTACAGTCCAAATACTATTTTTTTTGATGAACCAACAGCAATTCAAATAGCAGGTTCAAAAATTTATAAACCAAGAAACTACACAGGAGAATATTTGGGTCCAGTAACACTAAATCAGGCACTAAGTGGTTCTATAAATACAGTGGCTGTACAATTAGCAAATGAAATTGGAATCGAAAAAATTCGGTCTATTGCAAAAGACTTTGGTATTCGTTCTGCAATAGGTAAAGGTTTAGCTGTAGCATTAGGTTCTTCTGAAGTTACTTTATTAGAACTAACGTCATCATATTCAGGATTTTTGTCAAGTGGTAAGAAAGTAAATCCAATAGGTTGGTTTGATTTGAAAATTAGAGGTGAAAAAGGGGTTTTAATGAGTGCTGACAGATCAGAAGGAATGCAAGTTATTGATCAAAATGCCTCTGCAGCATTATTATATATGTTAATTAATGTTGTTGAAAATGGAACAGGAGCTAGAGCAAAAATTCCAGGCTGGGAATTAGCAGGTAAAACAGGAACAAGCCAGTTAATGAAAGATGCATGGTTTATTGGATTTAACTCAGAATATGTTTGTGGCATATGGATGGGTTATGATGATAATACACCCTTACAAGGTGTAACTGGTGGTGGGTTACCAGCTGAATTGTGGTCAAATATTATTAAGGAATTAATAACTCATAACACACCATCTGCTCTTCCATACTTAACACCTGAGGAATTTGAACAATATGCTGGTGTTAAAAAAGATACTAATAAAATTAATAAAGAAAATCAAAACGGTAGATCAATAATAAAGGCTTTGATAGATACTCTTTTTGGTAATTAATAATTTAACAAAGAATTAATTAGTTTATTTATTGAATTACCTTCTTTTGAGTATTGATTCCTTATTTCACCTCTTTCTGTTGTTAGAAGAGATATGCCCTCAATTTTCAAATCTATCATTTTAAAAACTCCACTTGCATCTGAAACTTGCCACCCAACTTTAATAGGAGCACTACCAGGCATTAATAACCTAGTTTCCACCATAATTCCTGCTTTACCACCAGAATCTCTACTTTTTTCAATAAGCATTTCTGCCCCTACAAATTCAGAAAATTGAGCAGTATACTTCTTTGCCAGATACTGTCTAAACGCATTTATAAAACTATTACGCTCATTTTGATTTAGTTTCCTCCATGGTGATCCTAAAACTGCTCTAGCTATTATAGGAACATCAGCATGTCTATCAAATAATTTAAGAAGAGAATTTTTCTTATTTTTATCACTTGAGTTTTGATTAATAATGGAGAAAAGGTCATTAAATATTTTTTTTGATAGAATTTCAGCTTTTGTTATTCTAGAAGATTTAGAATTTGCAAAATCAATGTTTATAAAGAATAAACTAGCAAAAAACAAAATATAAAGAAAAGAAAAAGATCTCCTAGTTAGTAGTTCACTTGGTTTTTTTTTGTTTATTTTCAATGGTTCCTCTAGTTACTAAAAAAATTGCAACTTGATATAGTTCTTTTTAAATTAATATAAAAATGTATATACTAATTAGATATTATAATTAAAATAAAGTAAAATAAAAATAAAACAGTGAAAATTAAAATGGTTAATATTCAAGAAAAGTTAAAAATTTTATCATTAACACTTCCAGATGCTCCAGCTCCAGCAGCTAATTATTTACCGTATGTAATTTCAAATAACTTACTTTTTATTTCTGGACAAATTTCTAGTGATAAAAATGGATTAATTCAAGGATTAGTTGGAGAAAATATGAGTATAGACGATGGATATAGAGCAGCTCAAAATTGCGGACTTTCTTTAATAGCTCATTTGAATAAAGCAATAGATAGTGATTTCAAGAAATTTAAACGCGTAATTAGGATAGCTGGTTTTGTGAATTCAACAAGTGATTTTCAAGATCATCCTAAAGTTGTAAATGGTGCTTCTGATCTTATGGTAAATGTTTTTGGAGAGAGTGGAAAACATATGAGAATCGCTTTAGGAGCAACTTTACCATTAGGTGTAGCAGTAGAAGTAGAAGGTTTATTTGAATTAAACTGAAAATGTTTAACATTTTGAATAAACTTCCAAAAAGTTTTATTAATAAACCAATAGCACATAGGGGTTTTCATGATTGCAATGGAAGTTTTAAAAAAGGATTTGGACCTGAAAATTCTAGAGAATCCATACTTTATGCGGTTCAAAATGGTTTAGGTATCGAAATTGATGTTAGGTTCACTAAGGATTATGTACCAATAGTTATTCATGATAATTATTTGAAAAGATTGTGTGGTGTTGATAATTATTTATCAAATATAAATTACAATGAATTAAAACATCTAAAATTAATAAATCATGAAAATTTACCAACCTTAGAAGAAATACTTTCAATTGTTAATGGAAGTACTCCTATTTTAATTGAATTTAAAAAATTCAAAAAAAATCAAGATCATAATCATATAAAAAAAGGACTATATTTTATTTTAAAAAAATATTCAGGACCATTAGCATTAATGTCTTTTGACCTTAAGTTAGTAGTTCATTTTTCAAAAAAATTACCAAATATAATAAGGGGATTGGTTTTAGAAAAATATGATCATAATAAAAAAATTTTTAGTTCAAAAATTGAAAGTAGAATTACTGAATATCAAATGCAAAGAAATGGAATTGGTTTCGTTTCCATTAAATACAATCAATTAACCAAAGAGTTTTATAATTTAAATAAAAGAAAAAAAAGAGATGTAATATCTTGGACTATAAATTCTAGTTTTGATGCAAGAAGAATAAAAAACTTATGTGATAATATTACTTTTGAAGGCTTTAGGCCAACTTAAAAAAAGGAAAATCTTAATTGTATAAGAAAAATGTTAAGATCGATTTTATACAAAAAATAAAACTTATTGAAAAAAAACAATGGGATTTATGTGCTTGTCCAGAAGTTTTAGAAGGAAAGAAACCAATAGATCCTTTTACAACATATAATTTTATTTCAGCATTAGAAAATAGTGGATCAGTTGGTAAAGGTACCGGTTGGCATAGCTGTCATTTAGTTGCTAAAATAGAAAATCAAGTAATTGCAGTTATGCCCTTATATTTAAAAGGCCATTCACAAGGTGAGTATATTTTTGATCATAATTGGGCACAAGCGTATCATAATTTTGGTGGTAATTATTATCCCAAATTACAATCTGCAGTTCCTTTTACCCCTGCTTCAGGTAGAAGGTTTCTAATAAAAAAAGGTTTTGAAAAGGAGGGAAGGGATGCTCTTGAAAAAGGAATTATCAGTTTAGCTATTAATAATAATGTTTCATCTGCACATATTACATTTTGTACTCCTTCAGAAGCAAAAGAAGTTTCTGAAAATAATTTCAAAAAAAGAAAAACTCTTCAATATCACTGGGTAAATAAAGGATTTGGTAATTTTGAAGATTTTTTAAATTCTCTAGTAAGTAGAAAGCGTAAAGCGATCAAAAAAGAACGAAAGATGGCTTATAGTTTATTTAGAGATAAAGGAGGTATTTTTTGTTTCACTGGATCAGAATTAGAAGATGAACATTGGGATAGTTTTTGGGATTTTTATCAAGATACAGGGAATAGAAAATGGGGTTATCCATATTTAACAAGAGATTTTTTTAGGATAATTAATAAAACTATGTCAGATAATATATTATTAATTTTAGCAATAGAAAATAATAAACCAATTGCAGGAGCACTGAATTTCATAGGTGGTGATACTTTGTTTGGAAGGTATTGGGGTTGTTCAAAATATCATTCATGTTTGCATTATGAACTTTGTTATTATCAAGCAATAGAATATGCTCTTAAAAACCATATCAATAAAGTAGAGGCTGGTGCACAAGGTGAACATAAAATAAGTAGGGGTTACTTACCTAGTTTTGTATATTCTTTACATTGGTTTTCAAATACATCTTTTAGAAATGCAATTTCTGATTATTTAGATAAAGAAGAAAAAGTCATTGATAAGGAATATAATATCTTAATGGAAACAAGTCCTTTTAAAAAATCATAGGAGAAAAAATTTTGGCTTACAAATTAAATAATGAAGATAAGAAAAAATTTATTAAAGAACAAACTAAAAGTGGTTGGGAATATGACGAAGAAAATGATTCTATTTATAAAAAATTTGAATTTAAAAATTTCATAGATGCATTTTCTTGGATGACAAAAGTAGCTTTATTTGCTGAAAAGATAAACCATCATCCTGAGTGGTTTAATGTCTATAAAACTGTAGAAGTAACTCTCAAAACACATGATTTAAACTCTCTTAGTGATTTGGATAAAAAATTATCTGAACAAATGGATCTTTTTTTACTAAATAATTGAAAGCTATTCTTCAATTTGCCTTAAAATATTTTTTCCTGATGTAACGTCACAAACACCTCTTTCTTCTTCAATCAAAAGATTTTGTATAATTAGATTATTTAAAATTATACAAAATCTTTTTGACCTATTAATAAAACCAATCTCAGGGCTGCTAAAAGACAATTTTAGTTTTCTTACCAACTTACCATCAGGATCTGTTATAAACTTTAAGCCACTTTCAATAGCACCAGTTTGTTCTGCCCATACTTTGGTGACATGTATATCATTTACAACCAAACAAAAAACTTCATTTATACCTTTAATTTTAAAATTATCAATTTTATCTTTGATACTTGGTATATGATAGTTTGAACAAGTGGGTGTGAAAGCTCCCGGCATTCCAAAAAGGACTATTTTTTTATTAGCAAATATCAGGTTCGTAATAGTTCTTTTCATATTTCCTTCATTATATAGATATAAACTGCTCTCAGGAAACGTATCGCCAACTTGAATTTTCATATTTTTATTCCATTGGTTGATATTTTTTTGGATTTATATATTAATATTTTCATATTGTTCAATTTTTAGATAAAGTAATATATGCCCGATATAATTGCAATTGGTGGTGGTCAAGCTAGCTTTTCCTTTGTAAGCAAATTAAGGTCACTTGGTTATAAAAAATCAATTAGTCTTATTTGTGCTGAAAACGATTTACCCTATCAAAGGCCCCCGCTATCAAAAAAATTTCTAGTTGGTGATCTTGAAAAGGAACGCCTATTTCTTAGGCAGCAAAGTTTTTATGATCAAAATAATATAGAAGTTATAAAAGGGAAAAAAGCAAAAGAAATTGATAGAAAAAAAAGCCAAATACTCTTGGATAATGGACAATCATTAAAATATACAAAACTTTTTCTTGGTTTAGGTTCAGAACCACGGTTGCTTTCAAAGGAGTTAACTAATGGTATACCAAATATATTCTATTTAAGAAACATAGGAGATATAAATTTGATATCTCATCAGTTTCTTAATAAAAAAAAATTATTAATTTTAGGCGGTGGATTTATTGGTCTTGAGGTAGCATCTGTTGCTAGAAAACTTGGAATTGATGTTACCATAATTGAATCTCAAGAAAGAATTTTGAAAAGAACATCTTCAGAAATAGTGGCAAACTATCTAAAAAATATACATATCTCTAATGGAGTAATTATAAAAGAAAAAACATTTGTTAAAAAATTTCTTTACGATGAAAAAGAATTTTTTGGTGTTTTGACCAATAATAATGAAGAAATTTATGCTGATCTATTGATTGCTGGAATTGGTGTTGAACCTAATACTAAAATTGCAGTTAACGCCGGATTATCTATTGATAATGGAATTGTTGTTAATGTAAATTGCAGGACAAATGATCCAACAATTTATGCTGCTGGTGATTGTGCAAGTTTTCCTTATAAAGGTAATCTTATAAGATTAGAGTCTGTTGGAAACGCTATAGAGCAATCTGAGATTGCTGCTGAAAATGTTATGGGTAACAAATTAAAATATCAACCTACTCCATGGTTTTGGTCTGATCAATTCGATACTAAACTACAAATTGCTGGTTTAAATACTGGCTTTACTAGTGTTTTCCATAGAATGGAAAATGATAAGAATTCATTTTGGTATTATAAAAAAGATAGATTAGTATCAGTTGATGCTTTCAATGATTCAAAGAGTTACATGATTGGAAAAAAATTTTTAGAGATGAAAATAAATCCAAGCCCTTCAGACATTATTTCCACAAAAATTAATTTAAAAAAACTACTAAGAAAAGTTAAATGAGAGTTGTTGGAGGAAAATGGAAAAGTAGAAAAATTAATGGGCTTTTCAAAGTATCTCACAATCACGTTATCCGTCCTACTACAGATAGAGTTAAAGAAAATATATTTAATATTTTAGAGAATTTGGGTATTGGAAATTCAATTTCTGGGGCTAGAGTATTAGATGTTTTTTGTGGAACTGGTGCAATGGGTATTGAATCAATATCTAGAGGAGCATCTTTTTGTCACTTTATAGACAAATCCGTAATTTCAAGGCAAATAACTTTAGATAATGTTCGCAGTCTTTCTTGTGAGAAAGAAACACAATTTATACTAAAAAATATATTAGAAATAGGTACATGTGAACATGGAAAAGCTGATCTAATTTTTTTAGATCCTCCATATCAAAATCAAATTGCCGAGGAATCAATACAAAAATTATTAAAATTTGGTTGGATTGATGAAAATACACTGATAATCTTGGAAAAAGGAAAAAATGAAATTTTTAAATCAAAGTTTCATTTAATTGATAAAAGGGTTTATGGAAATACTGAAATTTTATTTTTAAAGTTTTAGTTAATTAGATAAAGTTATTTACTTTGATAGAAAAAAAATATAATCCAAAATTTTTAATTATATGAGAATTACATTTGGGAAATAAATATACAGATTTTGGTTTTTCGCAAGTAAGAACTAAAGATAAATCTAATTTAGTAAAAAATATCTTTGAAAATGTTTCTTCTAATTATGATTTAATGAACGATTTTATGAGTTTGGGCATACATAGAGTATGGAAAGATTTTATGTTAGATTGGTTAGCACCTAGAAGTGGACAAAATCTAGTAGATGTTGCTGGTGGAACAGGAGATATAGCGCTAGATTTTATAAAAAGAGCAAAAAAAAATGTTAATGCAACTATTGTAGACCTTACAGAATCTATGATGGTGGAGGGTCAAAAAAAATTAATAGATATCCCTAAAGATTCAAAAATAAATTGGGTCTGTGGGGATGCTATGTTCATGCCATTTAATAATAATTCATTTGATGTTTACACAATTTCCTTTGGAATAAGAAATGTAACTAGTCTTTCTAAGACTTTATCTGAAGCATATAGGGTTTTAAAACCAGGTGGAAGAATAATGATACTAGAATTTTCATCCGTAAATAATGATTTAATTTCCTGGTTTTATGATAAATACTCTTTTAATATAATACCCAAGTTAGGTGAATTGATAGCGAATGATAGAGAAAGTTACCAATATTTAGTTGAAAGTATAAGAAAATTCCCTGATCAAGACACATTTTCTGAAATGATTATTAATGAAGGATTTAAAAAAGTTAAATACAGAGATCTTACCTTTGGAATTGCTGCATTGCATTCTGCATGGAAAATTTAAATGAGAGGTCCTCACAATATTTGGCGACTTATCCAAACTGGAGCAACTTTTGAGCGATCAGGAGCAATGGCAGTCGCATTGGATGCTTTAGAAGCTCCTAAATTAATAAGAATTCCTATACGTTTTTTGGTCTGGCCAATTCAATTTTTTGGTTTGAAAGGTGAAAAAAAATATTCCCCAGTTTTGAGAGCACTGATTGCACTAGGACCTGCTTATATAAAATTTGGTCAATTGTTATCTACAAGACCTGACGTTGTGGGAGATGAACTAGCTTCTGAATTAAGAATTCTTCAAGATGACCTTCCAGCATTTGATCAAAAAGATTCTATAAAATCAATTGAAAATGATTTGAATATTAATATAAATGAAATTTTTTTGGATTTTGAAAAACCAGTTGCAGCAGCATCTTTGGCACAAGTGCATAAAGCAACTTTAAAATCAACTAAACAGTTAGTAGCAGTGAAAGTTTTGAGACCAGGAATTGAGAAGGCTTTTTTGAGAGATATTGATGCTTTTTATTTTATTGCAAGATTTATAGAATTATTGTCTCCAGCTTCACGTAGACTAAAACCATTGGAGGTAATAAAGTACTTTGAAGGTATTGTAAGAGCAGAAATAGATTTAAGGATGGAAAGTGCAGCAGCAGCAGAATTTCATTCAAATACTAAAAATGATAAAAAATTCAAAGTACCTAAGGTGGTTTGGGAATTATGTAGTAAGCGTATAATGACAACTGAATGGGTCGAAGGTATACCAGTAGGAGATTTAGATTTACTTAAGTTTAATAATATAGACTTAAAAAAATTTTCAGAATTAATTATTCAATCTTTTTTAAATAATGCACTTCGTGATGGATTTTTTCATGCTGATATGCATCAAGGAAATTTAAGATGTGGGATTGAGGGTGAATTGATAGTCTTGGACTTCGGGATTATGGGTCGTATAGATCTATTTACAAGAAGAATTTATGCACAAATATTGAATGGATTTATTAACAAAAAATATAGGAAAGTAGCAGAAGTTCACTTTGAAGCAGGATATATAAGCTATGATCAAGATATAGATAAATTTTCTCAAGCACTTCGTTCGGTGGGGGAGCCTATATTTGGAATGGAAGCAAGTAAAATTTCTATTGCAAAATTATTAGGACATCTATTTGAGGTTACGGAACGTTTTGGGATGCAAGTTAGAACTGAGCTTCTGTTGTTGCAAAGAACAATGGTTGTTGTAGAAGGTGTTGGTAGAAGTTTAAATCCAAATTTAAATATGTGGGAGGTTGCAAGACCAGTAGTAGAAACCTATATCAAAGAAAATTTAGGCCCAAAAGCAGTATTCAGGGATATTACAGAAAGTGCTAAAGCTATTATAAAATTTGGCCCACATGCTCCATATCTTATTGAAAAATCTCTTCGTAATGCCCTTGATTTTAAGCCTCAAAAACTACATAAAAGAAGATTACCTGCATTAATAGGAGGAATATTATTAGGTTTAACTCTTGGAATTATAAGTAGTTTAATTTTATTTTTGTGGTTCAATTAAATTCAGAATATATAATATGGTTCCGTGGCTCAACTGGATAGAGCAGCCCCCTCCTAAGGGGCAGGTTACAGGTTCGAATCCTGTCGGGACCGCCAACATTTTTATAAGAGAAAGATATCATCATTAATAATGAAATAATTTCTGGTGTTGATGAAGCTGGCAGGGGATCATGGGCTGGGCCAGTTGTATCAGCAGCTGTCATATTAAAAAATTACTTTAATATAAATAATTTAAAAGATTCAAAAATCTTAAGTGCTAAAAAAAGAATTGAAATTTTTGAGCAATTAAAAATAAGTTCAATAATAGGAGTTGGTTTTTCTTCTATTGAAGAAATAGAAAAGTATAATATCTTACAAGCCACTTTTCTATCTATGAAGAGAGCAATAAATTCGTTAAAAGAGATTCCAGATTTATTACTTATTGATGGAAATATAGTCCCTCCAAACATTAAAATTAAATCTCAACCGATCATTAAAGGAGATAAATTAATTCCCGAGATATCAGCTGCGTCTATAGTTGCTAAGGTGGTTAGAGATGCTCATATGGAAATTTTAGATAGTAAATATCCTGGGTATAATTTAAAAAATAACGCTGGTTATGGAGTTAGGTCTCATTTACATGCTTTAAAAAACCTTGGTGTTTCTCCCATACATAGGCGTACATTTAAGCCTATACACAATATGTTGTGTTAAGAAAATTAAATAACCTATTGATTTCAAAAAGTATTTGACAGATGATTCGTTTTGAATCATTTTGTTAAAAAATATTTTCTGGGATCAAATGAACATAACTCTTAAAAGTGATAAAATTTCTTTACCTTTAGATTCAATTTTGCAAGGTGACACAATTGATAAAATGAAACAATTACCCAGTTGTTCTATTGATCTTATTTTTGCAGATCCTCCATACAATTTACAATTGAACGGTAATTTGCATAGACCAGATAATTCAGTGGTTCAAGCTGTTAAAGAAGATTGGGATCGGTTTTTAAATTTTAAAGATTATGATTTGTTCTGTGAAAAATGGCTTAGCGAAGCTAGAAGATTACTCAAACCTAACGGTGCATTATGGGTAATAGGTACTTATCATAATATTTATAGATTAGGCTCAATACTTCAAAATTTAGGATATTGGATATTAAATGATGTAATATGGAGAAAATCAAACCCAATGCCGAATTTTCATGGTAAGAGATTAACTAATGCTCATGAGACTTTAATTTGGGCTTCAAAATGTGATAGCTCAAAATATGTTTTTAATTATGAAGCTCTAAAGGAGTTAAATGAGGGCTTGCAAATGCGCTCTGATTGGCTCATGCCTATTTGCAATGGAAAAGAGAGAATTAAAAATGAAACTGGCAAAAAAGCTCATCCTACACAAAAACCTGAGGCACTTTTACATAGAATACTAATTGGTTCGTCTAATAAATCAGATGTTATACTTGATCCTTTTTTTGGAACAGGAACAACTGGAGCTGTTGCAAAAAAATTAGGAAGGAAATTTATTGGTATCGAACAAGATAAGCAATATATCGAAATAGCAAAAAAAAGAATTGAAGAAATTTCTCCACACGATGAATTATCATTAGAAATCACAAAATGTAAAAGAAGTTTACCCAGGATACCTTTTGGATCTCTAATTGAAAGGGGAATTTTAAATCCAGGGGAAGATTTACACTCATTTAATGGCAGATATATTGCTAAAATAAGAGCAGATGGTACATTAATTTCTCATGATACAAAAGGATCAATTCATCAAGTCGGAGCTATACTAGAAGGTTTACCTTCTTGTAATGGTTGGGCTTATTGGCATTTTAAAGTGGATGGATCTACTGCACCTATTGATGTCTTACGTCAAAAGGTAAGAGCTGAGATTTCTTAAATAAAAAAGTTCAATTAATTTTCATTTATGAAATTAGCTATCCCTAATTCTACTCCTTTTTTCATTACTGTTGGAAGTGAATTAAGAGTAATTGAATTTAAGGGTTCCAAATATACGTCTTTTGGATAGGTCTTTATAATTGAAATCATTATTTTAAGTTCAAGATTAAAATGCGTAAATGAATGAATAATAGATTCATCTAAAATCTTCCACTCACCTTTGAAAGGTGGATTTGGATTTGGAAATTCATTTTGATTCCAATCACTTGAAGGAGGACACATAGTACCACCAAGTAATCCTTTTTTTGGTCTTTTTATTAAAATAATCTCTTTTAAAGTAGTAATACCTATGTAAAGATATCCTTTTCTAATAATTTTTTTCAATTTTTTAGTTTTTAATGGTATTAATTTATAAGTATTATTTTTATAAGCTAAACAATATTTAATTACTGGACAAGATTTACATATTGGATTTAATGGTTTACATATCATAGAACCCAAATCCATCAAAGCCTGAGCAAAATCTCCTGGTCTTTTTTGTGAAACAATCTTTTCTGAAATTTCATAAATTTTAGATTTACTCTTTTTAATATCTTCTTTAATTTCACATAACCTTGCAACAACACGCTGTATATTTCCGTCTATTACAATTGCAGGTTTGTTAAAAGCTATTGAGATAATTGCTGCAGCAGTATAGCTACCAATACCAGGGAGCTTTAATAATTCCTTTTCATTCTCTGGAAATTTTCCATTATAATTTTCACATATGATTTTAGCACAAGATTTTAAATTGAGTGCTCTTCTATAATAGCCAAGCCCAGACCACTCTTTTAAAATATCATTTTCATTAGCCTCATTAAGCTTTTTTATATTTGGCCATTTATCAATAAAATTTGAATAATAAATTTGAACTGTTTTAACACCAGTTTGTTGTAACATTATTTCAGAAATCCAGATGTTGTAAGGATCATTCTTAATACCTTTTTTTGTAAGTTCAGGTGGAATTCTCCAAGGTAATTCTCTTGCTTGTTTATCATACCATTCAAGTAAAGACATACTTAATTTAGAATGGTTTACCTTAGCACTTTTTTGATTTACTTTATTCATTACATTTAATTGTTATAACTTTTTATTTTAATGCAATATAAAAATTTTCAAAAAGCTTCAGATTTTTTTGATGTAATATTACCTGATATTTTAAAACAAAAGAGTTTTATTTATAGTAATATTTTTAATAATTGGAAACAAATAGTTGGTGAAGATATATCCTGCATAACAAAACCTTCACATCTAAAATTTACAAGAAGTAAATATACAGAATCTCAATTAACCATTGATGTACATGAAATGTTGGTACCCGAACTACAATTATTAATCGATGAAATTATTCATAGGATAAACTTTTTTTTTGGTTTAAAAGCTGTAAAAAAAATTAAATTTAAAAAAACTCATGATCCAAATTTATTAAAAAAATAGTTTAAAAATAAAATAGATTTAAATTCTAATTTTTTTATGCTTTTAAATCTTTATGTAGTTGTAAACATATTATATCTTTTTTAAAAAAAAATTCTTACTATATATATCAAATCGTTCTAACAATTAATTACTTATTATGACAATCAAATCAATTTCCATATTACTCTATTTTCTATTCATATTTTCAAATCCTTTTTTCAGTTTTTCTAATGAAAAAAGTAGCAACGAAATTGGTGATAATATTATATCAATGTTCATTGGTGATAAAGAAGCACCAGTTATAATAATTGAATATGCTTCATTTACTTGTCCACACTGCGCGACTTTTCACAATGAAGTTTTACCAAAAATAAAGACCGATTATATAAATAATGGTAAAGTTTTATTAGAATACAGAGAAGTATATTTTGATGGCCCCGGTCTCTGGGCAGGTTTATTAGCTCGATGTCAAGGAAGCCAGAAATATTTTCCAATGGTAGATCTTATTTACAAAAAGCAAAAAGATTGGGCAAGTGGTAATCGCGATGACATAATTAAAGGATTACTATCAATTGGAAGACAATCTGGATTGACCGATGAAAAATCAAGACAGTGTATGGAGAATAGTATAATGGCTGAAGATTTGATTAAAATCTTTAAAAAAAATGCTACTGAAGATGGTATTTCTAGTACACCTAGTTTCATTATTAATGGTGAACTAATAGAAAATATGTCCTATGAAGAACTTAAAAAAATAATTGACAAAAATTTGAACTAATTTGGTTTCAATTAAAGAGTTTTTCTATTATATTTCTGATTTGTTTCAAATCTTTGAATTTAAATTCAATTTCTATTTTATCAATAAAATTATGAAATTTATTGGGAATCCTCACTATGTCTTTTTCCGTTGTTATTAGTTTGAGATTATAATTTTCAGCATGATTCCTTAGTCTTCTTATGTCGTTAAAAGTATATGGATAATGATCAGGAAATACCTTTGTTTTTAGCACATTGTATCCCATATTTCTTAAAGTGTTAAAGAATTTTTCTGGAAAAGCTATTCCAGAAAAAGCTAATACTCTTTTATTTTTATCATTTTTTATCATTTTTTTCTCATTAAAAAAACCTTCAACAATTGGAATTTGGTTTTCTTTACTTAATTTTTGTATTTTGTTGGTATTCATGACATAATTATTACTAACTAATACAATTACGTCTGCTCTAGATAAACCACTTTTAATTGGTTCTCTTAACGGTCCTAATGGAAATACAAATTCATTTCCAAATAAAATTTCTGAATCTACTACAACTAATGATAGATCTTTATTTATTTTGGAATTTTGATAACCATCATCTAAAAGTACTATATCAAAACCATCATTATATGCTTTAATAATTCCATCTTTTTTACTCTTTGAAACTATTACTGATCCTTGTTTTGAGAGTATAATTGGTTCGTCCCCCACTTTATGAAATGTATCATCTTTAGAAACATAATGTGGATGGCTTATTTTACCGCCGTATCCTCTACTAACAACACATGCTTTTATTCCCATATCTTTTAATAATAATTGAAGAGATATTGTAACGGGTGTTTTTCCTGAACCACCAACAGTAATATTACCTATACAAATTACAGGAATGGGCATTTTTTCCCACAAGCCATTATTTAATCTAAATTGTGTTGTGATTTCCCAGATTTTACTGAAAGGCTTAAGAATGAAAAAAAGAGGGTTAATTTGATTTTTTTTCTTAAACCAAAATTTGGGAGTTTTTATAAGCAAAAAAGATCTCTTATTTAAATTATTTAATTACCTGCGATTGTCATATTATGAATTAAAATACTGGGAACTCGCCTAGATAGATATGATCTACTATCATTGGCAATTGTCATATTTTTTATCATTTGATTTAAATTTCCCGCAATAGTACATTCATTAATAGGATGAGATATTTTACCATCTTTAAACCAAAAGCCTGAAGCTCCTCTGGAATAATCACCATTATTTTGATTAATTGATGAACCAATCATTGAACAAACCATTAGGCCTTCATTGGCTTCATTTAATAAATCCTCGAGTGTTAAATTTCCACCAGTCAGTTCAATATTTCCTACACCAGGATATGGAATAGATGAATTTGATCTTAAGGCATTTGCAGTTGATTTTAAACCTAATTGACACCCAGTTTTTAAATCCATAACCCAATTTTTTAAAATACCATTTTCTATAAATTTATTTTTTTTTGTTGCTAATCCTTCTGCATCAAAAGGTCTTGATCCAGATAATCGCAGAATATGAGGATCTTCAATTAAACTATAATTTTCAGGAATAATATTTTCATTCAAATTGTTAAGTAACCAGCTAGAACCTCTTGTAATAGTTTCTCCGTTTATTGCACTTAAAATATGTCCTATAATCGATGATGAAATTCTTTCATTAAAAATTATAGGATAATTTCCGGTAGATGGTTTAGTTGCACCTATCATATTGAGGGCTCTATCAGCAGCAAGTTTTCCAATTTCTGAAGGAGGAGGTAAATCTTCTAAAAATGTTCTTTGTTCAAAAGCATATTCCCTTTCCATCTTATTGTTATATGAGGCAATAGCTGAAGATGAAATATAAAAGAAAGATCTTTTGTAATCATTTTTAAAACCATTTGATGTGCAAAGAATAAATTCACTTGTTGAAGCGCCAGCACTACTACCGTCAGTATTAGATATTTTAGCATTACGGCGTGATGCATTATCTGCAGAAATAGCTAATTCTTCAAAAACTGAAGTATTACTGAATTCATTTGTTTTATTATCGTAAATTTCTAGATCTTGAGTTTTTGATTTATCAGCAAATTGATAGTCTTGAGCTAAAATATCATAAGGATTTTCTAAGGAATCTTTTGCAATTTCAATTGCTTTTAAGACAAGTTGTTCTAAGCTTTTTTCATCTTTACTAGAAGTTGAAACTACAGCTGATCTTTTATCATCGATTACTCTTAAAGCAATAGAAGTACTATCAGAAAATTCTGAAAATTCAATTTTTTCTCCTCTTGCTTCTACTGTTGTATCACTGACATTTGTAATAACAACTTCGGCATCTACAGAACCAAATTTTTTAGTAAATTCAATTACTTTGTCTGCTAAATTTAAATATTTTTTATACATAATATTAATGACCTATTAAATTTTTATATTTTTATTTGGTTCAATTATTCAATAAACATATATTTATAAATGCAAAAGAAATAATTTTTTTTGGAGATAATTTAGAATTTTTTCTTATTCGTAGTTCTGTTTGTCTTAAAATTAATAAAGCTTCTTCAATGTTTGATTGTTTCCAATTTTTTATATTTCTAATAAACTTTTCTTTATTCTTTCCCAATATTGGTGGCCAAAGTTTCTTTAAAAAAGAAAAAGATTTATCCTCAGTTGTAACCATTCTATACATAACATTAAATTGATTAGTAGCGTTAAATAAAAAACTATTAGGATTTTTAATTTCACCTGTGTAATTTGAAAAATAATCAACAACAAATTGTATTTTTTTTTCTAACAAAAAATCAAAAAGTTTTTTTTCATTTGAGCTTAGTTCCAAAGAAAAAACATTTTCTATTTCTTCCTGGGATAGTGGTTGTTCATCAAAAGATTTAAATAAATGAAGTTTTTTTAGTTCCTGCTTAAATTCTAAAAAATCATAAATTGATGACAAATCTCTCAATTTTTTTATAGCAATATTGTCAGAGATCTTAATTTTAAATATCTTCAATTGGTTTTGAATTTCTCTTTCGGTTAATTCTGATGGATAAAAACCTGTGGAACATGATTTAAAATTTGTTTCTATTAATTTTCTTATTTTGGAATTTTGACTTAAATAGCCTCCAGTCAAAATTAGATAGTGATCATCAGGATCAAAGTTTTCTAAAATATCTTTTATAAAATTGCTGTCCTTATCAGTAATATCATTTACAACAATTACTTTTTTATCACCAAAAAAAGATCTAGTTTTTATTTCATTAATGAGAATGTTTTTATCCTTGTTTACTAAACTTTTATCTAGAAAAATTAATTTCATTTGCTCAAGTGCTTTTGGGCCTACTAACTTAAACTCCAATAGTTTTCTAAAATACCAAATTTTTGAATTTGATGTTCCATGAAGTAGAAAAACCTTTTTCTCAATAGGAATATTTTCTAGGAATTCTGGAAATTTATAATCCTTTATAATCAATTCAATAAGTCCTTTGCTAGAATTAGTATTTCCATCCTTATTTGTTCAGCAATTTCATAAGCCAATCTTTGTTCAGCATTTTTTTTGGCTACTTCTGCTTTAAAGCCGGTTATATCGGTTGAAGATGAAAAAGATGTTTCAGTTTCGAACTTTTTAACCGATATAATTTTATTATTTCTGATATCAATAAGGTTAAAAGTAGAGTTTAATATTAAATTATATCTAGTAATATCATTTTTTTCTGTGACTATACTTTTTTTTCTTTCTAAAGAGTTTTTCAATTCAATTTTATATTTTGGATTTTTAGGAAAACCAAAATCTGTTAAGAGCTTTTCTCTTATATGAAAATCAATATCATTTTCAGGGGAATATATCTTAAATTGACCATTATTAAAAATTGGGGAACTATTTTTATTTACATTAATTAATGGTTGGTAACTACATGCAAATAAAAAAATTAATGATGAACCAATTATTAGTCTCGATTTTTTAAATAACAACATTAATTATTTTACCGGTTACAATAATGATTTTCTTGGGAGTTAAACCATCTAAAAATTTTTTTACCATTGGGAGTAGTAGTACTTTTTCTTCTAGTTCATTATTAGAAATATTTTTTAAAACAGTAATTTCGGTTCTTCTTTTTCCATTGATTTGAATAGGATATGTCATTTCTTGTTTATGAATAAATTTCTTAATGACTTGAGGCCATTTTTCATTATAAAGAAATGACTTGTTTCCAAAGAGACACCAAATTTCTTGTGATAGGTGGGGAGTGATTGGTTGCATAATTGCAGCTAAGATTTTTATTGAGTATTCTTTTGCTCCATAAGATGCTTTTGAATTAGAGATAATATTTGTTAATTCGTACATATGTGCAACTGCTTTATTAAATGAGAAGCTAGTTAGACAATTTGTAACATTATTAATAGAATTGTGAGAGGCTCGTAACAAATCGTTATCTTCTTTGTTTTCTGTTAAATTTATTTTGAATTCTGTCATTTTTTTTATTCTTCTTCCTTCATCATTAATCTGAAGAGAAATCCTCCATACTTTTTGAAGATGTCGCCATGCAGCCTCAACACCTGCGGTAGTCCATTCAACGTCTCTTTCTGGAGGGCTATCAGACATCATAAACCATCTAGCAGTGTCTGCTCCAAACTGCTCAATAATATCTTCAGGATCTACAACATTTTTTTTAGATTTTGACATTTTAATGGATGGACCTAATTCAATATTTAATCCTGTTTTTATGTTAATAAAAATCCTTCTATTATTATCCTTCTTTATTTCTTTCACCTCATTAGGAGAAAGCCATTTTCCATTCTCATCTTTATAAGTCTCATGACATACCATGCCTTGGGTAAATAAAGAAGAAAATGGTTCTTTAGCCTTATGGGGTATATGACCAGTTTCAAACATTGCTCTACAAAAAAACCTAGAATAAAGAAGATGTAAAATAGCATGTTCAACTCCTCCAATATATTGGTCTACATTCATCCAATAATCTACTGACTCTCTATCAGTTGGGTTTGCTGAATTTGGAGAGGTGAATCTAGCAAAATACCAAGAACTATCAACAAATGTATCCATGGTATCTGTCTCTCTTTTGGCTTCTTCATTACAATTAGGACATTTAGTAAAAAGCCAGTTCTTATGTCTATTTAAGGGATTACCTGGTAAATCAAATGTTACACCTTTAGGTAATTCAATTGGTAGATTTTCTTTCTTTTCTGGTACGATACCACATTTTTCACAATGTAAAATCGGAATTGGACACCCCCAGTATCTTTGTCTGGAAATACCCCAATCCCTTAAACGATAGTTTGTTTTTTCAGTACCAATACCTAATTCATTTAATTTATTAGAAACTGCCTTTTTTGCATCTTCAATTGACAATCCATCTAGAAAATTTGAATTTACTAAATTTCCAGATCCAGTGTAGGCTTCATTTTCAATTTTAAAATTTTCAGCATTAATTCCAACAGGGCAAACCACAGGACAAACATCTAGATTGTATTTATTAGCAAAATCTAAATCTCTTTGATCATGAGCAGGGCATCCAAAAATGGCTCCAGTTCCATAATCCATGAGTACAAAATTTGCTACAAATAGTGGATAACTCTTTTTTTCATTTAAGGGGTTTAGTACTTTAACCTTGGTTTTATAGCCTATTTTTTCTGCTTTTTCCAATGCTTCTTCATTTGTTGAAGTTTTCTGACACAGTTTTATGAATTTAGCCAATTCTGGATCATTTTTTGCTATAATTGAAGCTAGAGGATGATCAGCAGAAACAGCCGCAAAACTCATTCCAAATAAAGTGTCGTGTCTTGTTGTATAAACTTTTAATTTATCGAAATTTTTTGGGGGATTTTGAAGTTTAAAATTAATTTCTAGGCCTGTTGATTTGCCAATCCAGTTTTTTTGCATTATGCGAACCTTTTCAGGCCAATTAGGCATATCCTCAAGAGATTTTAAAAGTTCCTCTGAATATTTTGATATTTTAAAAAACCATTGAGTAAGTTGTTTTCTTTCAACAACCGCACCAGAACGCCAACCTAAACCATTTTCCACTTGTTCGTTTGCAAGCACAGTTTGATCAACTGGATCCCAGTTAACAGTTGCACTTTTTCTGTATGCAAGCCCAGCATTCAGCATATCAATAAACATAGATTGCTGATGACCATAGTATTCAGGATCACATGTAGCAAATTCTCTTGACCAGTCAATCGATAATCCAAGTGGTTTTAATTGGTTTCTCATATCTTTAATATTTTGATAGGTCCATTCCCCTGGATGAATATTATTTTCCATAGCGGCATTTTCTGCTGGCATTCCAAAAGCATCCCATCCCATTGGATGTAAAATATTGTATCCACTTGCTTTCATATAACGCGCTACAACATCTCCCATTGTGTAATTTCTCACATGGCCCATATGAATCCTCCCAGATGGATAAGGAAACATCTCAAGAACATAATATTTAGGTTGAGATCGATCTATTTCGGATTTGTAGAGTTCATTTTCAGCCCATTCTTTTTGCCATTTAGATTCAGTTTTTTTGAAATTATATCGATCCATTTTGATTGACTTTCTTTTCAGTAATTTCTGACATAACTTATATCTTTATTATGATATTTTTTACAATCAAATTCGTTTTTTAACAATTGGTTGCAAAACTGAAAATTTAATTCTATCATTTTTGAATTCATCTCATTATAATTTTAGAAAGATATTTGATTTTCAAATGGTAAGGCTGAGTGCATAATCTGCGACAAATAAGCCAAAATAACCATTTATAGCACAAATTATGATGGTTCACTGTGGCATCTTTGCACCAAAAAAAAAAACAAGTACTTTTAATGATCAAGACACTTGACCAAAAGCCAGTGAAATTAGATAACAAAAACATCCGATCGTTGTTTATCACGATTGAGGTACTTTGAAATGAAACTACTGAGGCAAGAAAATGAAAAAAGCTCTCTTGACTACAACAGCACTTGTTGCACTTAACAGCGCGGCATTTGCATCAAGTATTGATACTCCTGTTAATTCTGCGAGTTCAACTCATCACTCACACAGCGCTGCAACAATCGTTTGGAGTGGTGATGCTAATATTAAATATAATGTTCCTCTTAAAGCAACAGCTGGCCAAAGCACTGATGGCGTAGTTGCATCTGATGTTGATCTTGATGTTACTATGACAAGCCCAGGTGCTTATTCAGCTACTATTAAAGCTGGCATTGAAGGTGGCGCATTGGAAAAACTAGGTCCGAATGCAACTGTAACTGTAACGACACCATTGTTTAATGTTTCTGTTGGTACAGATGATGCTGCTGGCGGAGCTGATGGTGGTGCTGATGCATCTGATCTTTATTCCGATATCGATCATATGACAGGAATTGGAACAGATGAAGATAGTTCTGATTGGTATGTTTCACTACCTAATTTTGGTGGGTGGACTGTAGCCGCTTCTGGTGAAAAAGATATGAGTACAACTGCTTCTAAGAATAAGACTTCTGTTGGTCTTAAAGGTACAGTTGGAGGTCTATCTATTACTGCTGGTGGAATGCACAAAGATGCAGGTGTTTCTGTATCAACATCATTAATGGGTGCTACAGTTAAAGTAGCTGCTGCATCTATTTACAGTGCAACCAAGGCTAAGAATGTACAAGAATCAGGTGTTCAAGTTGATATGCCGTTAGGTGGAATGAATTTATCTGTAAATTCAACTACTACTGATGGTACTGCCAACTGGGGTGCTAGCGTTGCAACAACTGTAGCTGGTTACGCTATTTCTGTAGGAACTGATAGTGATGAAGATAATCAATTTAAGATTTCGGGTCCATTAGGTCCTGTAACTCTTGTAGTTGATTGGGACTCAAGCGATCCTGCAACAACATCAGCTAAGGATGCAACTATAGAAGCTGGAGTAACTTATGCTGTTCCAGGTACTACAGGTACAACAATATCTGCATCTTATTCTAATGATCCAGACGAAGATAACTTCGATAATGGAACACAGGTTAAGATGGCATTTAAATTCTAATTGGATTTAATATAAATAAAATTTAAAGGGGGAGTTTAACTCCCCTTTTTTTATTGTTTTAATAAGAATAAAGAGGCAGTAGCATAATTTTTATTTCCCCTTTTTATAACTATATTTTCAATATGCTTAGCATTATTATCATAGACTTTTAATCGATTTAATATAGAGATAATATCAGGCTTAATTCCAAGACTCATTTTAACAAGTATTGTTTGTTTTGGCTGGTTTGTTAATTTCATAAATTGAAAATGATGAGGATCACCTTCAATAACAACTATTTCATATTTATTTCCCATGACTGTTGAGAACTGACCAGCTTCAGTCCAAGTAAAAGCTGCTAATTTGATATTATTATCTTCGAGGACTCCAATAATATTTTCCACTGGTTCTTTTACCATTCTCCAATTAATTAATTCTAAGGTATTATCCCAATTTGGTACTCTTTTTTGATAATTTGTTAGTATACCAGTTTGTGAATGGAAAATGACTATTACTAATAAAGACCAAACAAATATAGTAGAACAGTAAAAGGTAATTATTTTAATTTTCGAATATGAAATTAATAATATTTTTGCTATTATAGGTAAAAGAAGAAGCCATCCAGGCATTATCCAATGAGGGAATGTTTTATTACTTGTTATATATACAAGAATAAAAATAATAATATTAGGTAAGGCTAATAAAGTTAATATTTTTTCGGGAGAAAGGTTATTAAATTTATACTCTTGATTTTTAATTATTACCAAAAATTTAGAAGCTGGTATTAAGATGGTCTGAGGCAGTAAATATATAAAAGAAGCAAATAACATAATAAGAAAATTGCTTAAATTTAGAGTATATCCTTGCCTTGATTCATGAAATTTAAAACTGATCCACTCATTTTTGTAATTCCATATAATAGTAGGTAAAACTCCAATTAAAGAGATAAAAACGCAAAAATAAAAAAAAGGGTTTTTAAAAAATAGTATTTTCTTTTTTGAAAAGCTTAATACAACTAAACAACCTAATCCTACTAAAAAGCCCTGATATTTGCTTGCAAAAGTTAATGCCAGGGAAAATCCTAAAATCAGTAATAATAGATTTTCATAATTTTCTTTATTCTTGTGCAACTTTATTAAACAAAAACCAACAAGAACTATACCTAGGTTTAATGGTGCATCAGGGACAACAAATAAACTACCAGAAAAAAAGTAAAATGGAGCTAAATTATATAAAAGGGCAGTCCATAAACCAACTAAAGAATTTCCTACTTCTTTTCCAATTTTATATAAAATAAAAGTAGTAGCAAATCCGTATATTATGAAAGGTAAACGATAAAATAATAAGCTTTCACCTATTAATTTGGAGAATATTAATGATGACCAAAAACCAATAGGTGGGTGATCAAAGAATGATATCGAAAACTGATTGGTAACAGAAATGGTGTATGCTTCATCATTTAATAAAGGAAGGTATGAAGCTAGTATTATTTTGATAAAAAAACAAAGTAAAATAATCAATTTTATTGATGAATTAGATAGAAACATATTATTACCAATTTAAGATTTATCTTGTTTTCCAGGTAAATATAGATGAGAAAATAAAATTCCAAAATGCCCCAACTAAAGCGCCAGAAAAACTGGCAAAGTACCAAATACCAAAGCCATTATATAATTTCTCTGCAATAGCAATGTTGGCTAATGCTCCAATCGAGCATATAAAATAAAATGATATTAACCCCTGAAAAAATCTTTTTCCTACTAAAGAATGCTCCTTAAAAGTGATTAAATTATTAAGATAGTAGTTACTTGTCATTGTGATTATAATACTAAATAATTGAGAATAAAAAAAAGAAATAGATACAATTTTCAAAAAGAAATATGTTGCTATTAATTGAACAAAAATACCCGAAAACCCCACAAATCCAAACAAAACAAAACGCATAGATATTAATCCAAAAGACAAGTGAGAAATTAGCAATCCTATAAGCTCAAGAACTACTGATAAATTCATTTTACTATGACCGTAGTCTCTTTTTTTAAATTCGTATCCTAACTCTTTAATGAATAAATTTCCTCTACTTGTAGCTAATATATCTGCTAGTATTTTAAATCCGTTAGGTTGTAATTTTTTTAGTAGTGAATCGATACTGGTTTTTTTTACCATAAAAAATCCACTCATAGGATCACTGCTTTTTATTTTTAAAAGTTTTTGTGTAGTTTTAATTGCAAATTTGCTTCCTAAATCCCTTACATAAGAAAAGCCTTTTTTAGAATCTCCTTCTTCTAAATGTCTGCTTCCAATTACTAAATCTAAATGATTATCTTCCTTGAATTCATTTATCATTTTTATCAATAATTTTTCATCATGCTGGAGGTCACAGTCCATAATTGCAACATAAGAAGATTTTGAATTTTGAATACCTTCAATACAGGCACCTGATAGTCCACGTCTTCCAATTCGTAAAATTAGATTTACATCAGGAAATATGTTTATGAATTTTTTTATTTCTTCAATTGTTCCATCGTTACTATTATCATCTACAAAAAGTATCTTAAAGTTTTCTTTTTTCAAAACTTCTCTTACCTTGAAAATAACCTTTTCAATATTTTTAACTTCATTAAAAGTAGGTATTATCACAGTGATTGAATAATCTTTATTTGTCATAAAATTATAAATATTGAATGTAATTCATCTTTGGTAATCATCTTCAAATCTTACAATATCATCTTCTCCAAGATAACTACCTGTTTGTACTTCTATTATAGTAATTATACTTTTGGTTATATTTTCTAACCTATGTTTTATCCCTGCATTAATAAAAACTGATTCATTTTTTAGTAATGTTATGATCTTTTCACCAAATGTAACTCTTGCCTTACCTTCTACAACAACCCAATGCTCTGACCTATATTGATGGCTTTGTAGACTTAATTTGCAATTAGGATAAACTTGAATTTTTTTAACTTGAAAATTTTTCCCTTTTGAAAGAATTTCAAAATTACCCCAAGGTCTGTAATCATATAATGAATTATGTACTTGTTCTATTTTTTTTTCTTTCAAAATATCAACTGCTTTTCTCACATCTTCGGAATGATTGTTTTCAAGACAAATGACAGCATCATTTGTAGCAACTGCAATAATATTCTTTAGACCTAATCCTACCAAATGAATTTTATCATCTATTGTTTTTAAAAATGTATTTTCACAATTAATTGATGTAGAATTTCCTTGTATTACATTATCATTTTTGTCTGAAGTATTATGTTCCATCAAAGACTTTAGACTTCCAATATCAGACCAATTATCTTCAAAAGGTATCATTTTAATTTTATTGTGCTTTTCTATGATAGCATGATCAATTGAAATTTTTTTTATTTTATTCCAATGATTTTTTTCTAATCTTAAAAATCCAAGATCCTTTTCTAAATGTTGATATGATTTTTCCACAAAGCTCAAAATGTCTTTTGCAAATTGATGATAAGTTTTTAAAAAAGAAGATGCTTTTCCTAAAAAAATTCCTGAATTCCAAAAAAAAGATTTATCATCAAAAAATTCTTGAGCACTATTTTTATTTGGTTTTTCAAAGAAATTTACTACTGGAAATATATTATTATTTTTATTTTCAATATTTAAATCTGCCTTTATCCATCCATATCCAGTGTGTGGAAATGTAGGTTTAATGCCAAATGTTAAAATATTTTCTCTGGTTACCCCTTTGGTTGCTCTATTCATTAAATTTGCAAAATAGGATTTATTTTCAATCCAGTGATCTGCTGGTAAAATAAGTACTAAGGGGTCATGCATCGTTTTTTTGCTATGAATTATACCTGCAATAGCAGCAGCAGCAGTATCCTTTGGCTCTGGTTCAATGATAATCGTGGCTGAAAGGTTTTTTATTTTCTCTAATTGCCGTTTTGCTATAAATCTAGAGATTTCACCTGTTATAATTATAGGTTGGTGAAAAATTTGATGATTTAACCTCTCAACAGTGTTCTGGAAAAGGGTTAATTTTTCAAATAGATTAGCAAATTGTTTGGGCATGGATCTTCTAGACAAAGGCCAAAGTCTTGTTCCTGACCCACCTGATAAAATAATAGGTTGAATAATCTGTGTATTCATAAGAACTTCTTACATTAGTAAAAGACTTTTGAAAAGGATTAGTAATTAATTAAAATAAAAGTTAAAAATTACTTTAAATTAGGTTCAAACTAATTTTATCACTTGAGAAAAAACTATTTTATACTAAACTCTTTCTAATTAATTAATATGTTATTGCAGCGAATTTTTTATACATATTAATTAAGTTATATTTGCCTTGGGGATCAATTTGAAAAAAATATTAATACAAATAACAATAATTTTTATTTTATTATCAGGTTGCCAATCTAAAAATGCAAATTTTTTGGGTACAGATTTTTTTAACTACAAAAATAAAGATAAAGTTGGAAGTATTGACACTTTAAATAACAAAAAAAATTATAATAAATCGATTAACTTTTTAAAATTTAAAAAGAATAATCTTAATAAAAATATTAAAATTGCAGTTATAAATTATCCTTCTATACAATCAGCATTATCTAATTTAGATGCACTTAAAACAGAGAAAAAAGTAGTAGCAGCACAAAAAGAAGCTCAAATATCTATTCAAGGAAGTGCAGGAGCTACCCGTTCAGATTCCACTAACTCATTAGCGGCTATAGGTAACTTCTCTTATTCGAAAATATTATATGATTTTGGGTCAATCGATAATTCACTGCTCTCACAAGAAGAAAGAATACGAGCCAGTAAAGAACAGTTGAATAGTCAAGCACAAAATATTGCTTTTAATATTTACAGAGTTTTGTTTGATTTAAATAAAAATAAAAAAATAGTAGATATTTACAGTTATGGATTAAACAAAAGTGAACCATTAATAAATTCAATAAAAAATATATCAGCATCTGGATATGCTGATGAGTCCGTGATTTTAAAAGCAAAAAAAGAATATTCAGAATTGCTTGTTTCTAATGAAAGAGCAAAAATTCTTCTTAACAGTACTGAAGTCTTGTTTAAGGATTACTTCCCAGGGCAAAATATACCCCTCTTAACTGATTTCAGAGTTTTAAAATTTTCAGATTTGAATTCGATTAAGAAAAAAATGTTAAAAAATAATTCAATGATTAAATATCAGGATTTAATTTTAAAGTCCTTAGAAAAATCCCTTGATTCCTTAATTGCCCAACAAAAACCAAATGTTCTATTACAAGCAGGTATTTCTTCACCTGCAAATAATCCATTGGGAGATGCATCTGGAACTGCAGGTATATCTGTTAATTATATTTTTAATGATGGCGGAAGAATAGAAAACCAAATAAAGAATGTATCCTATCAAATTGAATCTGCTAAAAAACAAAAAGAGGCTACCTTAAAGCAACTTGATACTGAATTAAAAACTGTATTTGAAACTTACTCTGGATTGACTAAAGCTAAAAAATCATTACAAGAATTAGTTAGTTTAATTAAGAGGAGTAGAGAAACAGTAAAAGCTCAGCTTGAAACAGGAAAAACTAAAATTCAAGATGTATTAAATGCAGAGCTTGAGTTAGCAAAGAAAGAGATTGAATTGACTACTATTAACACAGAATTAATATCTGCTAGTTACTATTTAAAATACTTGTCAGAAAATCTAATCCCAAAAATTATAGATTAATTTTGTGAGAAAAAAGTGTCCTTAGCTCAAAAAAGAACAAAAAAAGATACTGATGAAGCTTCAAAAAACAAGCCTAACGCTGTTGCTAAAGTTCCTATAGTAAAAAAAAGCAAAGAAGATATTGAAAATGAGGAAATTAGTCTTCTCAATTCAATCCAAACACTTCTGAGGCTTCATAATATAGAAAGAAGTCATGCCTCCATTAGAGATATTGCTGATGTAACTAAAGGTTCATTTGGCTATAGAGATGCGGTCTCCGCTCTTCAAAACATGGATTTTATGGCTAATGTGGGTAATATTCCTATAAGAAAATTGGTTGATGGCCATTGTCCTCTAATTATAGAATTTAAAGATAAAAAAAATGCAGTTTTAACAAAAGTTGTATCAAAGAAAGAATACATTATTTATGATGATGAAAGTGATGAAAAATATGTTTCATACAACTATGCTCAATTTAAGAAATTATTTACCGGAAGTGTTCTTTTAGCAAAATCGAGGAAACAACAAAGAGAAGGAAAAAAGGATAAAAGAATTGATTGGTTCTGGTCCTCTCTAAGCCAAAGCAAGTGGACCTATTCACAAGTAATTCTAGCTGCAGCAGTTTCAAATTTCTTGGGTTTGTCTTCCTCTTTATTTATAATGGTCGTTTATGATAGGGTAGTTCCAAACCAAGCTATAGAATCCTTGATAGCTTTAACTATTGGAGTAGTTATAGCACTGGGATTTGATTTCTTGATTAAAACATTAAAAGCAAATTTTATAGATAGAGCAGGGAAAAGAGCAGATACAAGAATGTCTCGTCTTATATTCAACCAACTTATGTCTATGAATTTAGCAACAAAAAATGAAAAATCTGGTGCATTAGCCAGTACAGTAAGAGAATTTGAAAGTTTACGTGATTTTTTTACGTCTGCTACTTTAGTTGCAATTGTTGATTTACCTTTCATTTTTCTGTTTATTTATATAATTTCTCTTATTGGAGGTCCACTGGCTTTAGTACCTTTAATCTGTGTTCCAATAGTACTAATAACTGGTATCGTTGTTCAGCCTTTTCTTGCTAAGTTAAGTTTGGAAGGAATGCAAACAGGGATGTCAAAACAGGGCGTTTTGGTAGAGACACTAAATGGTCTTGAAACAATTAAGGCAACTGGATCAGCAGGTTTAATGAGAAAGAGGTTTGAGGAAGCATCAGTTCGACAGTCCGATTTAGGTTTTAGAACAAGAGCAATTACTCAATTTGCAATTAATTCATCAGCATCTGTTCAACAATTTGCACAAATAGCAATCATTTTTTACGGAGTTTTTCTAATTGCTGATGGTATAGTTACAATGGGTGCATTAATAGCATCTGTCATATTAACCGGAAGAACACTTGCACCTTTGTCACAGCTCGCCAGTGCTTTGACAAGAGTTAATAGTGCAAGAACTGCTTACAGTACAATAAATGCTCTTATGAAAAAACCCAGGGATAGAGAAGAAGGAGAGAATCCATTAAGCAGACCAAATTTAAAAGGAGAAATCGAGTTTAAAAATGTTACTTTTACCTATCCTGGCGCAAATGATCCTACCTTAAAAGATCTCAGTTTTAAAATTAATCCTGGTGAAAAAGTAGCTATATTAGGGAAGATGGGTTCAGGAAAATCAACTATTGCTCGTCTTTTAGCTGGTTTATACGAACCAGATGTTGGCTCAATATTAATAGATGGGGTTGATTTACGTCAAATTGATCAATCTGATATTAGAAGAAATATAGGCTTTATGCTACAAGACACTTGGCTTTTTTCTGGAAGTGTGAAAGAAAATATCCAAATGGGATTTGTTCAATATAGTGATGAACATATATTGAATGTTTCAAAAATTTCTGGTGTTGATGACTTTGTAAGTCAAAATCCTTCTGGATATGATTTTCAACTTAAAGAAAGAGGTGAGGGACTTTCTGGAGGGCAAAAGCAATCAATTAATCTAGCAAGATCAATTCTTCATAACCCTTCAGTATTAATTTTAGATGAGCCTACAAGTTCTATGGATTCTGCAACGGAAAAGGCTGTTTTAGATAATTTAAATTCATGGCTTGAGGGAAAATCTTTAATAGCTATAACACATCGAAATTCTTTGGTTCGCCTTGTATCAAGAGTTTTAGTGATTGATAAAGGTATTTTGGTTGCTGATGATGTTCCAGAAAAACTTATGGGTCCTAGGCCAGCTTAAGGTTAGCATATGTCATCAATGGATTTTAAAAAACTATCTAAAGAAATGTCAGGATCCTCTGGCATATTAGGCTCTCTGTTGCTTTTTTTAGTTCTGGCTTTGCTAATAATTTTAATTCTTTGGGCTAATTGGACAGAATTAGACAACGTTACTAGAGGAGAAGGTAAGATTGTTTCTTCAATAGAAAATCAGATTGTTCAAGCCTCAGAAGAAGGGGTAATAAAGTCTAGATTTGTGGAAGAAGGTGAAATCGTAAATACAAATACTTTGTTATTTGAAATTGATCCAATTGAAGCTAAAACGTCTTATGAACAAGCCTTACAAAGATTATCTAGTTTAAAAATTCAAGAAATTAGATTAAGTGCAGAAGTTTTGGGAAATGAACCTATTTTTCCTGAAGACTTAATAACAAAGTCGTCTACAGTAGTTGTAGGGGAAAAAGCTCTATTTGCAGCTAGAAGGGCAGATTTAAATGCACAATTAGCAGTTTTAAATCAACAGATGATACAAAGAGAGCAACAAATAGATGAAATTCAAGTTGGAATAAAGACTTCAAACGAAACTTTAGAATTATTAAATAAACAAATAAATATTATTAAACCACTTGTGGAAACAGGCTTGTCTCCAGAAATGGAACTCCTTGGTCTACTTAGACAAGCTAAAGATTTTGAGGGAAAAGAAGAAAGTTTCAGGGTTTCTTTACTTCGGGCTAAGACTTCCATAATTGAAGTAGAGCAAGAAATCAATTCTGTTAGGCAATCTTATAGAACTAGCAGTCAATCTGAGTTATCAAAAATAATTTCTGAAATTGCTGAGATTGAATCTAAGATACCAGCGCTTGAAGATAGAGTAATTAGAACTCAAGTCAAATCTCCAGTAAAGGGCATTATCAATAGAATCAACTTTACTACCTTAGGTGGTTTTGTGAGGCCTGGAGACGCTCTTTTAGAAATTGTTCCAACTGGAGACGATTTAATAGTAGAAGCTAAAATAGATCCCAAGGATATTGCTTATATTGAACCTAGACAAAAAGCTAGAATTAGTTTGACAGCATATGATGCATCTCGATATGGAACTATTGACGGGGAAGTTATAAAAGTATCTCCTGATGCAGTTGAGGATAAGGCTTCAGGTTTAAGTTTCTATATTGTTGATGTTTCAATAGATTCTGAATTGCAAGAAGATGATGGTTCTGTAGTTGAAATTCTTCCAGGTATGGTGGCCTCTGTTGATGTTTTAGCAGGCAAGAGAACTGTTTTAGATTATATTTGGAATCCTATGCTAAAAATAAAAGAAAGAGCACTTACTGATTAAATAAATAATTATGAAAATTTTTAAAAAATTAGTTCCTATAATTTTAATCATAACTCTATTTGGAATACCTTTATATGCTGCAGGCAGAATAATTATTCCAAATTGGATTAAAGAAAAAATTGTTTCAAATTTACCTCTCGGATCTCAATTATCTATTGAACAAATTTCTTCAGAGGCAAACTTAACAATTGTTTATAGTGGAGTTAAATTTATTGACAGTGAACAAAACTATATTATTTTTTTTCCTTTGATAAAAATAAAACCTAGAGCAAATATCCAAAAACCATTTGTTATTGAAGCTTCTGAAGCAATTATTTCTGCAAAAAATGGTAGTTTAAAATTAAACTCAGTACAAGTCAGTATTTTTTTTAGTCAATATAAATTTAAAGCTCCTAAAGTCTCAATTGAGATTGATAAAATAGAGGGAGATGAAGGTTTAGCAGCAGATAATATTATATTATTATTTGCTGGTTTAAGAGGAGAAAAGAAGATTCTTTCGGTTGATGCTTCTTCAGCTAAAATTAATTATAATACTCCAAAAGGAGTTGCAAAAATTGATCTAGAAGGACTTTTTTTTAAAGGTACACTAACTTCTGATATTGAATTATCATTTAATTCTGAAAAATCCATTATTGATTTAAGCTTAATAGAACCTTTTAACGACGGTAGAATTATTAACTCTGGAAATTCAAAATTAGCATTAAATTTAAACAAAAAAACTGCATGGCGGGCTCCATTTAAGTTGGAATCTAATAATTTGTTTAACTCTAACGGTAAAATTGTTGAAAAAACATTATTAACAGGAATTTGGGAATGGGGAAAAGAAAGCGAAAAATGTAGTTTAAATCAAATATTAGAATTAAGTGAAAAATGTGGAAGGGTAAAAAATTTAAGAGATATTAAATTTCAGTTGGCGGATCCATCTGGACACATGGAAGTAATAGGTAATGGGATTTGTGTTACTCCAAACGCTAACTGTCTACAGAAAATTGATGCAGAAATTAAAACCCAAAATACTACTAAAATATTTTCTAAAGTAATGACTTCAGGTTTTATCAATCCTTTGTTTGGTGGGGTAGTATTAGGTGGATTATTAAGTTATCCAGTTGATCAAAATACTGATTTTGATCATAAAGTAAAATTTAACATGACTGGATCAAAAATACTTATTAATGACAAACCCATTTTTTAAGCAAAATATTAAAATCCAAAAATTATTATGGTTAAAATCAAGAAATTTTATGATTTTTTTGCTTTTGGTTTGCTTTTAGATTCTGTTCCTGACTCTTTTTTGTCAAGTTCTGCCTTTAAAGCATTTACATATGCAATTTTTGCAGTGTCGGCAATGGCTAACTCGTTTCTTAATCTATTCATGTGTGCTTCATTAAATTGTAAAGATGCAACTTGAGCTTTGGCATTGTCTGACATATCATCAGTATCATATTCTACATCATCAATTTTAATTTTGGCCATTTTATACCTCTTTTCTATAATTAACTATTTATATACTTCAATAATAATATTCTGATAATACAAATATTCTCCATTAACAATCTTATTTTATGAATTATTTGCAAAATTTATACCACGGGACTAGAGTGTTATATAATAGATTAATCTGGAGTTATTAAATTCTTAACTAAATCGTCTATTTCACGATCCTTTTCTATTTTTTGTTTTTCAACTACAACTTCTCTTAAACTTTTTGCTTGATCTTTTGATGACTGGTCAGAGACAATCATCCTTACCATGTTTTCAACTGCACCCATTGATATTAATTGAGAGTAAATTATTTCAAAGCCATTCATCTTATGCAGCTTTATGACATTATCATTCGATAAATTTTTCAGTTTTTCAAAATCAATTTTATAGATGCCTTCTATTGTTTTTTCGCCATCTACAAATTTAATATTAATTGGCCACTCAATTATTAAATCTAGTTCATAGATTAGATCTAATGCTTTATCTAAAACTATATTACTTTTTCCAATTGCATCTATAGTACCTGCGATTTGGGATAGATCTTTTGAAATTGATTTACCCTCAAAGAAAGGAATACCTCCTTCAACTTTTTTATCAAAAATAAAATTTGTACCAGATATAAAGGAAAGAACTTTATCATTTTTTTTTTGGTTATCAATAAGTGTAAAGGGCAGACACCTAAAATAAACTGGTATATATTTTTCCAACCATTTTCCTTTTTGATTAATAAAAGGATTCTTATCTTTTAGAAAACTAAATAAGACTTCAATTTTGAATCTATTTTTTTCGTTTTTTGTAAAAATTATTGGAAAAATGGGTGCAAGGCTTTTTAATTCAGGGAAACATATCTGACAACTTGTGATCTTAGAAAGGGATATAAAATTTCCATCTTTAATATTCAATGGTAAAAAAAAGTAGTCTTTATGTTTGCTTTTAGAAATAGCTTCTATTCGCTGTTCCATCTTTATCCTTATTTTAAAATTAAAATTTGACTAAAACCATTGTACTAATTTATCTCTATTCTTTTTATTAACCAATCTATATTGAAATGTTACCAAATAAAACAATGAAAGATATCATTAAAGTAACACATCAGTTAAAGTGACATAAAAAAATATTATTTATGATCAGCAACATATAAAAAAATTTATCATTTGAGCCATTATAAAAAAATTGAATATGTATTATAGGTTTTAACAAATTTTTTTATGGACTTCCTCTATAAGTGTGATACAAAAGAAACACTTCTTAATGAAGTTTTAAAATTGAAATAAAAATGGAAAAAAATTATTGCCTATACATAGCGATTAAGTGTAGACAAAAATTTAATATGGAGTATATCCTATTCGAAATATGTATTTAATATTTAAGAATTATAACAAATAACCAGGAGATGGTGAACATGAATATGATGGTGAACACATCTGATCTCGCGGTAAACGAGGCAGAGACAAACAAAATTTCTAGGGACGCACTTAATGGTGCCGTATCTAAATTAGTTGCCTCGTGGGAGAGGAAACAAGCTAAAAAATTAGCACGTGCAGGGGGTCTAGGATTTTTAGCAATCTCTTTAGCTGCTTGTAATTCTTCATCTGACGATACAGCAACAACAACAACACCAACAACAACAACACCAGTTGTTACAACACCGGCCGCGCCAACAGTTAATAATATTACTATTGCCGCTGCAAATACTAGTGTTTTTGGAACAGCTGGAGCAAATGATGTTATTACTGCTACAGGGACAACCTTGACTGGTAATCATATAATTGCAGACTCTGATACAACTGATGACGATTCATTAACTATTACGTTAACCGGTGACTACACTGCAGCACCGACAGTCGTTGGTATTGAGGATGTTAACTTCACAACTAGCGCTACTTTAGCTGGCGGTGATACAGTTTTAACTGTTAATGTTAATAGTATTACTGCTTCAGGTGATACAATAACATTCGACGTTACTGGCACAGATTCATTAATTTCTTCATTGGTTATCGATAATGCAGGAACTAATCACTACTCGACTTCTTCAGAATTTACTTCTGTTACTACTGCTTCTAAATTAGATGCTGATGTCGTTGTCACTATTGGTGCAAATGCTACTATTGTGGACAATACTGGCGCAGCTGCCGATGATTACACAATTAACGGTGGTGCTTTCAATGTAACCGTTGCAAACTCACTCGCTACCGAAGATCTTGTAGTATCAGGTAAGGACATTGATGTTACATTTGCAGCAATCGCGGGTTCTGTAAAAGCAGATGCTACAAATAATATTACTGCTGTAACAACAGCAGCAGCATTAGGTGATGTGACTGTTACTGCAGGAAATGATATTACTGCCGTTACCGCTGCAGCCTCTACAGGTACAGCAACATTAACAGCAGGAAATGATATTACTGCTGCTACACTAAGCGCTGCTAAGACAATCACTCTTACTGCAAAAGGTGCTATTACTCTAGACAATGGTACGGCTGCTACAACAGTTACTGTTAATAATACTGGTGGAACAGCGGCAACTGATGATATCGTTATTACGGACGCAAATTCTGCCACAACCTTTACAGGTACTTCTGTTGGTGCGATTACGGCTACTGCAAACACTGGTTTGCATGCCGCAACAAGTGCAACAATTACTGCTGCTGAAGCTTCAGCTATAGATTTGGGTGCTAATGACGCTACAATTAATCTAAATGCTGATGCCTCTGGTATTACAAATACTCCAGAAGTTGTATTTACAATTACTGGTATTGGTACTGGTAATACGATTAATTTAGGTGGTGTAACTGCAGTTGCAGTAGGTGGTTCAACTACCCAATTTACTGGGCAAACCGTATTATCTACAAATGCAAGTTCTGCAGTTTCTATTACTACTTCAGGTGGTAACGTTGACGTTTCAAAGATAGCCACAACTGTGCCTATCCGATTTGATGTTGATTTGAATAACCGTACATTTTCTAAAGTTAAGAACGAGCATGTATTTCAAATGGATGTTGAGACTGCTCAGAATGGTGCTACAAATGCAATTACGTTTACACATGAGACTGATGCAACATCTACCACTACTCATTCATTAACACTTAATGTTATTGATAGTGTAACAGCTACTGGAACAGATAATACATTGGATACTCACGGATTTGTATTTACTGATTTTAATACAGTAAATATTGATGTTGGAGCAGAGACAATAAACTTTGATGCTGACTCAACTGGTGCAGATGTTGATAAGTATGTAATTACTGGTTCTGGAACAATTGATTTTAATAGTTTAAATTTCCAAGGAAATTCAGCAACTTCTGCTCCTGTCACTGAGCTTGACGCTTCAGGAATGACAGGTACAGTTACTGGATATACTCTGAATGGTGATGCAAATATTGCAGAAATTGTTAAAACTGGTGATGGAGCTGATACAATTACAATAGCAGCAGCAGCAGCAAGTACTAATGCTTTTGCAATTACTACTGGAGCTAAGGCTGACACTGTTACTTACAACGCTAGTCAGAGTGCTGCGTTTTCATTCGATGGTGGAACTGGTACTGATACACTTAGTATGGCCCATGATGCTTCACTCCCTAGTACTGCATCACTGACATCTGTGGAGAGAATTAACATTGTTGGTGACGGTGCAGCAGGTGGTGTCGACTCTACATTCTTAGCTAGTTGGCTAACTGGTAAGACTTTTATCATCGCCCAGACTACTAATGACTACGATTTAGTTGTTACTATGGATCAAACATCAGTTGATGTAAGTAATCTTACTTTCGAGACCGCTGCTAAAACTGCAAGTGATCTCATTACCATTAACGCTGGATCTGTAGGACTTCCTGTTACGGTAGTTGGAAGTGCTATAGCTGATACAATCACTGGATCTGCTGGCGCAGATACCATAACTGGTGGTGAAGGTGTTGATACTATCAGAGGCGAAGACGGTGCTGATATCATAACATTAACAGAAACAACAGCTGCCGCAGATATTGTTATTATTGATGATGATGACGCTATGGACAAGATTACTGGTTTTAAGGTCGGTTCTGATACATTGCAACTTAGTGTAGGCTCATTGGAAGCTGAAGCTCCAAATAAAGTTCTTGCTGGAGCAGGTGGAACAACATCAATTGCTGGAGCTGCAGTTGCGGCGTCAGTTGCTGACGGAGCTGCCGTAGTTCTTACTAACCAAGAGATTACTAAGATTACAGATACAACTGGCAATAACTCAAATGCTGATTTAGATTTTACTATTACTTTAGCTAACACCGCTGGTAACGCAGCAGATGCCGTTATGTTCTGTTGGTACGATGCAGATGATGCTGCCGCCGTATTCTCATATATTATAGACTCAGATGCTGCTGGTGGTACAAAATCATACATAGCTGGTTCTACTAATGCTTCCATTGTAGATTTAGCAATGGTGTATATGAATACTGCTGATTTTACAGCTTTGGATCTTACTGACGACTACACTGGTATAGCCTAGTATTTACTACCTATATATATTTTAGAAAAGCCCTGCTATTTTAGTGGGGCTTTTTTTTATTTGTATATTTATAGTGTACAATATTAAGTATCAATTCCGACTCGATTTAAGTTCTTTTTTGGTGTAAGATCTTGAATCACTGATATTTTAAAATAGGCCAAGTATGCTAGACAATTCTTTTAGTAAAAAGAAGGGAAAAGTTAAACCTTTATATCTATCACCGTTGGGACTTTTTATGCTTGCGGCATGCGGTGGTGGTGGTGGAACATCCAGTACTGGTGGTGGAACACAGCAAACTTTTTCTGGTTTCGTCATTAAAGGACCATTGCATAATGCCAATATTTTTGCTGACTACGATGGTGATGGTGTGCAAGATGCCGGGGAGCCATCCGCTATTACGGCTTCAGATGGAAGTTATAGTCTTTCTGCACTGGATAATTTTGCGGCAATGGTTGTCAGTACTACTGACCAGACCGTTGATGCATCGTCAGGTTCTGTTGTTAGTGGTATTACTCTTAAAGCCCCTAAAGGTTCATCCGTTGTATCACCCACTAGTACAGTAGTTGTAGAGAGTAATCTTACTGTCGAAGAAGTTGCAACAGCATTAGGTTTACCAGAAGATTTCACACTTGATTTTAATCCTTTTGATGCTAATGCAGATCCTGTAAAAGCTGCTGCAGTAGAAAAAACTTCACAAATGGTAATGACAACAATCAATGCTGTTTCAGCTTCTGCTGAAGGAGTAGGTTTATCGCAAGTTGATGCTTTTAAAACTGCTATTGGTGCAATTGTTGATGTTGTTAAAAACAATGTAGAATCAAATTCTACAATTGATTTTGCTGATGATACTATTTTAGAGCAAGTTCAAACGAAAGCCAAAGAAATTGCTGTAGAAAAAGGAGCTGATAGTGTTGCTATGCATAGAGCAGTTGATGCAGCTATCGAATCAACCAAGGCAGTAAATAAAAATATAAAAGAAGTAGAAGATATTTTCTCCGATGAAGCAAAAGAAGTATTCAAAACAGCTGCTAATATATCATCAGAAACAAAAACTGCATCTGAAGCTATAGCTAAAACTTATACAGCTGAGCTTTCGGGACTACTAACACCAAAACTAACAATTTCTTCTGTTGCCAATGATAATGTTATAAATATTTCTGAAAAGGCCTCAGGATTTAAAGTAAGTGGAACTGCAGTAGAAGGTGCAACTGTAACCGTGACCTTTGGTACTGTTTCAAGGGAAGTTACTTTAGGAGAACAAGAAAAAAACTGGGAAGTTAACTTCAATTTTACAAATTCTGAATTAACAGCATTAAATTCTGGGGATTATCCTACACAGATAAATGCTACATCTGTTAATGCTAGTGGATCAGATAAAAATGAAGCCATTCAAAAAATTTCAGTTAACACGACGCAACCGACAGTTGCCATAAATGCATTATCGGGAGATGGAAAAGTCAACATCCCAGAAAGGGATGCTGGTTTAGAAATTTCAGGAACCTCGAATGCTGAAAAAGGACAAAAAATAACTGTTAGTTTATTAGATCCAAGTGATAACTCAGTTATCACAGCATTTGGAACTCATGAAACAACAGTAGGTGATTTTGGGAATTGGAGTATAAAGCTTCCAACGGCAAACTTTCCATCAGCAAGTTTTAAAATCAAGGCTATAGCAGAAAATGAAATTGGTAATACAAATCAAGTTGTATCCGATGCGGTACTAGTTGATTTTACTGCTCCTGCAGCAACGATTACTGACAATATCTCAGGTACAGCAACAGGAAATATCACTTATACAGTTCAATTTAGTGAAAATGTGAGTTTTTTCAGTTCAAATGACGTTACAATAACAAATGGTAGTGTTTCTAGTGTAAGTGGAGTTGGGAAGAATTATACAGTAGTTGTTACTCCAAGTGCAGGAGCTGAGGGGACTACTTCAAATGGTGACGGAGTTATTTTTGCTATTAACACGACAGGTGGAGGTAGGGATTCTTCGGGAAATCATCTAATAGCTACTCAAACTATTCAGGATTTTGATACCAAAGGACCAACAGTGTCTTCAATTAGCGTAGTTGAGACTGGAACATCCAATGCTATTTCTACAGTTGCAGGTGTAGTTGATTTAAAAATAAATATTGCTGATTCTGGAACGGTTTCTGGTTTTACAAAGGCCGATTTAACAGTAAGTTCTGGTACTCTTGGGACTGTTAGCGGATCTGGTAATTCCTTTACGGTTCCTTATACGCCTGCTTCAAATGTTGATGGTAATGTTACTTTAACTGTTTCATCAGGAGGCTATCAGGATGCAGTTGGTAACGCAGGTCAATCAGGAAGTAAAGTTTTTGCTGTAGATACGAAAAGTCCATCAGGGTCATTAACTTTGCCTTCAGGTTCCTTTTCATTAGGTCAAAAGTTGGATTTTTCTCTTACTTATGACGAGCCAGTAACTGTTGCTTCTGGTGATCCGTTTGTAATCTTAGAAATTGGTGATCGTGTTAGGTTAGCAGAAAAAGTAACTTCAAGTGATTCTTCCATTGTTAATTTTTCTTACACTGTAAAAAACAGTGATTTAGATACAAATGGGATTGGTATTACTGCTACTACAGGATTATCAAAAAGTGAATTTGCTTTATCGGGTACATTTACAGCTGGTGATCAAGTAACCGTATCTGGTGCCAGTGGTGCTTTTACAGTTCAATCTGGTGCCACAAGTGCTGCTGCAGTTGCAACACAATTAAGAACTTTTTTAAACTCAGATGGTACTTTTTACTGGCAATAGTTTTAAAGCATCAGGCTTAGGTGATGGGAAAATTGCTATCATGGGTACCAATGCTAATTCAGCGACTTTAACCTTGAGCAATGGGGCTTCAGGATCTGTTTCTTAAGGATAGTTCAAAATCTTATACAGCTACAATAAAGGATACTTATGGAAATAATGCCACAGGTAGCTTTTCTTTAAATGGAGATGCCTCTGGTATCACTGTTGATGGTGGAGCTTCAGGTGTGGGTGTCGATGGGTATATTGAAGGTAATACCATTTATGCTGATAATGATGGTGATGGCAAATTAAGCTTTGGAGATTCAACTGCTTCTACAAATCAGACTGGTGTCTTTAAACTATATGGTGCTACTGGTCCATTAATCATGGAAGGTGGAACAGATAAAGCAACAGGTTTAGATTTCGGTGTCCGTTATGAAGCTCCAGCTGGATATACGTCAATTACACCTATATCTTCTGTTGTTCGTTCATTAGAAACAAAAGATACACAAAATTCAGGATCTCAAGCCACATCGGCTGCTGAAGGAAAGGCTTCTGAAGTTATTGGTCTTGATGCTGCTGTGAATTTGTCTACTTTTGACGCCTACAATGCAGTTTCGGATTCGGCACAAATCACCCAAGCAATTGCATACCAAAAAGCTGCAGCTGCTGTAGCTTTAGTTGTTGATATTGGCAGTACCGGATTTGTTGAATTGGTTAAGCAGATAGAAAATGCTGATGGTACTGTACCTGAGGCTTACAGAATTAAAAATCAAGGTGATAACGCTTTCACTACCCAGAAAGCTAGTGAACTCATGTTTGATGCCATTTCTGACGCCATAATCTCAGGGAAAATTGGTGCTGGTTTTTTAAAGACATTTGGTTCTGCTTCAAATTCAACAACTGATATAGCCGCTAAAATTGTTGAAATTATAACTCCAACTGCTCAAGCTGTTTTGGGGGATAATTATTCCAACTATGAGTCTTCAATATCAAATGAGGCTCTTGTACTCGCCGCTGGTGTTGAAAGAGTAAATAATGTAGCTTCTGGAACCTTAACTACGGAAACTGCAATATCTGGCCTTATAGAAATTGTTCAAACTCAGAGTGTATGGCAAGGAGATGCCAACCAAGCTTTGGAAGATAATAATCCAGATAACGATTGGTTGAATGCAAATGCAACCCTACCAGAGAATGTCACTTTTACTCCAGTAACAACTTTAGGAGCTGTCCTTCCGGAAGGGGCTGATGGTTATGGAGCTAAAGATGCGGACGGAAATTTAACTTGGGGGGGCTACGAACTAAAAATAGATGGAACTGTTGTCGATACAAGTAAATATACAGTTAATTGGTATAAAGTTGCGTTTAATGATGATGGTCAAGATACGTACTCTTCAGTAGCAGAGCCTACTTCAGGTGAGATTAATAATAGTTCATTTACTACGCTTGCTTTGCAATTGAAAGTTGGAGATGATGCAAATGCGCGGTTGGGGAAAGGCCTTACTTTTGAAGTTGTTTCTGCAACCGATGCTAGTAATAAAATTTTAAGTAAAGAAAATGCGCCAGTTATAAGGGGTTCTGATGGTATTATTGATAATTCAGTTATGTCAGATATTTTTACCTGGGGTGGTTTGGCTGATGGCGCTGCGGTTGGTGTTGTCGTGCCTACAAGTTATAAAATCAGCTCCTTAGTTGAACAACGTGACCAATTTGAGGGTGGAACTGATGGAACCGGTGCAGAATACAGTTTCACAGTTACCCGTCAGGGTAATATGTCACTTTCACAAAGTATAGATTATGTAGTGGAACCAAGTTTAACGCTATCGGCTGATGATTTTGAAGGTGATCAAATTCCTTCAGGCACTATTGTATTTGCTCCTCAAGAAGACACTAAGACATTAACGGTAAAATTAAAAAATGACAGCACTAAGGAAGGTCCTGAAAGTTTCAATGTTAGATTAAAGGATAATCTTGGATCGGCACAAATTCTTGAAGATGTAGTAAGTTATTCAGTTAGTGATGATGACCCTAATTACCCAGATATAACCGGATTGGCACTTGATCCTACTACTAAAACTAGTAAGACGCCTTTAGCTATATCTGCTGGTTCTGAGACAAATATTACCAATCTTGATTTTGATTATTTTGATCAAGGTGCTAGCTTTAAAATTTCCACTCAAACTTTAGGTGGAACAGTTAAATTTAATAATAAAATTATAACACCTACAGACACTTTTTCCTTCACAGAAATTAAAACTGCATTAGGGAAAATTTCTTTTACTGGTGAGGAAGGTCAAAATTCAGGAAGTGTCTTACTTACTGTAACGGATACAGATACTACTAGAACAGTAGATCCTCGTACAGCAACCTTAAAATATAGCATCCAAAATAAACCTATCATTTCTCACGAAGAAGATTCTAATGCTAATTTTATAACTGGCAAGTTTGGTTCGGTAGCCGGAATTAGTATTTCGGACGTTGATTTCGAAGATTTAAATAATGATGGTGAAAAGGGACCAGACGAGGAAAGACAAACATTATTAGTTACTCTTAAATCAGATGGTGGTAAAATTTCTTTAGTGAACCCAAATGATGAGGCAAACAATTCTGTAAAAGTTACAGTTGGTATTGATGAAGATCAAAAGGGAGCAACTATTCTTGGTAAATCTGATGCTATTAATTCAGTCTTGTCATCTCTTAAATTTAATGGTGATCCAAACAAGGTTTCTGGTTCCATAACAGTTACGGCTAGCGATCAAGATTCTCTAACGAGTGACGTCATAAGAGAAATTAAAATTTTAGATATTAACCCCGCACCCCCTAGTATTCAAGTTCCAAGCATAAAAATTAATGCCAAGGCAGGTACGGAATCTTCGTTGCCAGGAATAATTATTACAGATATTGATAGTGGATCTGTAGTTGTAACTATCAGTGCACCAAATGGATCTTTTTCGGGAATAGATCCCTTGGTTCACCAAGTTAGCGGACTTAAATCTCCTACATTGACGGTAACTGGAGCAGTAGCCACAGTTAATGCAGCTCTTGAAAACCTCAAGTATGATGGTGTTCAAGGTTCTGGGAATATACAGATTACCGTTGATGCTCGTGATTCAGAAGGAAATTTAGCAAGTGAAAAAGGAACTATTAATGTTACAGTAGTTGATAATGAGCCCCCTAAACCTGGTGGTGATCTTACTTTTAAACAAACTGACAGTATCTCAAACGACGTAGCTGTTCAAGAAGATGCCCAAAATTCTCCTATAACACTAAATATCCCTGTTGCTAATTTAATTGATCCAGATAGTGGCGGAGTTACTCCAACTGAAATAAGAATTGTAGAGGTTGAGGGAGGAATATTAAAAAGTGGTGGATCCAATATTGAGATTGGAGAT
Organism: Paracoccaceae bacterium; assembly: GCA_045565285.1. Classification (GTDB taxonomy): domain Bacteria; phylum Pseudomonadota; class Alphaproteobacteria; order Rhodobacterales; family Rhodobacteraceae; genus CACIIZ01. The sequence continues at coordinate 140,952 of JBJLFR010000032.1, forward strand.
ACCTCGCCAAAAATTGAACTTTTAGAAGTTAAAGAAAACAATAACATAATTTCTTTTAAAAAAGATTTTACTTTTACACCAACAGCAGACAGAACAGAAACAGCCAAAATAAAGTACGTTGTTGTTGATCCAGCATTAGATACTGGTAACTCTCTCCCTTCAATAGCATCTATACCATTAACTGCTGTGAATGACGCTCCAGAACTTAGGGGTGATACAGAAACTATCCGAATTTTCAATGAAGATGATTTAGGTCTTTTTTTAGATCAAGGTGTTTCAATTAAAGATGAAAAAGATAATGGAAAAGTTTTATCGTTTGCAACTGTTGAATTAAGTAACAAACAAGCTGGTGACGAACTTTTGTTTTCAACAGACTTTTTTAAACAAACTATAGATGAAGCGAATAAAAAAATAATTCTAACCAGTCTTAATAGTGAAAATATCAGTGAAGGAGAAGCCTCTGTATTTGGAAAGTCTATTTCTATTTTCCAACAAAATATACGATCTGTAAAATTTGTAAACAAAACGGATAATCCTAATACTTCTGAAACAAGAGTTGTTAAAATAAAAATTAAGGACGCTGATCCATCAGCTTCTAATGCTTCTAGTGAGTTAAACAAAGAGAGTTCTGTTCTTACTTTTAACTTAAAGGTCACTGGTAAAAATGATGACCCATCCTTT
>JBJLFR010000033.1:0-52927 GCA_045565285.1 Paracoccaceae bacterium
ATTACTCTACCTTCCCCATTTAAACGTGCAACCATTGTTGCTTTTTTTCCACAATGGCATATGGTTTTTATTTCTCTCATTTCGTCGGCTATAGATAATAAAACAAGAGAGCCAGGAAATAATTCACCTTGGAAATCAACTCTTAGTCCATAACAAAGGACAGGTATATTAAGATTATCGACAACTTTGGCGAGTTGCCAAACTTGTTGTTTTGAAAGAAATTGTGCTTCATCTAAAAGTATACAATTTAATTTTTTTTCTCCGATTTTTTCTTTTATCATTACAAATAAGTCATCATTTAAATCAAATAGTTGGGCTTTTTCTTCAATACCAATTCTACTTACAATTTTAGGATGTCCCGCTCTATTATCTAGTTTGGCAGTAATTAAAAAAGGTTCCATTCCACGTTCTCTATAATTATATGCTGCTTGTAGCAAGATAGTGGATTTACCTGCATTCATTGTAGAATAATAAAAATATAATTTTGCCATTGCAGTAGTTTTTTAATTTATAGAATCTAAGTTATTTAATTCTTGTAAAGATAAAACAGAAAGTTCTTCCTGGTTAAGGTTTTTCATAGAATGCGCTGCTGCCCACGCACCTGCTGTAGAAGTATAATAGGGAAGATTCTTTTCTAATGCTAATATTCTTATCCCCTTACTATCTTTTATAGATTGAAGGCCTTCTGTTGTATTGATAACCAAATCAATTTTATTATCAGTTAATAAGTCAATAATGTTAGGCCTTCCTTCAAAGGCTTTTTTTACACCTCGAGCTTTTATATGATTCTTCAAAAGAAAGTGTAATGTTCCGGTTGTTGCTAAAATTTCAATACCTAAGTGATGAATAATCTTACAAATTTCTAATAATTTTGGATTTTTATCTTTTTCTTTAACTGAAACAAATGCAGTACCTTTATCAGGAAGTTCAATACCGGAAGCAATTTGTGATTTTAAAAATGCTTTTTCAAAATCTTTATCAATTCCCATCACTTCACCAGTAGAACGCATTTCTGGGCCTAACAAAATATCTGTGCCAGGAAACTTATTGAAAGGTAATACAACTTCTTTTACTGCAAAGAAATTAATTTTAGATTCTTTAAGTGTATTTTTTGAAATTCCAGCCATTATTAATGCAGCTATTCCAGGGATTGGTTTACCTATAACTTTAGATACAAAAGGAAGTGTCCTAGATGCTCTAGGATTTGCTTCAAGGACATAAATTTCTTTACCATTTATGGCAAATTGTATGTTGATTAAACCTATAACTTTTAGCTCTTTTGCTAGCAAGGTACTTTGTTTTTTTAAGCTAACTATTATTTCACTATCCAAAGAGTATGGAGGAAGGCAACATGCGCTATCACCTGAATGAATACCCGCTTCCTCTATATGTTGCATCAATCCAACTATTGTTACATTCTTACCGTCTGATATCGCATCAACGTCTACTTCTATTGCATCCCTAATAAAACTATCAATTAATATAGGATTTTCACGGTTTAATTTTACAGCTTGATTTAAATATTTTTTTAAATGATCTTCGTTAAATACTATTTCCATAGCTCTACCTCCTATAACATAAGAAGGTCTAATAACTACTGGGTAATCTATTTTATTTGCGATTTGAATAGCCTCGTTCTCTGATCTGGCAATTCCATTATTAGGTTGTTTAAGACCCAATTTATTTAAAAGTAATTGAAATTTTTCTCGATCTTCAGAAATATCAATTGTTTCCAGACTAGTCCCGATAATAGGAATTTTATATTTTTTAAGGGATTTAGAAAGATTTAAAGGTGTTTGTCCACCTAGTTGGACAATTACCCCTAGTAAATTTCCATTTGAATTTTCTTTAACAATAATTTCCATAACATGTTCAACTGTTAAAGGTTCAAAATAAAGTCTATCAGATGTATCATAATCAGTTGATACTGTTTCAGGATTACAGTTTACCATAACTGTTTCGATTCCATTTTTAGAAAGTTCGAAACAAGCGTGGCAACAACAATAATCAAATTCAATTCCTTGTCCAATTCGATTTGGTCCACTACCTAAAATAATAATTTTTTTACTTTGAGTCGGATAAGACTCACAATTATTTTTTTCTGCTGCATTAGTTATATATGTTGAATACATATAAGATGTATTTGATTTAAATTCTCCAGCACAAGTATCTACTCTTTTATAAATAGCATGAATGTTCTTTGATTTTCTTAAGTCATAAATATCTTCTTCTTTCAAAGATGATAACTCACTCAGCCTCATATCTGAAAAACCAAGAGATTTTACATATAACAATTCTTCCTTACTTTTTGGTAAGTCATTTTTCTTTATATAATTCTCAATCTCGATGATTTCATCTATTCGCTCTAAAAACCAAATATCTATTTTTGTAATTTCATTTATAAGGGATAATTCCATTCCATGCCTTATTGCTTGTGCAATTTGAATAATTCGTTGAGGATTTTGTTTCGATAAAGTATTTATCATTCCTTCTCTATCTTTGGGAATGTCAATTTCATTCAACCCTGATAAACCAATATCTAGTGAAACAAGTGCTTTTTGTAGACTTTCATGAAATGATCTTCCTATAGACATTACCTCCCCTACAGATTTCATAGAACTACCCAATTCTGAAGAAGCTCCAGGAAATTTTTCAAATGTAAATCTAGGTATTTTTGTGACTATATAATCTATGGTAGGTTCAAAACTTGCTGGTGTAGATCCTGTTATGTCATTTTTTAATTCATTAAGAGTATATCCTACTGCTAGTTTTGCAGCAATTTTGGCAATTGGAAAACCAGTAGCTTTTGATGCAAGCGCAGATGATCTTGATACTCTTGGGTTCATTTCTATAACAACCATTCTTCCATCATCGGGATTTACAGCCCATTGAACATTCGAACCTCCAGTTTCCACACCAATTTCTTTTAAAATTCGTATAGAATCGGTACGCATTATTTGATATTCTTTATCAGTTAGAGTTAGTGCTGGCGCTACTGTAATGCTATCCCCTGTATGAACTCCCATAGGATCAACATTTTCAATAGAACAGATAATTATGGCATTATCCATTTTATCTCTTACAACTTCTAATTCAAATTCTTTCCATCCTAATAGGCTTTCGTCTACTAATACTTGATTTACAGGAGAAATTTGTAATCCATTTTTACAAATTTGAAAAAAATCTTTTTTATTATATGCAATTCCACCACCAGCTCCGCCTAAAGTAAAAGCTGGTCTTATAATTGCTGGTAAACCAATTTCATTTAATGCTATTTCAGAATCACCTAATTTTTCTATTATTACAGATTTAGGACACTTTATACCTAATTTCTCCATGCAGTTTCTGAATTTTTTTCTATCCTCTGCTTTCTCTATTGCAGATTTACTAGCCCCAATTAATTTTACATTTTCTTTTTTTAATATTCCCTTATTTTCAAGTTCTATAGCAATATTCAGAGCTGTTTGTCCTCCCATTGTTGGAAGTATTGCACATGGTTTTTCTTTTTTTATAATTTTTTCAACTGTAATAGCATTTAAAGGCTCAATATAAGTTGAGTCTGCAATTTCAGGATCTGTCATTATAGTTGCTGGATTTGAGTTTATCAAAATTACTCTATAGCCCTCTTCTTTCAAGGCTTTGCATGCTTGTGTTCCAGAATAATCAAATTCACAAGCTTGGCCTATAACTATTGGACCGGCTCCAATAATTAGTATAGATGTAATATCGTTTCTTTTGGGCATTTTTTAATTTTTAATTAATTATTTGTCAGTTTGATATTAATTTAGCAAGTAAAAATTAAAAAAAATCGTTGTTTAATAACAATATGAAAATTAATTAGTCATATTAAGGCTTTACCCTTTTATATCTTTCTATTATTTGAGAAGAGACTTAATTATAATTGTCTAGAGGCATGTATGGAAGTTTATAGAACTCATAATTGTAATGAACTTACTCTTAAAGATGTTGATAAGAAAGTAATACTTTCTGGTTGGGTTCATAGAATAAGAGATCATGGTGGTGTATTATTTATAGATCTTCGTGATCATTATGGAATTACACAAGTAGTAATAGATCCTGATAGTAAAGATTTTGGAACGGCAGAAAATTTTAGATCAGAGTGGTGTATTCAAATTGTTGGAAAAGTTAAATCAAGAGATGCTGATCTAATAAATAGTAATTTAAGTACAGGTGAAATTGAGGTGTTTATTGAATCTACAAAAATCATTACAAAAGCCGATGACTTACCATTACCAGTATTTGGTGAATTGGAATATCCTGAAGAAACTAGATTAAAATATAGATTTTTAGACTTAAGGAGAGAAGGTCTACATAAAAACATGATTTTACGATCTAACGTTATTTCTTCAATTAGAAAAGAAATGTGGAAAATTGGTTTTAATGAATTCCAAACACCAATTTTGACTGCTTCTTCTCCTGAAGGTGCTAGGGATTTTTTAGTTCCTAGCCGATTAAATAAAGGAAAATTTTATGCTCTCCCCCAGGCACCTCAACAATTTAAGCAACTAATTATGATTGGTGGGTTTGATAGATATTTTCAAATAGCACCATGTTTTAGGGATGAAGATCCAAGATCAGATCGATCGCCTACTGATTTTTATCAGCTTGATATTGAAATGAGTTTTGTCAGCCAGAAAGATATTTTAGATACGGTGAAACCTGTAATTGAAAATATTTTTAATCAGTATGGAGGAGACAAAAAAGTAAATAAAGAGTGGCCTTTAATTTCATATGAGGATTCTATCTTATGGTATGGTTGTGATAAACCAGACTTACGTAATCCGATTAAAATGCAGGTTGTAAGTGATATATTTAGAGATTCAGGATTTGCAGTTTTTACAAATATTTTAAAAAATGAAGGTACTGAAATAAAGGCTATTCCAGCACCTGGTGGGGGGAGTAGAAATTTTTGTGATAGAATGAATTCTTACGCACAAAAAGAAGGATTACCTGGCATGGGATATATTTTTTGGAGAGAAGTAGATGGAAAAATTGATGCGGCAGGTCCATTAGCAAAAAATATAGGTGAAAAAAAATCTGAGCTTATTAGGAATAAGTTGAATTTAAATATTGGTGATGCAGCTTTTTTTCTTGGAGGAAAACCAGCTCATTTTGAGGGATTTTCTGCAAGAGCTAGAAATCATATTGGCAATCAACTTAAGCTTATAAATGAAAATGTTTTTGCATTTGCTTGGATTGTTGATTTTCCTATGTATGAGAAAGATGATGAGCAAGATACTATTGATTTTTCACATAATCCTTTTTCCATGCCTCAAGGAGGTATTAAATCCCTTATGGGGGATCCACTTGAAGTCAAAGGTTATCAATATGATCTTGCATGTAATGGTTATGAGTTGTTGTCTGGAGCAATTAGAAATCATGAGTTGGATACAATGTTTAAAGCATTTGAGCTTGCAGGTTATTCAAAAGATGATGTTTCTTCAAAATTTCAGGGAATAATTGAGGGGTTAAAGTTTGGCCCCCCCCCTCATGGAGGTTGCGCATTAGGTATTGACAGAATGATAATGTTATTAGCTGAAGAAGAAAACATTAGAGAAGTAATTATGTTTCCAATGAATCAAAAAGGAGAAGACCTTATGATGAATGCTCCTACTTCTCCAACAAGCGAACAACTTAGAGAACTTAATCTAAAAGTAATTGAAAAAGATTCTTGATAGCTGGATTTTAAATAATGAATCAAATAAAAAAAGCCCCCGATTTCTTTTCTTCCAGAAGATCCATTTCAGTAAAAAATTTAAAATATCCTGGGCCTAATGAAAATCAAATTATGGAAATTCTAAAAAATAGTTTTAGAGTACCTGACCATGGAAAACTTGAACCTTGGAGAATTGTATTAATAACAGATGATAGTAAAAAAAATTACACTTCAATAATGGAAAAAAGGGGTAAAGAGATAAATATTGATCCTTTAAAAATTGAAAAAAGTAAAATTAACTTATCCAAAACACCTCTGATTGTTACTGTGATTTGTTCTCCTTTTAGTGATTCAAAAATTCCTGAAATTGAACAAATTCTTTCATGTGGAGCCTTATGCATGAATATATTAAATAATTTTCTTGCAAATGGATGGGGAGCAAATTGGTTAACAGGGTGGATGGCTAATGACAAAAAATTAGGCGAGTTATCATTCAATAATTCTAAAAATGAGTTTGTTGCAGGATATATATATATTGGTAGTTTTGATGAAAATAATCCTGATAGACCAAGACCAAATTTAGATAAAAAAATTTCTTATTTCAGAAAAGATTAATAATTTAAATTTGTTTTACAAAACACTAAATCAAGAAAATCAAATAAATTAATATCATCGAAATTATCCAAATTATTAATGTACAGATAGTTACTAAAAACATCTTTTTTTTAATATTTGCCTTTATTGGTGCAGAAGAAGGTGTTCCATAAGAGTTTTCCCCTGCTTCCCCTTGTGTTTTAATATTTAGGGGTAATACAACAAACAAGATTAGAAACCAAAAAACTGCAAAAAGTACTAGAGATGCTGTTATTGTCATAATATTAGTAATTTCACTCCTGTTGTAATTCTATTAAAGTACCATCAAAATTTGAGGGGTGCAAAAAAATTACAGGTTTCCCATGTGCTCCTATTTTAGGAATATTATTGCCAATTAAGTTATAGTTATTTGATGTTAAATGATTAATTGCTAATGACAAATCTTTAACTTCATAACAAATGTGGTGTATGCCTCCACTTTTATTTTTATTTAAGAAATTAATTATAGGACTATTTTCTCCCAATGGTGAGATTAATTCAATTTTTGTATTTGATAATGTAATAAAAACAACAGTTACACCGTGTATTGGTTGATCTAAAGGTTCACTGACTTTAGCTCCAAAAATATCCCTATAAGTTTTTGTGGCAGAAGATATATCTTTTACTGCAATTGCAACATGATTAAGTTTTCCTAACATTTAAGCCCCTTGTCTTTTTTTTAATATCATTAAAATACTCTTTTAGAATATCGGTATAAATATTTTCTAAACCTAAAATTTGTGAAATTTGAACAGATTCATTAATAGCATGAATTTTTTTTCCTACTAATCCAAATTCCACTACTGGGCATTTTTTAATAATATATCTTGCATCAGATGTACCCCCACTAGTTGAAAAATCAGCAGAAATTCCTGTATATTTTGTAACACATTTTTTTACTAACTTAGCTAAATATTCAGGTTTTGAATAAAAGGGCTCCCCTGAAATTTTGATTTCAACATTAATTTTTGTTTTGGTTTTATCTTCAACACTTTTAGCACATTTTTTTAGCCAATCACTTATTTTTTTTCCTGTATGCTTATCATTAAATCTTATATTCACTACTGTTTCAACTTTTTGAGGTATAACATTACTAGCTTTATTTTCGGTAAAAATTGATGTTGTTACTAATGTAGAGGGTTCAAAAAATTCTGATCCATTGTCTAAAGGTTTTTTTGTTAATAAATAAATAAGCTCCATACTTGCATGAATAGGATTTATAGCTAAGTGCGGGTAAGCGGAATGTCCTTGTTTACCCATTATTGAAAAATGGCTTGTAAGTGAACCTTTCCGTCCTATTTTTATCATATCCCCTAACTTTTTTGGGCAAGTTGGTTCACCAACTATACAATAATCCAAACGCTCATTATTTTTATTCATCCATTCTAAAATTGCATTTGTTCCATCTTTTGCTTTACCTTCTTCATCTGAGGTTATTAAAAGTACAATTGAAAATATGGGTGAAGTTTCTTTACTAACTTTTATAGCGGCTAAACAAAAAGCTGCGACAGCTGATTTCATGTCAACTGAACCTCGACCAAAAACTTCTTTATTTATAATTTTTCCTGAGAATGGATTTAATTTCCATTTATTAATTTCACCAGGAATTACAACGTCAATGTGTCCACAAAAGCCAAATGTAGGTAAATTTTTTGAACCCCACCTTAAAAAAAGATTTTTAATCCCATTTTTATTTATCTCATCGATTTTAAAATCAGTATCTTTGAACAACTCTTTAATTAATTTAAACGTACCTGCTTCATCTGGTGTAACAGATGGGCATTTAACTAGCTTTGAAGTTAGAGTGACAGAATTTATCATTATTTTCTCAAGTTATTAATCTCTAAGTAATTCATTAATACTGGTTTTTGATCTTGTTTTTTCATCAACTTGTTTAACAATTACAGCGCAGTAAAGGTTTAGTCCCCCTTTTCCGGAAGGAAGTGAACCAGGAACTACAACTGAATAAGGTGGGACCTCTCCATATATTATTTCGTTAGTTTCTCTAACTACTATTTTAGTAGATTTACCAATAAATACACCCATACCTATTACAGCTCCCTTTCTAACAATACAACCTTCAACTACTTCTGATCTAGCGCCTATGAAACAATCATCTTCAATAATAGTTGGTGAAGCTTGCATTGGTTCTAACACACCACCAATACCTACTCCACCGGATAGGTGAACATTTTTTCCAATTTGTGCACAAGAACCTACTGTAGCCCAAGTATCTACCATAGTCCCTTCATCAACATATGCCCCCAAATTCACAAAACTTGGCATTAATACTACACCAGGTGCTATATAGGCAGAATTACGTACAATGCAATTTGGTACCGCTCTAAAACCTGCTTTTTGCCATTCATCTTTTGTCCAGTTTAAAAACTTATTATCAACTTTATCCCACCAAAAACTATTTTGTGGGCCTCCAGATTGTAAGTTCATATCTTTTAGACGAAAACTCAACAATACTGCTTTTTTAGCCCATTGGTTCACTACCCAAGTATTATTCTCTCCCGGTTCTGCTACTCTTAATGTTCCATTGCCAAGAAGATCCAAAGTTTGAAGAATTCCATCCTTTAGTTCTCCACTTGTATTGGTAGAAATATTTTCCTTATTATCCCAAGCTCCATTTATTATTTTTTCTAGATTTTCTTTACTCATCCTTAATCCTTTCTGATCATTTTTTATTTCTCTAAGATGAATTCCCTAATCTCTGTTTTTAAAAGTGGTGAAAACTGATTATCTGAAATTAATGTAAGATGAATTTTTCCGTCATTATCTTTCCACTTGCTCAAGCCCTCAAAATTATAATATTCCCAAGGTAAACTTTCTAATAAAATTTCTGAATTTTGAACATTATTTTTTTCAAATATTATTCTTCGTAATCTTATTTTAAAACCATCGTAGAAAGAAAACTTTCTTTCCAGTGTTATTAAGTTTTCATCGTCAATCATTTCAGCATCTACCACCTTATAATCTTGATCAATTTTTATTTCATCGATAATTGACCACTCATTATTATTAAACCTGTAAATAGGATGATATTCTTTTCCCTTTGGTGGTAGTTCTGGAAGTGCATATAATTCTCCACTTTCGTTAATTGCAAGAGCCTCAATACCATCATTAAATAAGAATTTATCAAAGTCTGTGTGTTTCGGTATAAATTCACCAGGGGCTTCTAAAGTTTTGTGATACATTACTCTATTATTGGATTCAAAAGATATGTAATATCCGTTGCTATTTAATTTGACTATTGACTCACTATCAACATTTCTTCCAGTTAGAATTACGCCTTTACTACTGAGAAGTGGTCCTTGATCTAAAATCTTTAAATCAACTATTTTATTTAAATCATTTCTTATTATTTTCCCTTTAAAAAAAAAAGATCTATCACTTATGAAAACAAAATTTTCACCATTTTCAGATATTGTAAGACCTGAAATACCACCAAATTCAGTTGTTTTATGTATTAAAATTTTGGAGCTTAAGAGATGTAGTTCCCATTTTTTTGATCCAGTTGAATAAGTAAAAAATGGAGTTAAATATATTGGTAAAATTATTAAAAAAATCTGGGTTAAAAAAAACTTTTTGGACATCTTAATATTATTAATGAAAAAAAATATATATATGTTAAAAAAATATAGATATGATTGTTTACTATATTGTAGTTTCTAGAATTTGAAGTTAGAAGAATTAATTATTAAATATTATTATACAAATGACCTCACTTATTCAAATTATATCTGCGCTACTAAATATTATTACATTTATTGTAATAATAGATGTTATTCTTTCTTTACTTATACAATTTGGAATTTTGGATCAAAGAAATCAATTTGTATCTCAAATTTGGTTATCAATTAGAAATGTTATGGAACCAATCTATTCAAGGATAAGATCTTTTTTACCTAAAACTATTGGATTTGATTTAGCACCAGCAGTTTTGCTGTTTGGCATATTTGCAATAGAAATAATCATAAAAAATAATTTTTATTAATTTTAGTTACTTTTCATTTTTCTATAGGCTAAGATTTTCAATCTCAGAGCATTTAGATTTATAAAACCAGTTGCATCTTCTTGGTTATAAGCCCCGTCATCATCTTCAAATGTAACTTGCTTTTCTGAATATAGGCTCAGTTTTGATTTTCTTGCTACAGATTTAACACTACCTTTATATAATTTAAGTGTAACTTCACCTTCAACATGTTTCTGGCTATAATCAATAAGTGATTGTAGCATTTCTCTTTCTGGTGAATACCAAAGTCCATTATAAATTAATTCAGAATATTTTGGCATTAACTCGTCTTTTAAATGAGATGACCCACTATCTAAAGTAATACTTTCAATTGCTCTATGGGCTTCAAGCAAAATTGTACCACCGGGAGTTTCATAAATTCCCCTAGATTTCATTCCAATAAATCTACCCTCGACAAGATCTAATCTTCCAATGCCATGGTTGCCACCTATTTGATTTAATTTTTCTAATAGCTCGTGCTCTTTCATTTTTTCGTCATTAATGGCAATAATATCACCTTTTCTAAATTGTATTCTTAACAATTCTGCTTTTTCTGGAGCTTCTTCAGGCGAGCAAGTTCTTTGAAAAACATACTCTGGAGCAAATTCTGAAGGATTTTCCAATATTTTACCTTCAGATGATGTGTGTAATATGTTTGCGTCAATAGAAAATGGAGCTTCCCCTTTCTTATCTTTTGAAATAGGAATTTGATTTTTTTCCGCAAACTCTAATAATTTCTTTCTACTATTTAACTTCCATACTCTCCAGGGACTAATTATACGAATATTTGGATTTAATGCATAACAGGATAATTCAAATCTTACCTGATCATTACCTTTTCCCGTTGCGCCATGAGCGACAGCATCCGCATTAACTCTCCTAGCAATTTCAATTAACTTTTTTGATATTAAAGGTCTAGCTATTGCAGTACCTAATAAATATTGACCTTCATATTGTGCGTTAGCCCTAAACATAGGAAAAACAAAATCTCTGACAAATTCTTGTCTTAGATCTTCTATAAATATATTTTCAGGTTTTACGCCTAAAAGAAGAGCCTTTTCTCTAGCAGGTTCAAGTTCTTCTTTTTGTCCTATATCTGCTGTGAAAGTTACAACCTCACAATTATAATTTACTTGAAGCCATTTCAAAATTATAGATGTGTCCAACCCACCTGAATAAGCTAATACAACTTTACCAGGGTTTTTGTTCATTTTAAAAATCCTTTTTATAGATTTAAAATTTATTGAATTTATTAATTAATTTTTTTAACAATAATAATCATTTGAAATCAAGTATTCATTCTAATTAATATTGTATATCCATTAAAATTTAAGATAAATTGATTATTGATAAAGTATATGCTTTAAATAATTAGATGAATGATTTAGATAATTTTAATTTTAATACAACTCCAGATATTCGTTTTGGTTCGAATATTTTAATTTCCTCTGTTGCTGAAATAAAAAAAATATTAGGACCTAGAATTTTTATAATTTCAGATCCTACCCTATCTAAAATAGGATTATATAATACTTTGGTTGATCATCTTAAATCTAAAGGTATTAAAATTAAAATATATGATAAGATAAAAGAAGATCCATCTATTGAAAATTTACAATCTGCGATTGTAGAAGCTACTATTTTTTTAACTACTGGCATATTAGGTTTTGGAGGTGGATCTCCAATGGATGTAGCAAAGTTAACCTCATTACTGTTAGGTTCAAATGATAATATAGATGAAATTTGGGGGGTGAATAAGGTTGAAGGCCCAAGATTACCACTTGTTTTAATTCCAACAACTGCAGGAACTGGTTCTGAAGTTACACCTATCTCTATTATAACTATGTCTAACAAAGAAAAGAAGGGTGTCTCTTCGAAAGTCATAATTCCTGATTTAGCCATCGTAGACCCAATATTAACTCTGAATCTTCCTTCTAAAACAACAGCTAGTACTGGTATTGATGCTATGGTTCATGCTATTGAGGCCTATACTTCAAAAAGTAAAAATAATAATATAATCTCGAAGGCTCTTGCTGAAAAAGCCTTGAAGCTAATAGGAGATTCTATAATACAAGCAGTAGAAAATGGAAAAAATGATATACAAGCCAGAAATAAAATGTTGTTGGGTTCATTAATGGCGGGAATTTCTTTTGCTAATTCTCCTGTGGCTGCAATACACGCATTAGCTTATCCACTTGGAGGAAAATATAAAATAACTCATGGCTTATCAAATGCATTAATATTGCCTTATGTAATCAAATTTAACATGAAAGATAAGGAAACAAGAAATTCATACCTCTATTTATCAGACATTATATTTCCTAAATTAAGTAATATTAAAAATAAAAAAAATAAAACGGTTGCTTTTGTTAATGAATTTATTGATTTGTCAAAAAGATTTAATTTACCAACTAAAATCAGGGAACTGGGTATTCCAAAAAAAGCATGCAAAGAAATGTCTGTTGAAGCTATGAAACAGGAAAGGTTGTTAATAAATAATCCAATAAATATAACAGGAGATGATGCACACAAAATATACGAGGAAGCTTGGTGATTGATAAAATAAGAATAACAAATTATAAAAAGTGATAATTATTGGTTTTATTATTTTTTTATGCTTAGTTTTAAACATTTTTCACACCAAAAATATCACGATTATCTCATTATTGCTCATGGCCTTTTTGGTTCAAAAACAAACTGGATGAGCACAGCTAAATTTTTGAGTGAAAATTTACCACTTGAAATCATAATTGTAGATTTAAGAAATCATGGATCTTCTTTTTGGTCTGATAATCATGATTATGTTTCTTTGGCTCATGATTTAATAAAACTATCTAAAAATTTTTCTAATAGAGTAAATCTACTTGGACATTCAATGGGTGGAAAAGCAGCAATGTATGCTTGTCTTTCCAACCCAGAAGTTTTTAAAAAGTTAGTAGTAGTTGATATAAGTCCTATTAATTATTCAGTATCTGAGTTCATTAATTACATAGAATTATTGCAAAATTTAGATTTGAATAGAATTCAATCAAGAAAAGAAGCAGATAATGAATTACAGAAGAAAATAATTGATAAAAATGTAAGATCATTTTTATTACAAAATTTATACCTACAAGATGGTCAAAATTATCATTGGAAAATAAATTTAGAGTCTCTAAAGAAAAACATCAATAAGATAAAATCTTTTCCAAAAGTTCAATGTAGTTTTGAAGGTAACACACTCTTCATAAAAGGAGAAAAATCTTCTTATATTCTTGAAGAGCATCTTCCAATAATTAAAAAACTTTTCCCAAATTTCTTTCTTAAAAAAATTTCAAATGCTGGGCATTGGCCACAAGTTGAACAGCAGGATTTATTCAGAAAAGAGCTCCTAAATTTTTTTGCATAAAAATCTTCGAATATTATACTCTTTCAATTGCTAGTGCAATTCCTTGTCCACCACCTATACACATAGTTATTAAAGCGAAGTTCCCATCAATTCTTTCTAACTCATTTAAGGCTTTAATAGTTAAGATTGCTCCTGTTGCACCAATTGGATGTCCTAGTGCAATTGCTCCACCATTTGGGTTAACTCGATCAGGATCAAGTTTTAATTCTTTAGAAACTGCGCATGCTTGTGCTGCAAAAGCTTCGTTACTTTCTATTACATCAAAATCCTTTTCAGATAATCCAGTTTTATCAAAAAGCTTTTTTACAGCGACTATAGGACCTATACCCATAACTTCAGGTCTAACTCCAGAATGAGAATAACCAAGTATTTTAGCTTTAACTTTTAAGCCATTAGATTTAGCGGCAGCTGCAGTGCTTAAAACTAATGCAGCGGCACCATCGTTTAATCCAGATGAGTTACCTGCAGTAACTGTTCCTTTTTCCATAAATACCGACTTAAGACTTTTTAAGCTTTCAGAATCTGTTAGTTTTGGATGCTCATCAATATTAAATATATTTTTTTTGATTTCAACACCAACAATTTGATCTTTAAAGTAACCTTTTTCAATAGCTGATGAAGCTCTATTTTGACTTTGTAAAGAAAAACTGTCTTGTTCTTCTCTTGAAATTTTATATTCACTAGCTACGTTCTCAGCAGTAACTCCCATATGTCCAGTATCAAAGGGACAATGCAATGCTCCTAACATCATATCTTCTACCATAGTATTGCCCATTCTTTTTCCCCACCTATTAGATTTTATAATATGTGGTGATTTGCTCATATTTTCTGATCCACCAGCAAGTCCAAAATTAGCGTCACCTAATGTTAAACTTTGGATAATAGAAACTATTGCTTGCAAACCAGATCCACACAAACGATTTACATTCATAGCAGCTACACTTTTGGGTAATCCAGAGTTTAATGATACTACCCTGGAGAGATACATATCCTTAGGTTCTGTATTAATAACATGTCCAAAAGCAACTTGACCAACTTCTTTTTTGTCAACTCCTGAATTTTCCAAGGCCTTTTTTGCAACCATAGTTCCAAGTTCAATTGGTGATACTGATTTTAGTGATCCTCCAAAACTGCCAATTGCAGTTCTAGATCCAGATATTATTACAACTTCTTCTTGCATAAATTATTAGTTCCTTAATTTTTTTAAAAAAAGTTTTATAAATTAATGTATTATAATAAAATTTACTACTATGCTATAATTTATTAATAATATTAATAATTTAAGATTAAAACATATATAAAAAATTTTAAAAAAATCAAAAATGGGAAGATTAGTCTATATAAATAGTAAATTTGTTAGAGAGGATGAAGCATATATCTCTATTTTTGATAGAGGATTTTTATTTAGTGATGCAATTTATGAAGTTACAGCTGTAATTGATAAGAAGTTAGTTTCTTGGGCAGAACATTTAGTTAGGCTAAGGTATAGTTTGAAGGAATTAAATATAAAATTTTCATATACTGACGATGAACTTTTATCTATACATAAAAAACTCATTGAACAAAATAATGTTAATGAAGGGTTGGTTTATTTACAAATATCTAGGGGAAAAGCTGAACGTGATTTTGCATTTCCGTATCCTGAAGTAGAACCAACAATAGTTCTTTTTACCCAGAAAAAAGATATAATTAATAATCAAAAGGTTAAATCTGGTGCTAAAGTTATTTCTTCTTCCGATCTAAGGTGGGGTAGAGCTGATATTAAAACGGTTCAATTATTGTATGCTTCAATGATGAAACAGAAGGCTTTAGATTTAGGTAAAGACGATGTTTGGTTTGTAAATAATAAATTAATTACTGAAGGAAGTTCAAATAATACGTTTATACTATCCAAAAATGGGACACTTATTACAAGATCACTATCGCCCAAAATTCTTTCAGGTATAACTAGAAAATCAATATTACAATACGCGAAAAGTGCAAAATTTATCATTAAAGAAAAACCTTTTACAGTTGAAGATACAATAAATGCAAAAGAAGCTTTTTCTTGTTCCTCTACAACTTTTATAATGCCTGTAATTGAGATTGATAATAGTAAAATCGGAAATGGTATTCCTGGGGAGCATACCTTAAAGCTACGGCAACTCTATATAAAAAATATAAGAAAAGAATTAATCTGAGGTTGTTTCTTTATTTTTTTTCATGACTTTTTCTACTTCATCAGGGGTTCTATCTATTTGAAAATTATTTTTCCACTTTTCATATGGCATGCCATAAATTAATTCTTTAGCTTGATCTTTATCAATTTGAATCCCCTTTTTTTCTGCTTCTTCACTATACCATCTAGACAAACAATTTCGGCAAAAACCAGCCAAATTCATAAGATCTAAGTTCTGCACATCTGTTCTAGTTGAAAGGTGATTTAGTAACCTTTTAAATGTGGCCGCTTCTAATGTTTCTTTGTTTAAATTTTTCATTTTTATCCAGACTATGATTTAAAAATTTATATATAATTCTTTATATTAAAATAAATTTATTTATAATCAAATGAAATTGAGATGCTAATATATCACAGAAAAATCCTTTATATAGTTTAAATTAGAAAATAGTTAATTTAAAAATAAATTCTACTATTGTCCTCATCAGAGCAGTATAAAAATTATAATGGGTTTAGAATTCTATGGCAGAAGGTTTAAGAAGAAATAGAAATGTTAAAATTGTTGCAACATTAGGTCCTGCATCTAACACTGAAGAGATGGTATCAAAATTATTTGAAGAGGGTGTTGACGTTTTTCGTCTTAATTTAAGTCACGGATTACATGATGAAATAAAAAATAGACATGAAATTATAAGAAGAGTTGAAAAAAAATTCAGTAGACCAATCTGTATTTTAGCAGATCTTCAAGGACCAAAATTAAGATGTGGGGATTTTAAAGATAAGCAAGCAGAATTAGTTAATGGACAATCTTTTGTTTTTGATAAAGAAGAAAAACTTGGAGACTCTAAAAGGGTTCATCTTCCTGAATTCAAAGTATTCACGAATTTGAAAAAAGGATCCAAAGTTCTTGTAAATGACGGAAAAATTAGATTAGTAGTTAAAGAAGTTAACAAAAGTTTTGTAAAAACTGAAGTGTTAGTGGGTGGAATCATTTCTGATAAAAAAGGAATAAATGTTCCTGACCAAATTTTACCTTTGTCTGCTCTTTCTAAAAAAGACTTAAGGGATTTAGAATTTGTTTGTGATCTTGGAATAGAGTGGTTGGGGCTTTCTTTTGTTCAAAGAGCCAGGGATATTAAAGAAGCAAAAAAATTGGTTCGTGGAAGAGCAGCAATTTTGTCAAAAATTGAAAAACCATCAGCAGTTGAGGCTTTTGATGAAATTTTAGAAGCAACTGATGCCGTCATGGTTGCACGTGGGGATCTAGGAGTAGAGCTTCCAATTGAAACTCTTCCTCCTATTCAAAAAAGGTTAGTTAAACAATGTAGAGATTCTGGAAAACCAGTAATTGTAGCAACTCAAATGATGGAAAGCATGATTAATTCGCCGGTACCAACTAGGGCTGAGGTTTCTGATGTTGCTCAAGCAATTTATGAAGGAGCAGATGCAGTAATGTTATCTGCTGAAAGTGCTGTAGGGAATTACCCAGTCGAAGCAGTGAGAACTATGAATAGTATTGCTACAGAAGTTGAAAAAGAAAAAACATATCGTCAAGTTATTGAATCTTCTAGGACTCCTCTAAAAAGAGGAGTATCAGACGCTATAACTGTAGCTGCAAGAGAAGTTGCTGAAACAACTAATGTTAAAGTAATATGTTGTTTTACAGAAACGGGTACAACAGCTTCACTTACTTCTCGGGAGCGCCCAAAAGTACCTATAATCGCTTTAACTCCAAAAATTACAATAGCTAGAAGATTAACTTTGAATTGGGGTTTACACTGTATAATTACTGAAGAACTTACAAGATTTAAAATGGCAGTAGTTAATGCAGCAAAAGCAGCAAGAATGTATGGATTTGCTAATAATAATGACAAAATTATTGTAATTGCAGGTGTTCCTTTTAATGTATCTGGGACAACCAATATTTTAAGAGTTGCTCCAGCTGATGAGAAAAAAATATTTGAAGGAGAAAGTAATTAAGAATTTAAATAATCTAATTATATTAAAACAATTTTTTGTCTTGCAAATTTTTTTAATAAATACTAAGTAAGATGAATTAAATTAATCGGTGAACTAATGCCAAAAATGAAAACTAAATCTGGTGCAAAGAAAAGATTTAAATCTACTGCTTCTGGCTTGTTAAAAGCTGCACAAGCAGGTAAAAGGCATGGTATGATTAAGCGTTCAAGAAAATTCATTAGAAATGCACGCGGCACAACTACTCTTTCTAAAGCGGACGAAGGAATTGTTAAAACCTATATGCCGTATGCTAGGTAAAGGATAGCAAATGTCACGAGTTCGACCTGGTCCAGTAACAAAATCCAGGCATAAAAAAATACTTAAGGCCGCAAAAGGTTATTATGGTGCTAGAAGCCGAACTTTTAAAACTGCGGCTCAAGCAGTTGATAAAGCTCTTCAATATGCTACAAGAGATAGGAGAGTTAAAAAAAGAACTTTTAGATCGCTATGGGTACAAAGAATTAATGCAGCTGTAAGAGAATTAGAGCCCACTTTTAATTACAGTAAGTTTATTAATGGTTTGATAAAAGCAAATGTATTTGTTGATAGAAAAATATTATCTGAACTTGCTGTTAACGAGCCCGAAACTTTCAAGAAAATTTTCGAAATTGCAAAATCAAAAATAGCATAGACTTTTTTTTTTTTATTTAATTAAATTTAGGGTAGATACTAGATATAAGTTCATAATCTGAATTTTGTATATTTAAAACCAAAAATTATTGAGGCTCTCAATGAGTGCGATAAAAAAAATAGAAGACTTTTTTTTACAACTGATATCATCATCCAAAAATTTAGATGAACTGGAAGATATAAGAATTAGGGCTTTAGGCAAAAAGGGCGAAGTTTCTAATCTTATGAAATCAATAGGTTCAATGGATGTAAAAGAAAGAAAAATAAAAGCTCCTATACTCAATGCTCTTAAAGATAAAGTTATTGAAAGTATAGAAAAAAAGAAAGTTTTAATAAATGAAAATATTTTAAATAAAAGAATTTCTACCGAATGGATAGATGTTTCAAGACCTACAAGACCAAGAAAAAAAGGTAAAATACATCCTATTAGTCAAGTTACAGAAGAGATTGTTGAAATTTTTTCAGATCTTGGTTTTTCAATTGCAGAAGGTCCTCAAATAGAAAGTGATTGGTATAATTTTGATGCTTTAAATATCCCACCAGAGCATCCAGCTAGACAAGAATTTGATACTTTTTATGTAAAACATACAAATGATAATATAACTGAACCTAATGTTCTTAGAACACATACTAGCCCAGTTCAGATTAGGCATATGGAAAAGAGTAGTGGTGTTCCTTGTAGAATCATAGTTCCTGGGAAAGTTTTTCGTTCAGACTATGATCAAACTCATACTCCAATGTTTAATCAACTCGAGGGTCTTGCTATTGATACAGATATAAATATGAGTCATTTAAAGTGGACTTTAGAGGAATTTTGCCGCGCTTTTTTTGATATTGAGGACGTTAAATTAAGGTTTAGGTCAAGCCATTTCCCTTTTACTGAGCCAAGTGCTGAAGTAGATATCAGGTGTTCTTGGGAAGATGGTTTGTTAAAATTAGGTCAAGGTGACAGTTGGTTAGAAATTTTAGGATCGGGAATGGTACATCCTAATGTGCTTAGAGCATGCAAAGTTGACCCTGAAATTTATCAAGGTTTTGCTTTTGGAATGGGAATTGATCGATTAGCAATGCTCAAATATGGTATACCTGATTTAAGATCATTTTTTGATAGTGATATCAGATGGCTTGATCATTATGGATTTGATCCTCTACATAAACCCCTCAATTCACAATGGATTATGATTTTTTCTAATAAAAATTTTGAGTATATTTGATTATGAAATTTTCTATTAGTTGGTTAAAAACTTACCTTGATTATGATGAGAATATTGACGTTTTAATAGATTATCTTAATGACCTCGGATTAGAAGTAGAAGGTGTTGATGATCCAACTAAAATTTATAGTAGCTTTATAGTTGGTAAGATTGAACATGTAGAGAAACATCCGAATGCTGACAAGTTGAAGGTTTGTAAAGTATTTTTAGGGAAAGACACCAAAAATATAGTATGTGGAGCTAATAATGTAAAAAATGGTATGGGAGTAGTTGTTGCCCTTCCAGGTACTTTTATTCCTGGTTTGGGTAATAAGATTTCAGTTGGGAAAATACGTGGAGTTGAAAGCTTTGGTATGATGTGCTCTGAATTAGAGTTAAATTTATCAGATGAACATGATGGAATAATTAGTTTAAAAAATCCAAACGTGGGAGGAAATTTTAGTGATTGGTTAAGATTAAATGAACCTGATAAAATTGATCCTGTTATAGAAATTGCTATAACTCCAAATCGACCAGATGCTCTTGGTGTTTATGGTATTGCTAGAGATCTACATACTAAAGGTTTAGGTAAATTGATTGAAAGAAGAATAAAAGTTATTTCTTCTTCTACTAAAAGTTTAATCAATGTTTCACTTGATAGTAGTGTTTCAAGCAAAGATTGTCCATATTTTGTTGGTAGATATATTAAAGGTATTAATAATAACGATTCTCCAGATTGGCTTAAAAATAGAATAAAAAAAATTGGTCTTCGTCCTATCTCGGGTTTAGTTGATTTAACTAATTTTTTGACTTTTGACAGTGCCAGGCCATTACATGTTTTCGATGCAGATATCTTAGAAGGTGATCTTATAGTAAGGAAAGCAGTAAATGGAGAAGAATTAAAAGCTCTAGATGGTAATATATACAAACTTGACGAGACTATGACAGTAATTGCAGATACTAAAGGTGTTCAGGCTATTGGAGGGATAATAGGGGGGGAGAAAAGTGGATGTTCAGAAAACACTAAGAATATTTTTATAGAGTCAGCTTATTTTGATCCTATATCAACTGCTAAGACAGGAAGAAAATTGGGTTTAATAACTGATGCGAGATATAGATTTGAAAGAGGTATTGACCCATCATTCACAGAAAGTGGTTTAGATTACTATACTCAATTTGCATTGAATTTATTTGGTGGAGAGCCCTCTAATTTGGTAATAGCTGGAAGAAATCCCTACAAACCTAAAACTTTTGAGATGAGCTTTGATAAAGTTGAAAAAGTAACTGGAATAAAAATAAAAGTTCAAGAACAAGTCGATATTTTAGTAAAGCTTGGTTTTTTAGTCGAAAAACAAAAACAGAAACTTTTGGTTAATGAACCAAGTTGGCGGCCAGATATTACTAGTGAAATTGATTTAGTTGAGGAAATCATAAGAGTGACCTCACTTAATAAGTTGATTTCTACCCCATTACCGAGAAAAGATGTAGGTGTTTCTAATTGTAATCTCAATAAATTACAAAAAAATGTTAGTAAAATAAGGCGATTTTTAGCGTCAAATGGTTTAAAAGAAATTATTAATTATAGTTTTATTGACAAAAAAAGTGCAGAAATATTCTGTGAGGACAATAATTTAGTCATGCTTTCTAACTCCATAAGTTCTGAAATGACACATTTGAGACCTTCTTTAATACCTGGGTTACTTGAATCTATAAAAAAAAATCATGCCCAAGGATTAAATGATTTTGCTATTTTTGAAATAGGACAAATATTTTACGGTTCTGAACCTGGGCAAGAAAAGCTAGAATTAACTGGTGTTTTTACTGGTTATAATAATGATAGAAATGCATTTCAGAATAGAATTCTTTTCGATATTTATGATGCAAAATTTTGTATTGAAGAATCTTTGCAAACTATAGGTATTAATCCAGATAGTTTATTTTTGGATAGGGAAGTTCCAGATTATTTTCATCCTAATAAATCAGCATTTATAAAACTAGGTAAATTTAAAAAAATTGGATTATTTGGAGAATTAAATCCAAAATTTACAAACAAGTATGGATTTAAAAATAGTCCAATTGTCTTTTCAATATTTTTAGAAGAAATAATAGAAAAAAAAGATAAGTTAAAAAATGTCAAATTTGAAAATTCACCATATCCTTTTGTTATAAGAGATTTTGCATTTGTAGTAGACGAAAAAATAGAAGTAAAAAATATTATTAAAGCAATCAGCAAAATTAATAGAGAACTTATTATTGGAATAAAACTTTTTGATGTTTTTGAAGGAAAAAATGCTCACGAACAAATTGGGAATAATAAAAAATCCTTGGGATTTGAAGTGATTATGCAATCAAAAGATAGAACACTACAAGAAAGTGAAATAGAAGATTTATCCCAAAAAATTATATTGAATGTTACAGAAGTAACTGGAGGTAGTTTGCGTTAATAGAAGATATTATTAAATAAATTTAATTTCGGTTACCTCATAGTATTTCGTGCCTCCAGGAGATTTTACTTCAACGCTATCTCCAATTTCTTTCCCAATCAACGCTCTTGCCAAAGGAGACTTGACGTTTAATTTATTATTTTCAATGGTTGCTTCTGGTTCTCCAACTATTTGATATACTTTTTTCTCTTCAGTATCTTCATCAATTATAGTAACAGTCGCTGAAAATTTTATACTCCCTGAAAGTTTTTTTGGGTCTATTACTTCTGCCAAACTTATTATACCTTCGAGTTCTTTAATTCTACCTTCTATAAAAGACTGCTTCTCTCTTGCAGCATGGTATTCGGCGTTTTCAGAAAGATCTCCGTGTTCCCTAGCTTCTGCAATAGCTCTTATAATATTTTGACGTTCATTAGACTTTAGATTCTTTAATTCTTCGTTGAGAGATTCAAAGCCATTTAAAGTAAGCGGTACTTTATCCATCTTTATCTCCGTAATATTTTAAATAAATAATCATTAAAAATACTTGGCTGTTAAAATTATTCACAAAATAATGTTATTAAATTTTATTAATTAAAGATGCTCTTTAAATTAATAGATTTAATAACTATAATAAAAAATAAATCTAAATCATTATAACTGTCAAGAGAAGCTATTTTTAGGAGATATTTGTGTCCGAAGCAAAAAGAGAGTCTATTGAATATGACGTTGTCATTGTTGGAGCTGGCCCTGCTGGATTATCTGCAGCAATAAGATTAAAACAATTAAATTCTAATTTACAAGTTGTGGTTTTAGAAAAAGGTTCTGAGGTTGGATCACATATTATTTCAGGAGCTGTACTTGATCCAGTTGGATTGAATAAACTTTTCCCGAACTGGAAAAAAATGGATTCTCCAATAAAAACAAAGGTTGTAGACGATAAATTTTATTTTCTTGGACCAGCTGGTGGTATTCGTATCCCAAATTTTTTAATGCCGCCACTAATGTCTAATCATGGTAATTATATAGTTTCTATGTCTAAAGTTTGCAGATGGCTGGCAACTCAGGCTGAACAATTAGGGGTAGAGATTTTTCCAGGAATGGCTTGCTCTGATCTAATTTATGGTAATTCTAATGAGTTAAAAGGAGTTATAGCTGGTGAATTTGGTAAGAATTCTAATGGTAAACCTGGCCCAATGTATGAACCTGGTATGGAAGTTCTAGGTAAATATATTTTTATTGCTGAAGGTGTAAGAGGTTCGTTAGCAAAAAATATTATAGCAAATTATAATCTTTCAAAAAATTCAGATTTTCCAAAATTTGGAATTGGGATTAAGGAAGTTTGGGAAGTGGGTGCTGATAAACATAGAGAAGGTCAAGTTCTGCATACAATGGGATGGCCTTTAGGTAATTCAACTGGTGGTGGGTCTTTTTTATATCACGGTAGTGATAATCAAATATATATTGGCTTTGTAGTTCATTTGAATTATAAAAATCCTCATTTATTTCCTTATAAAGAATTTCAAAGATTTAAGCATCATCCATTTATTTGCAAATTACTTGAGGGTGGCAAAAGAATTGAGTATGGAGCAAGAGCAATTAGTGAAGGGGGAATACAATCTTTACCAAAACTGTCTTTTCCAGGTGGAGTTTTGATTGGTTGCTCTGCAGGTTTTGTAAATGTTCCAAGAATTAAAGGTAATCATAACGCAATTTTGTCTGGAATTGCAGCGGCTGAATCTGCCAACTCAGCTTTAAATAGTGGAAGATCCAACGATTCACTGGAAGAATATGAAGATAAGATTGTTAATGGGCTTGTTTTTAAAGATTTAAATCCCGTGAAGAATGTTAAACCATTATGGTCAAGGTTAGGTCTTTTCCTAGGTATAATACTAGGTACAATTGATATGTGGTGGGCAAATATAATTGGAAAAAACTTATTTGGAACTTTAAAGCATAAATATTCCGATCATAAAAGTCTAGAACAAGCATCAAAATCTAAAATTATTAATTATCCAAAAGCAGATGGTAAAATAAGTTTTGATCGTCTTGATAATTTAAGTTTTTCTGGTACTTCTCATAGTGACGGACAAGAATGCCATCTAAAATTAAATGATAACTCAATTCCTATCAAATTTAATTTGATAAATTTTAATGAACCAGCCCAGCGTTATTGTCCTGCAGGGGTCTATGAGGTATTAAAAGACGATGAGAAATCAGAACCCAGATTTCAAATTAATTATCAAAATTGTGTCCATTGTAAAACATGTGATATAAAAGACCCAAGTCAAAATATCACATGGAAAACTCCTCAGGGGGGAGAAGGACCAAATTATTCTTCAATGTAACTAAATAAAATAATGTAATTAAACATCCCCATGATATTAGTAATAGCCAATGTTATTTAATTATTTCTTTTTAGCAGTAATACTTTTAATAAGCATCGTTGCTCCTTCCAGTGGTAAATCTATTTCTGGATCAATACTTGCTTCTAAATATTCATCATCAATAAATGACTTCAAAAAATCTGCGGAATATAATTTAAACATCTTAAAAAGTGGAGCTAAAGAATCTGCCTTTTATAATGATGCACTTTTATATTTAGTGGCTTCAGGAAATTTTATTCAAGCATTTGAATTATCAAAAGAAATGTATGAATTAGAATTAAGATCTCCCGTTCTTAGTCTAGTAATGATAATTGAAAAAATTAGCAAAGAAAAACTTAATGATAGTATGTCATTAATTCAGTTATTTGAAAAAGACCTCCCTTCAGTATTAGTAGCTTCTTTAAGAGGATGGATTAATTTAAAAAAAGGGCAACTTGAGGATTCATTAGTTGAATTTAAAAAATTAAGTGAGACTGATTTAAAATTTGATCTTGGGGCATATTATTCAGCTGTTGCATATGCACAAAGCGCTAATACAGAAGAGGCTTTAAAAATTATTAACAACAATAATAATAATTTTAAGATATTGGGGAAAGTCTTTGAAATATTTAAATCAGAAATTATGATAATGAATGGAGAGAATGTAAAAGCACAAAAAACATTAAAGAAATCCCTTAACGATTTTTTTAATGATATAACTTTAAAAGAATTGTATCTTAGAATTAAGGCAAATAACTTATACAATTATCAAATTTTCCAAGATGAGAATAGTGGTATCTCTGATACATTATCTCTATTTGCACAAGGTGAGAGCAGACAACTAAACCAAAAACTAGTTGAAGTTTTTTATTATCAATTAGCTTATTTTTTAAGTAAAAATAATGCTCGATTCAAAATTAAATTAGCTATATCACTTAATGAGGCGGGTTTATTCAAAGAATCTCAAGAAATTTTAGATACTATTTCAAAAGATGATATTTTTTATATTGAATCCAGATTAATTTTAGCTGATTTTTTTAATGAAAACTCATTTGAAATGGAAGCAATTAATATTTTGAATGACCTTATTGAAAATCACAATAAGACATTTGAAATTTACAAGATTTTAGGAAATATCTATCGGTATCATGAAAAATTTGATTTAGCTGAAGCAGCTTATTCAAAGGCAATAGTCTTAGCCAAAAATTCTGAATTTGATAATCAAGATTTGTGGCTTCTCTATTTTTTTAGAGGTATCGCATTAGAGCAATTAAAAAATTATGAGAAGTCTAAAAATGATTTAAGAAATTCGCTCTCATTAATGCCAGATCAACCCCAGGTCTTAAATTATTTGGGCTATATGTTGATTGAACAGAAAGAAAACCTAGAAGAAGCTTTAGAAATGATCAGAAAAGCTGTAAAAATAAGTCCTCAAAGTGGCTATATAATAGATTCATTAGCATGGGGGCTATACCAATTGGGAAGGTATTCCGAGGCTATAGAGCCAATGGAAAAAGCTATTGAATTAGAGCCTGATGATCCGATTGTTAATGATCACTTAGGCGATATTTTATGGAAAATTGGTAGGAAAAGAGAAGCATATTTTCAGTGGAAAAAAGCGTTGCTTTTTAACCCAAAAAAAGAATTAAAGTTTGAAATTGAAAAAAAAATAAAGTTTGGATTATAGTTTTATTATTAAATGATTATAGATGAATAGTAGAAAATTAAATTCACTTTCAAGAGTTAAAGTCAATCTTTATTTGCATGTGATAGGAAAAAGAGCTGACGGATATCATTTTCTAGATAGTTTAGTTGCTTTTCCTGATATTGGAGACAATATAGAAGTTTCCTCATCCAAAAGTATTAATTTAAAAATTACTGGTAGATTAAAAAAAGAATTAAATACAAAAGATAACTTAATTTTAAAAGCTACTAAATTATTAGAAAATAAAAATATGGGTGCTGATATTCATTTAAAAAAAAATATTCCTATTTCTGCTGGTTTGGGAGGAGGTTCATCAAATGCTGCTGTAGCATTAAAATTATTATCAAAACTTTGGAATGTCCCATTACCTTCTAATAATGACTTAGTTTTACTTGGTGCAGATATTCCGGTTTGTATGGATTGGCGACTACAAAGAATGCAGGGTATAGGAGAAAAAAACTCATTTATTGATTCACCAGAATTTTTATGGATAGTATTATTAAATAATGGAGATAAAGTCCCAACTGATATTATATTTCAAGATATTTCACAAAACGACTTTTCAGATATAGTAAATATTCCTAAATTAAAAAATAAAAGAGTATTGATACAATTTCTAAAATCAACTGGAAATGATTTAGAAATACCTGCAAAAAAAATGTATCCTATTATCAAAAATTTGCTAGATAATATTCATAAAACAAGTGGATGTCTTATTTCAAGAATGTCAGGTTCTGGATCAACATGCTTTGGATTATATGAGAAGAAATTTGAAGCTGAACAAGCTAAAAAAAAACTAATGTACAAATTTCCCAAAGCCTGGATAAGAGTTGCTAAGATTTTTTCATGATGTTCTAGAAATTATATTATCAGATATTTCATCTAATAGATTTTTTATAGAGTTTTGCGGAATAGTTTGAATTGACTCCTTAGCTGTTTTTGACCATTTGATAGCCTCTATTTTTGTGTTTTCTAAAGCATTATATTTATCTAATATTTTTAAAAGAGTATTAAAATCATTATTTGTTTTTTTTGACTTTTGGAAAAGATCTTTTATTTTTTTATTTTCAAATTTATCGCTCTTTTTAAGAGTAAAAATAATAGGGTATGTTAATTTGGAGTTGAAAAAATCATCTCCCACAGCTTTTCCCATTATATTTGAATCTCCCTTATAATCTAAATAATCGTCGATTAATTGAAAACACATTCCAATTGCTTTACCAAACGATTTGAAACTTTCTATATGACTTAAATTGTCTGTAGATATCATAGCTCCTGTTTCACATGCAGCAGAAAAAAGTGCAGCTGTTTTTCCTTCAATAATTGTGAAATAAGTTTTTAAATCAATATCAACATTTTTAATATTTGAAAGTTGTAATACCTCACTCTCAGAAATAATAGCAGCTGTATTTGATAAAACTTCTAAAACTCTTAATGAATTAGTAGAAACCATTAATTGGAATGCCCTAGAAAATAAAAAATCACCAACTAAAACAGAAGACTTGTTATCCCAAAGTATATTAGCTGTTTTTTTTCCTCTACGAGTGGAGCTTTCATCAACTACATCATCATGTAATAATGTAGCGGTATGAATGAATTCGATAGTTGCAGCTAATAGTATATGTTTATCTAATTTATGATTTAAAGCTTCTGCTGATGCTATACATAAAAGAGGTCTTAATTTTTTACCACCAGAATCAAATATGTGGTTAGTTATCTCTGGTATTCTAGGAGCATTATCTGATACCATCATTTTTGAAATTAATTGATCCATTAATTTGAGTTTATCAAAAAGTAACTTTTGAAGTTCAGATATTGGATCATTTGATATCATTGATATTACACTTTTATATTAATTATTTGATAAAGTTTAAATAAGTATGATATTTTTATTTACTATTAAAAATTTTAGTAAGAGATTTAAATACTTTATTCAATGAAGATATATCAAGTTCAAAAATTTAATTATTAATAGATTTTATGGATCAACAATTATCAGGTATAACAGAAGACTCATTTTTAGGTGGGAAATTAAGATTATTTCAACCTAAAAAGGGTTTTAGAGCTGGGTTGGATTCAGTTTTATTAGCAGCATCAGTAAATGCAAAATCTGGAGAAAATGTTTTTGAAATTGGAGCAGGAGTTGGAACTGTTCTATTTTGCTTAATGAATAGAATACCTGGTCTTAATGCAACTGCAATTGAAATTATGCCAGAATATCATTCTCTATTATTAATAAATGCTAAGAGAAATAAATTTAAAGCCAATTTAATTCTAGGAGATTTATTTACTAATGAAAAATTAAAGAAAGAGAGTTTTGATCAAATCTTTTTTAATCCTCCATATTATCCAGTCAGCAGTTATAAAATATCTGATAATAAACTACTTGAAATTGCCCATATAGAATATCCTGGAATATTAAAACAAATGCTCAGTTATGCTTTGAAGCGTTGCAACCCATATGGTTATATAACACTAATTCATAGGCCTGCTCGAATATCAGAAATTTTATCAATTTTAAAGGATGGAGCTGGTGATATAAAAATTTTACCAATTGTTAGTTCTAATTCTAAAATTACTTCTCGGATAATTATTAGAGCAAGAAAATCAGCAAAAGGAGAAACAAAACTTTTAAATCCTCTTGTTTTATACAAAAATACAAAAAATATGAATTTAAAAAAAAAATATACTTCTGAAATTCAGAAAATCTTAAAAAAGGGTAAGGGGTTAAATTTTTAAATATTATTTGCATCAACATTTATTTAGTATATTATAGAAAGACACAAGGTTTTGGGTGATTATTCTTTTAGGAGGTTCCAATGGCTTTGGAAAATTATGTAGCTGAGCTCAAAAAAAAACATGCTAAACTTTCTCTTGATGTTGATAATGAGCAAAAAAAACAATTTCCAGATTTGACATTACTTTCAATATTAAAAAAAGAAAAATTAATTATAAAAGAAAAAATTGTAAAAAAAATTAGACTACTCTAAGCGCTCTAAGGAGTGGTTTAAAGATTTTTTTATTATCAATGTTCTCTTGGAGACTTTCCAAACCTTTATTGCCTAAGTTTTTAGGAATTGTTTTGCCTATTCTCCTTTGTATAATCATTTCTAAACAATCTTTTTTAAATTCAGGGTGACTTTGTATAGAGACAGCAACTGGTTTTTCTATATCATCATAACATAAAATTGAGTTGGTACAAAAATTTGAACCATAAATACTGAATGAATTTTTAGGTTTAACTATAACTTGATCTTGATGGCTAGCATAGCCTGAAAAAAAATCACCAACCCCTGCAGACCATTGAGGATTTAATTTTCTTTGATATTTATGTACGCCAACTCCCCAACCTTTGTGTGATTTTTCTACTTTTCCACCTAAAGCCTCTGCAATAATCTGATGTCCAAAACATACTCCAAACAAGGGTATTTTTTTATTATAGATTTTACGAATAAGTCTTTTTAAATAAATGATCCAATCAATTTTTTCATACACCCCATATGAAGAACCAGTAATCAACCATAAATCTGTATTATCCAAATTTTTTGGAAACTCATTATTTATCAAATCATAATTTTTTATATTAATATTGACATTTAGCTCCTCAAATAAATCAATAAACATTTTTGGGAAGTTCCCAAATTTTTTCTCCAAATTTATTGGTAATTTGCCTGTTTCTAAAATTGATATTTTCAAAGTTCTATCCTAACTTTCTCTATTTGTACTCCTGTTCCTTTATTAATTCTAGGAATAAATTTTCTATTTCTTTTTTTGACCAATCAATAGGTCCAATTAAACGTCCTATATCATGTCCATCTCTAGAAACAATTATTGAAGAAGGTAAACCTAATACACCAAGTTCGAGTGCTAATTTTCCTTTAGGGTCTCTATAATTTTCAAGGTTTGCTAGATTATATTTTTTAAAGAAATCTATTATTTTATTAGGATTGTTCCTACCTGTGGCAATGGTAATAATTTTGAATTGATTTTCATCAAATTTAGATTGGAGTTCATTCAAAGAGGGCATTTCCTTGGTACAAGGGCTACACCAAGTCGCCCAAAAATTTAATAATAATAAATTATAATTCTTATTAAGAATATTAGTTTCATCAGAATCAATATCCAATACTTTTAAATTATTAATAGGAATTGGATCTTCACTGAAGTAGAATTTTTTTATTTCATTTGTTTCAGTATAAGAGGTATTTGCAAAAATTATTATGAAAGCGTATACAAAAACTGAGACTATAATTCGCATATTTAAATAACTCATTATTAATAGAAATACTCTAGAGGTTTTAATGTCTAAGAAATCATTACATACAACCAATTTAATGTGGGGGGGACGATTTTCAAGTCAGCAGGACAATTTTATGGAGATTATTAATTCCTCGATAGATGTTGATAATCGTATGGCTATTCAAGATATTAAAGGTTCTATTGCACATGTAAAAATGCTTCAATATCAAAAAATAATACCCTCCAAGATTTGTAATAATATAATTAAGGGCCTTAAAGTTATCCAAGATGAGGTTAAAAAAGGTAATTTTGTATATGATAGTAAATTTGAAGATATTCATATGAATATAGAAAAAAAATTACACGATATTATTGGAGATGATGCAGGATATATCCACACTGCAAGATCTAGAAACGATCAGGTAGTTACTGATTTTAAAATGTGGGTTAGGGATAGTATTCACGAGTTAATAACAAAAATAACAAAGAATATGAAAACTTTTTTAATTATTGCAGATGATAATTTTAATACAATTATGCCTGGATTTACACATTTACAAACAGCTCAACCCGTTACATTTGGTCATCATATGTTAGCTTATGTAGAAATGTTTGGAAGGGATAAAGAAAGATTTCATGATGCAATAAAAAGATTAAATAAATGTCCCTTGGGTTCTGCCGCATTGGCTGGAACTTCCTATCCAATCGATCGGTTTTTAACGTCTAAAAACCTTGGTTTTGATAAACCTACATCTAATAGTATTGATGCTGTTTCTGATAGAGATTTTGCTCTTGATTTTTTATCGGCATCTGCAATTTGTGCTACGCATTTGAGCCGATTTGCAGAAGAGCTTGTGATTTGGGCAAGTGATGGTTTTGCTTTTATTGAGATTTCAGATAGTTTTTCAACCGGTTCATCAATAATGCCACAAAAAAGAAATCCAGATGCGGCAGAATTAATTAGAGCAAAAGTAGCAAATATTACAGGAGCTCTCTTTTCGCTGTTCACAATTTTGAAAGGGTTACCTTTATCTTATTCTAAAGATTTACAAGAAGATAAGGAGTTAGTTTTCAGGGCCTATGATAACTTATCTCTAATGCTTGACGTTATGAATAGTATGATGACTGAAGTAATAATTAAAAAAGAAACTTTAGAAAAAGCAGCTTCTTCTCGGTTTATAACTTCAACTGATTTGGCTGATTATCTAGTTACAAAATATAATTACAGTTTTAGGAAATCTCATAATATTGTTGGTAAGTTAGTGCTTAAGGCAGAAAAGTTGGGTTGTGATTTAAAAGATCTTGAATTATCTGAATATAAAAAAATAGATCCCAATATGGATGAAAATGTATATAAAATACTTTCAATTAATAATTCGGTTAATATTAGAACTTCTTATGGTGGAACAGCCCCTTCAGAGGTAAAAAAGAGAATTAAAGAATGGAAAAAAAAGTTAAAATAAGTATTCAATTTATTTGTTTAATTTTAGTAGTCTTTTTATTAAGCTGTGGTGTGAAAGGTGATCCAGAGAAACCTAAAATTGAAACTATACTAAATAAAAATCAAAATAATTGACTATTAAATTATCCTTCGACACTTAAATTAATTATTATGTACAATATAAAAATAAAAAAAATCAATGACTTTTTTACTTATAGAAATAATATTTTATATATAGAAGACGTCTCAGTTATTGATATTTCAAGAAATATTAAAACCCCATTTTATGTATATTCAGCATCGTCATTAAAGAGAAGATATACTGATTTGGCAAAGTCTCTAAAAACTATAAATCATTCATTATATTTTTCTGTAAAATCTAACTCAAACCTCGCTGTATTAAGAGTGTTATCTTTATTAGGTTCAGGAATGGATGTTGTATCTGGTGGAGAATATCTAAGAGCTCAAAAGGCAGGTGTTCCAGGTGATAAAATAGTGTTTTCAGGAGTTGGGAAAACTAGCGACGAGATAAAGTTAGCTTTAGATAATGGGATTAGACAGTTTAATGTTGAAAGTATTCCTGAAATTATGATGATAAATAAAATTGCCTCCGCCGCCGGGAAAAAAGCACCAATTTCAATAAGAGTGAATCCTGATGTAGATGCTCAAACACACAAAAAAATTATGACTGGTAAATCAGAGAATAAATTTGGTATTCCAATTAATTCTGCTTTAGAAGTCTATAAGATGGCATCAGAATTAAAGGGTATAAAAATTGTCGGGATAGATCTTCACATTGGTAGTCAGATTACCGACATTTTACCATTTGAAATAGCATTTATAAAGATAGCAGATTTTATAAAAAAATTAAGAGAAAATGGCCATTCAATAGACAGAGTAGATATAGGTGGAGGGCTTGGTATTAGCTATTCTTCGAAAGAAAAAGATCCAATTTCAATAGACAAATTTTCATTAATGTTAAGTAAAATATTTAAAGATATTAATATAGAAATACAACTTGAGCCTGGAAGATTTATATCTGGAAACTCTGGTCTTTTAATCACATCTGTTGTTTTTTTTAAAGAAGGAACCAATAAAAACTTTTTAATAATTGATGCTGGAATGAACGATCTTTTAAGGCCGGCTATTTACGATGCAGAGCATGAGTTTTTACCAGTTAATGACTATAAAAAAAATAACAATCAAATAGTGGCCGATATAGTTGGACCTATATGTGAGAGTTCAGATATATTTTCAAAAAATGCAACTCTTCCCAAAATGGTAAGTGGAGATTTTTTAGCAATTTACTCAGCTGGGGCATATGGAGCAGTTATGTCATCTGAATATAATTCAAGGCCGTTAATTCCAGAATTAATTGTTAGTGAAAATTTAGTATCAGTAGTAAGAAGTAGACCAAAAATTGAGGAAGTTATTAATAGAGATCAAATACCTTATTGGTTAAGATAATTATAATAGATCTTTTAAATTCCCAATTTTTTTCTCTATAAAAAAAATCAAATTATTTACTAAAATATCAAAAGCATTTATAACTATTGTAAGTTGTTCTTCAAATCTTGGATTGTTAATTATAATAAACTCACGTTTTTGATAAAATATAAAACAAGTTATAAAAAGAATACTAACTAATATGAATCCCATATAGCTTTTATTAATTCCCTTTTTATAATTTAGGGCATTTTTTTCTTCTTTTGAATTTAACTTATCTCTTATTAATTCTAATCTATTTAGAGAATTACTTTGATCATAAGAAGAATTGTATTCATTAGTTCGATTTTGCTCTATTTCAGCAATAGCTAAAGATGATAAAAACTCTTTTTCTTGTTCTTTATTTAACAAATTATTCTTATCTTCCGTTTTATTAATATGAATATTTTTTTTATTTAAAGAATTTCTAATTAAATTTTGTCTTCTTGTTAACTCACTAGAAAAAGTATTTTCTGATTTTAATTGTAAAGATTTTCCCTTAGGAAATTGGATCCAAAAATTAGTACAATTGAAACACTTTACTTTTCTCCCATTTTCAGAAATTAGGGTTTCTTCAATTTTATAATTTGATTTACAATCTGGACATGTAATAATCATATTTTTTTATTGTTTTTAAAGTTAACATTAATATATCTTAGTATTTTAATTATTTTGGGTTTTTGAAAATGAAAACAATTATATCCATTATTCGCGGATTAATAAATGATATATTAATATTTTTTTCAATGTTTTTTATAGGTATTATTGGTCTTCCATTCTCCTTAATTTCAAGGCGATGGGCTTATAATTTTATAAAAATTTACATTTTAACATGCTTTTTAATTTTAAGATTAGTTTCAAATATTAAGGTAGAATGTAGAGGTAAAATACCAACAAATAATGTTTTAATTTGCTCAAAACACATGTCATTCTTGGATATTTTAATGCTAGCTCATTTTCTACCTAAATGTAGTTTTGTTATGAAAAAAGAAATTGTTTTTACTCCAATTATAGGAATTTATGCCTTACGAATTGGTTGTGTTCCAGTAAAAAGAGGTGATAAATCAAAAGCATTAAATAAAATGGTTTTTGATTATGATCAATTTTCTGATGATGGCGATAATCAACAAATAATAATATACCCCCAAGGAACTAGGGTGTTACCCAACCAAAAAAAAGATTATAAAATTGGAGCTGGTGTACTGTATGAAAAATTTAATTTACCATGTTATTTAGTAGGAACAAACTCAGGTATTTTTTGGCCAAAAGGGAGTTGGATAAGAAAACCGGGAACAGCAATAATTGATTTTTTTGAAGTAATTCAACCAGGTATGCCATTAAATGATTTTATGAAAAAAATTGAAAAAAATATTGAAAAACGTTCTAACTATTTGATGAAAGATCACTTGGAGTGATAAAGTAAATTTATAATTTCAGCTTTCCAACATCTAAAAATTTATTTCTTCTTTCATTTAAAATTTGGTTAGGAGTAAATTTGTTAAAATTTTTTAATGATCTTTCTAGAGCTTTTCCTACTTTTATTATTGTTTCACTGGTGTTTCTATGAGCTCCACCTATGGGTTCTGAAATGATTTCGTCGACTACTCCCAGTTTTGTTAAATCCTCTGCAGTTAGTCTGAGTGCTTCCGCAGCTTCTTTCATTTTTTCTGCATTTTTCCATAGAATTGAAGCACATCCTTCTGGTGATATTACTGAATATATTGAATGTTCTAGCATTATGATTTTATTGGAAGACGCTAAGGCAACAGCCCCTCCAGAACCACCTTCACCAATTATTACAGAAATTAAAGGAACTTTAATTTGCATACATTTTGCTATTGAACTTGCTATTGCTTCGGCTTGCCCTCGTTCTTCTGCACCTTTTCCTGGATAGGCTCCCGGGGTATCAATAAATGTAATTACAGGAAGGTTAAATCTATCTGCTAAATCCATTAATCTAACAGCTTTTCTATACCCTTCTGGTCTAGCCATTCCAAAATTATGTTTGATTCTCGATTTAGTATCATTACCTTTTTCATGTCCAATTATTACTATGGGAGTATCATTTAATCTAGCTAAACCACCAATAATTGATTTATCTTCAGCAAACTTCTTATCACCTGCCAAAGGAATAAATTCAGTCATTAGCTTTTCTATATATATTGATGAATGTGGTCTTTCAGGATGCCGTGCAATTTGACATTTGTGCCAAGGTGATAAATCAGAATATATTTTTTTCAACAATAGGTTTGATTTTTTTTTAATTTCTTTTATGGATTCATTTTTTTCTTTTTCTTCATTTTTCGATGAATTAACAGACCGTAATTCAGAAACTTTACCATCTAGTATAGCTAATTCTTTTTCAAAATCTAAATAATGCTGCATTTAAAATACTAAATCTAATTAAAACCCAAATTAATCGTACTTTTTATATATTTTGAATAATACTTATAGTGAAAGTTATTATTTTTTACTACTAAATAACTTAATGTTATAAAAATAATTTTGTTATTTGAATATTGACTTAATCCTTTCTGCACTTCTTTTTATTAATTCTGTTGAAGTAGCCAAATTAAACCTAAAATGATTATCACCTCCTAATCCAAAGGTAGATCCACGTTTAGTAATAATCTTGGCACAATATGTAAGCTTTCTAAAATTAGTCTTTTCTGTTTCTCCAGTTTTAGAAAAATCAACCCATGCAAGGTAAGTAGAATCAATTTTCATTGAATTTAAAGTTTTTAGATTATTGATTTCATTATCAAAAATAGTTTTATTTTTTTCAAGATAATTAAGCAGATCATTCAACCATTGACTTCCAGATCTCATAGCTTCTTCACCCAACATCATACCAAATCTATTTGGGGTTTCCCCTGTAGCTAAATTTTCTTTTTGAAATTTATCTCTTAGAAAATCATTTGGAATAATAACATTACCCATTAACCCACCTGCTAAGTTGAATGTTTTTGTAGTAGATGTCATTAATATAAAATTTTCAAAAAAGTTCTCTCCTATTTTGGGAAATGTAATGTGATTATTTCCATTATATACAAGATCATTATGTATTTCATCAATTATCAAAATTAGGTTATGTTGTTTACAAAAATAAGCAACTTCCTTTTGTTCATTTTCAGTCCAAATCCTACCACTAGGATTATGAGGTGAACACAAAATAATAATTTTTTCATTACCTTTCATTTTATTTTCTAAATTATCTAAATCGAGGTAGTATCTTCCATCTTTTTTTATCATTTCACTTTCAATCAGGGTTCTTTTATTTGCTTTGATTATTTTACGAAATGAATGATATACTGGTGAAAAAACTATAATTCCATCATTTTGAATTGTAAAAGCTCTTAAAGCTGTTCCGATGGCTGCTACTAGTCCGTGGGCTGTATTTATCCATTTTGGTTTTGCTTTCCAGTCATGTTTTGATTTTAACCACTGTACAACTTCTTTTCTGTAACTATCTGCACCACCATAATAACCTAGGAAACCTCCTTTAAGTTCTTTCTCTAGTGCATGCAACACATCAATTGGCGGTTTGAAAGACATATCAGCAACACCCATTGATAAAAAATCATCAATATTATTAGTATTACTTGCTATGACTTCGTCAAATTTTAAGGATTTGTTTGGGATTTTTGCCAAATAATTATCAAAATCATATTTCATCTGTTTTACCATATTTTTAACTTAATCTTGCTTCAAAGATTTTATTAATCTAAATAATTTGTATGACTGAATTAACTATATTATTACATCCTGATCCTCGACTCAAAACAGTATGTACTCAAGTAACTAATATTGATGATAGTATCAAGAAACTTTGTTTAGATATGATAGATACAATGTATAAATACTCTGGTGTGGGCTTAGCTGCTCCACAAGTTGGCATATTAAAAAGGGTTGTCGTTATGGATTGTTCAGATGATGGAGAAAAAAATCCAACAATTCTTATAAATCCTGAGGTAATAGAAACTTCTAAAGAGGATTCGGTGTTTGAGGAGGGATGTTTATCCATTCCTGATATTCGTGAAGAAATAAAAAGACCATCATCGGTTAGAATAAAATTTACAGACATAAATGGAGTATTAACTGAGGATTGGTTCAAAGATTTGTGGGCTACTTGTATTCAGCATGAAATTGATCATCTCAACGGCAAGTTATTTATTGATTATTTAGGACCTATTAAAAGATCCTTTATCACTAAAAAAATGAAAAAACTAAAAAAAGAAATTAATAAAAAATAATTGGAGGTAATTTTTGCGAATTGTAATTTTTGCTAGTTCAGATTTTTCTATTCCTTTACTAGAATGTCTCCACCAATCTAAACATGATATATGTGCGGTTTATACTCAACCACCAAGTGTATCTGGTAGAGGTATGAAGATTAGGCATAATGCAGTAGGTATAAAGTGTAAGGAGTTAAATATACAACTTTTACATCCTATTAATATTAATGGTGAGGTTGAGATAAATAAATTGTTAAGTATGAATATTGATATCGCTATTGTTTCAGCATATGGCCAGATATTATCATCTGAGTTACTAAATATTCCAAAATTTGGATTTTTAAATTCACATCCTTCTTTACTTCCAAGATGGCGTGGAGCGGCACCTATTGAAAGGGCTTTGATGGCAGGAGATAAAGAAACTGGTATTTGTTCAATAAGAATGGTTAGGGAACTTGATGCAGGCCCTATTCTAGCAAAAGAAAATTTTGAAATTAATTCTGATGAAACTAATTCAAGCTTATCAAAAAAATTAAGCCTTCTAGGAGCAATTCAAATGTTAAAAGTTATAAATAATTTAGAATTTATTTCAGAAACCCCTCAAGAAAATGAAGGAATTAGGTATGCATCTAAAATTGAAAAAAGTGAAACAAGAATTAATTGGAATTTGTCTGGAATAATTATTGATAGAATGATTAGAGGTTTATCTGAAAAACCGGGTGCTTGGAGTATGATGGATGGCTCTAGAGTAAAAATATTGAAATCAAAATATGTAAAATTAGAAGGAAAAATAGGTCATAGTATAATATCCTCAGAAAATATATCACCTCTTCTAATTGCTTGTGGTGAAGGTGCAGTAGAGATTAAAATAATTCAAAAAGAGGGAAAAAAACCTATTTCTGATGTTGAGTTTATTAGTGGTTATAAAGGAAAAAATATCCATTTTGAATAAAGATTAATCATATAATTTAATTTTTTTTATTTCCATTCTAGCCAAAAAATCCGCTTGCTCATTTTCTACATTTCCATCATGGCCTTTGACCCAGAGCCAATCTACCTTGTTTTTATTTACTAATTTTTCTAATTCTTCCCAGAGTTTTTTATTTTTAACTTCTGTTTTTGATGAAGTTTTCCAATTATTCTTTTTCCAAGACGAAAGCCATTCTGTAATCCCCTTTTTTACATAATTACTATCTGTAATAATTGTAATTTCTGTTGGTTTTTTTAATGCCTTTAAAGTTTCTATTGCTGCTTTTAATTCCATTTGATTATTAGTAGTTTCCAATGACCCACCAGATAATTCTTTTCTTTTTATAATTTCATTGTTTTTTTCAGCCAGTAAAACTACCCCCCAACCACCTATACCTGGATTACCAGAGCATGCTCCATCAGTATATGCCTTGAATTTATACATTAAATCCCATTATAACTAATAAAAGGACTATTAAAGTGGTAAGTCTAAAGCGCATTTTTAACCACCAATTAGGAAAAATAATTATCTTTGCTAAGGAACGTTCTCTTTCGAGAGTGGCTAGGAACCCTATTGCAAGAAAAAAACATGACATAGGAAGTAATAATGAAAAAACTGCCCAAATTGATGGGCACATTGATATTAATATGCCTTTGAAATCAATTTCAGACTTTAAATGAATTTCAAAAATAAATAAACAACCTCCTAAAAATGAAAGAATTAATGCACTAAATAGCAACCCAAATTCAACAAGCCATGTGTTAATGCTGTTACTCATTAAGTTTAAATCAAAAGAGCCAATTACGCCAATCAAAATAGGAATGATTCCAGCATAACTTAAGTATTTTACGTTAGATGGGATTATAATCATAAACCTCTTATAGAACTAGGTATTTTAAATTGTATATCTTCTTTTGTAATTTCAATGAATTCAATTGTTGCTTTATACCTTTTTTTAAATTCTTCAATAACTTGATTAATT
Source organism: Paracoccaceae bacterium (assembly GCA_045565285.1). Lineage (GTDB taxonomy): Bacteria > Pseudomonadota > Alphaproteobacteria > Rhodobacterales > Rhodobacteraceae > CACIIZ01. The sequence goes on from JBJLFR010000033.1 coordinate 39,566, forward strand.
AAAATTTCAGGTGCGGAAGCACCTGCAGTAAGTCCAATAGATTTTGATCCTGAAATTGATCGCCAATCTATATCATAAACATTATCTATGAGTTGAGCATATTTACATCCAGCCTTTTTTCCTACTTCTACTAGCCTTTTTGAATTTGAAGAGTTTATAGATCCCACAACTAATAATCCATCTATAAGTGGTGAAATTTTTTTAACGGCATTTTGCCTATTTGTTGTGGCATAGCATATATCTTCCTTATGAGGAGCAACAATTGAAGGAAATCTTTTTCTTAATGAAGTTGATATTTCCAAAGTGTCATCTACAGATAAGGTAGTTTGGGTTATGTATGCTAGTTTTTCTTCATCCCTAGGTTTAAGTTTATCAACATCGACAACATTTTCTACAAGTAAAACCTCACCACTAGGTAGCTGACCAATGGTTCCTATTGTTTCGGGATGGTTTTTATGACCGATCATTATAATCTGATATCCTAAATTATAATATCTTTTGGCTTCAATATGTACTTTGGTAACAAGTGGACAAGTTGCATCTATATATTGTAGGTTATTTTCTTGCGCTTCAGAAAAAACTGATTTTGCCACACCATGTGCAGAAAAAACAATTGGTCTATTTTTAGGGCATTCGGATAATTCTTCAACAAAAATAGCTCCTTTTCTTTCTAAACTTTCTACGACGTATTTATTATGTACAATCTCATGACGCACGTAAACAGGTTTTCCATATTTTTCCAGACATTTTTCTACAATTTCAATTGCTCGATCTACACCTGCACAAAATCCTCTGGGAGCTGCAACTAAAAGTTTCATTTACCCTCCAAAATAGTAATAGATTTAAGATAATCCTGTTAAAAATTTTGGTCAATATTAATAAAACTTGTTATAATAAAAAGTTATTATAAATATTTAATCTAATTCAAATTAAAACTTAAAATTTTATTAAACTATGACAAAATATTTTATAGCTCTAGGTAGCAATTTAGAAACAAAAAACTTGAAAAGATTAGAGGTTATTAATAAAGCTCTAGAATATTTTTCAAAATTTAACATATCCTTGATTAAAGCAAGTTCTTTTTGGTCGAGCAGATCATACCCTGACAAAAATCAGCCTGATTTTATAAATGCTGTATCGGAAGTTCATTCTGAATTAAGTCCTTATCAAATTTTAAATCAATTAAAAAAAATTGAAAAAATATTCGGTAGAAAAATTAATACTAGGTGGGGAAATAGAGTATTAGATCTTGATATATTATGTGCAGGTTCAATAATACTTCCAAATATTAATGTATATAATGAATGGATGAAAATGCCTTTACAGCAACAAACTGAGAAACAACCAAACGAATTGATATTGCCTCATCCAAGAATTCAAGATCGTCTTTTTGTTTTAAAACCATTAAATGAAGTTGATCCAGATTGGGTTCATCCAATTCTTAATAAAACAACTTTGGAATTGATTAATAGAAAAAGTTGGAATGAAGAAGATTTTTTAAAACTAGTAGAAAATTAAAAATTTTTGCATGTAGTATTGATTTTTTTTGATTATGATCATAATAAGACTTTAATTGAGGAGATTATAATGGCTAGAATCACTGTAGAAGATTGTACTGATAAAGTTCCCAATAGATTTGATTTGGTCTTGTTGGCAGCGCATAGGGCTCGTGAAATTTCATTAGGGGCAGAATTAACTGTAGACAGAGATAAGGATAAGAATCCTGTAGTAGCTCTTAGGGAAATTGCAGACGAAACTTTGACAGCTGACCAAATCCGCGAGGCTGCTATTGAAAGCAAGCAGTTGCAGATTGAAGTTGACGAACCAGAAGAAGATCAAATGGCTATCCTTATGGGATCTGAAGCAGAGGTTGATAAACCTGAAGAGGAAATTTCTGAAGAAAATCTTTTGAGAGCCCTTATGGAAGCACAAGAAAAAAAATAGAATTAACGTTATAAGGCTTCAATAATGCTAAGTATTGAAGATCTAATAAATCAAATTAAATCATATAATCCTACTGCTGATTTTGAGTTAATTAAGAAATCCTATGATTATGGATTTAATGCTCATCAAGGTCAGTTTAGAGCTTCAGGGGAGATATACTTCACTCATCCTGTTGAGGTAGCTAAGATTGTAATTGATTTAAAGCTTGATGAATGTACAATTAAAACAGCACTTCTTCATGATACAATTGAAGATACCAGTAGATCATTAAAACAACTTGAGGTTGTATTTGGTAAAGAAGTATCTCAAATGGTTGATGGAGTCACTAAACTCACAAATTTAGAATTAAGTTCTTTAGAAACAAAACACGCCGAAAATTTTAGAAAATTATTTATGGCTATGACTAAGGATGTTAGAGTCCTACTAGTAAAACTTGCAGATAGATTGCATAATATGAGAACTATCAGGGCATTACCTACAGATAAGCAAATTAGAAAATCTAAAGAAACAATGGAAATTTTTGCTCCATTAGCTGGTCGAATGGGTATGCAATTTATGAGAGAAGAGCTAGAGGATCTAAGTTTTCGCGTACTTAATACCGAAGCACGTAATTCAATTATAAGAAGATTTATAACACTAAGAAAGGAAACAGATGATCTAGTTCCAAAAATTATTGATGATATCAAACAGCAATTAAATAAAGAAAATATAAATGCAAGAGTAACAGGTAGAGAAAAAAAGCCTTATTCCATTTGGAGAAAAATGCAATATAAAAAAGAAGGTTTTACAAGACTTTCTGATATATTTGCTTTTAGAATTGTTACTAAAAATGAGACTGATGCATACATCGCAATGGGCTCAGTTCATCGGAGATGGAGGGCAGTTCCAGGAAATTTCAAAGATTATATAAGTCACCCCAAAAGTAATGGTTACAGATCAATTCATACTACTGTTTCTGGAAGGGATGGAAAAAGAGTTGAAGTTCAAATTAGAACTGAAGAAATGGATGAAGTTGCAGAAAGTGGAGTTGCTGCTCATTGGTCATATAGAGATGGTGAAAGGGTAAAAAATCCTTTTGTTGTAGATCCTTTTAAATGGTTAAGAGGATTAAGTGATGGATTTATTAAAAGTGAAAATCCAAGTGAGTTCTTTGAGCATGTTAAATTAGAAATGTTTCAAGACCAGGTATTTTGTTTTACGCCAAAAGGAGAAGTAATTAAGTTACCAAGGGGAGCAACACCAATTGATTTTGCATATGCAATACATACTAGAATTGGTGAAAGTTGTGTAGGTTCAATGGTTGATGGTCAAAGAGTTCCTTTATGGACTAAATTAAAAAATGGTCAATCTGTATCAATAATCAGATCAGAAGCACAAAAACCACAATCAATTTGGGAAACAATGGTTTATACTGGAAGAGCAAAAACTGCCATTAGAAGAAAATTAAGAGAAGAAAAGAGGGAAGAAAATATTAAAATTGGGAAGGAGATAGCTCGTGTTTCCTTTGAGAAAATTGGTAAAAAAGTTACTGAAAAGGCTTTAATTACAGCAGCTAAAAAAATGGTTATTGGTAATGTTGATGATTTATTAGCTGCTCTTGGCTCAGTAGAATTAACAGGTGATGAATTGATAAAAATTCTCTATCCAAAAAAAGTCACTGGTCTAACAATACAAAATTTTGGAGATAGAAAACTGTCTTTTGTTGGTCTAGATCCAAATCAGCAAGCAAATACCGCTTCTTGTTGTATGCCCATTCCAGGAGAAAGGATTGTTGGAATTGCTGAAAAACAAAAAGGAATTATAATACATGCAATTGATTGTGATAACTTAGAAAATATTGATAATAACTCTAGAAATTGGTTGGATTTACGTTGGCCTGATGGAGATATTCAAAATTCCCACCCAACATGTTTAACTATCTCAATGTATAATGGTGTAGGTGTTTTAGGTAGGATTTGCTCTTTAATAGGAGAAAGAGGAGCAAATATAACAAATATAGATTTTGTTAATAGAAAACCAGATTTTTATAGTATAATAATAGAAATTCATGTTAAAGATCTCAAACATTTGTCTAATATTATGACGTCTATTGAGGCAGATACTGATATTGCGGTTGTAGCTAGAACAAGAGAGGTTTTAGAAATACCTAGTAATCAAAATACTCAGATACTATCTAAATATTGATCAGTTTTATTTTCTAAGGAATGATGGTTTTTAAAAGAAAAAAAAAGCAAACTACTTTAAAGAATATCAAGTCCTTACTTTTTCCAGAAAGAGGTTGGCGAAGGGTAATCGAGTATTTTAGTCATAGAATAAAAAGGTTACCTGATACTCCGCATAGAATTTCTTTAGGTTTATCATTCGGTGTATTTGCTTCTTTTTCCCCTCTATTCGGCTTTCATTTTGTATTGGGAGGACTATTAGCATACTTATTTAGTGCAAATGTTTTTGCCGCCATATTGGGAACTTTTTTTGCTAATCCTATCACTTTCCCATTTATTGCTACTATAAGTGTTAAAATAGGTAATTTGATAGTAGATCAATTTTCCATTGCAAAAAATGTAAGAAATAACACTGATTTTTGGGAATTTAATTCAGAACTAACTAGTTTAAGTGTTTTTGAAAAATTTCTTTTTGAAGTTTATTTCGACAAATTTATTCCTTATGCTTTAGGAGGAATAATTTCTGGTATTATTACTGCATTTATTATCTATATTTTATCAAAACCACTTATCAATTCTTATCAAAAAAGAAAAAAAAAAAGAAAAAATTAATACAAAAATATAATGGAGTAAATGTTAATGGTGGAAGAAAGTTCTAGAATTCGATTAGGTGTAAATATCGATCATGTAGCAACTCTTCGAAATGCTCGAGGTACCTTTTATCCTGATCCACTTAAAATGGTAAAAATTCTAGAGAAGCTAGATGTAGATGGAATTACAATGCATCTTAGAGAAGATAGGCGACATATAATTGATAAAGATGTTATACGTATCATTAAAGAAACTAATCTTCCAATTAATTTAGAAATGGCTGCCACTGAAGAAATGCAAAATATTGCCACAGAACTTATGCCTAATGCAGTATGTTTAGTGCCTGAAAGGAGAGAAGAAAGGACAACTGAAGGAGGTTTGGATGTAATTAGTGAAGAAGAAAAGTTAAATTCTTTTTTGTATCCTTTTGTGCAAAAAAAAATTCGTATATCTTTATTTGTTTCACCCGTACCTAAACAAATAGAAGCAGCCTCAAGAGTTGGTGCTAATATAGTCGAATTAAATACGGGAACTTTTTGTGACTTGTTTATTGAGGGAAAAAAAGAAAAGTATTTAGCTGAGTTTGAAAAACTTACTAAAGCTGCAAATTTTGGTAAGAATTTAGGCTTGGAGATTCACGGTGGGCATGGTTTGACTTATGATAGTGTGAGATATATAGCCTCAATTCCTGAAATGAAAGAATTAAATATAGGACACTTTTTAATTTCTCAAGCAGTTTTTGATGGCATAGAAAAAACAATTTACAAAATGCGCTTAGAAATAGATAAATCACAAAAAATATAGGAAATGAATGCTACTTGGAATTGGAAATGACATCGTATCAATTAAAAGAATTAAAGCTGCTTATCATAAGTTTGGCAAACGTTTTGAGGATCGAATTTATACTAATCAAGAACAAAAATTAGTGTGGGAAAGAGGTTCGCCATGTTTTAAAACACTTTCTAACCGTTGGGCGGCAAAAGAAGCTTTTGTAAAAGCACTGGGTATTGGGTTTAATAAGGGAATTTCTTGGAGGGATATATCTATTATAAATAATTTAAATGGAAAACCATGCCTAGTTATAAGTGGTAATGCTGAAAAATACTTACAAAGCATGTTGCCTCTAAATACTAGCTACTATTTACATGTATCAATTTCAGATGAAGAGGAAATTGTAAATTCAATTGTAGTTATAGAAGCTAGAGAAGTAATGCATAAAAACTAAATAGAGAATTATAAAAACTATGAACAGAAAAGAAAAAACCTACTTTGAAAGCATAAAAGAATTTATTAAGACTATCTTTTTTGCTCTTTTAATTGCTGGATTAATTCGTACGTTATTTTTCCAACCATTTTGGATACCCTCCGGCTCAATGAAGCCAAATCTTTTAATAGGAGATTATATTTTTGTTAACAAATTTGTTTATGGTTATTCTAAGTATTCTTGCCCATTCTCTTTATGTCCATTTGGAGGAAGAATATTTTATAGTGAACCCAAAAGAGGTGACGTTGTTGTTTTTAGACATCCAGTTAATGGAAAAGACTATGTTAAGAGGTTAATAGGATTACCAGGTGATGAAATCTCTATTAAGAATGGTCGTTTGATACTTAATGGAAAAAAAATTAATACTAAAAAAATTAATCCCTTTATAGAAAAAAAGGATAAGCAAGGTCCCTTGGAATCTATTCCTAGATGTAGTAATGCTCCAGTTTCATTAGGTGCAGAATGTGAAAAAAGACAATATTTAGAAGAAATTGAAAATGGTTTAAAAGTAAGAATTCTTGATATTTCTGACGGTGAATATGGTGATAATATTTCATCACTAAAAGTACCTAAAGACAATTTCTTTTTTATTGGTGATAATCGTGATAATTCACTAGACAGTCGTTTTAGTAGAGTGGCTGGAGGTGTTGGTTTTGTTAAATCTGAAAACCTTATTGGTAGAGCAGATGGAATATTATTTTCTTCAGCTGGTAAGATGTTAATCTCATTTTGGTCATGGAGAAAAGATCGTTTTTTTAAGGCAGTAAATTGAGACTTAATTCAAATCAAAAAGAGTTATGTAAAAATATAGATTATTCATTCCAAAATTTAGATTTACTTGAACAAGCTTTAATTCACTCTTCTCTAAAATCAAGAGGTATCAATAATAATCAGAGAATGGAATTTTTAGGAGATAGAATTCTAGGATTCGTAATTTCAGATTACCTATTTTATAGATATCCAAAATGGAAAGAAGGTGACCTTGCTTTAAATTATAATTCTTTAGTTTGTAAAGAGACCTGTAGTGATATTGCTGAACATATAGGATTAGGGCGGTCACTTATAATGGGAAAATCAGAGTCGAAGCATGGTGGTCGATTAAAAAAAGCAATTTTAGCGGATGCTTTAGAAGCTCTTATTTCTGCTGTGTATTTAGATTCAGATTTAAGCACAGTGAAAAAGTTAATTTTAAAATTATGGATTTCTAAATTGAATAATGTTGGAGATATTGAATTAGATCCTAAAACAGCATTACAACAATGGATACAAAGTAAAAGAGGTGGATTACCAAATTATACTGACCTTAAAAGGGAAGGATTAGATCATGATCCAATATTTTATGTAGAGGTTAAACTAGAAAATGGTTTAACAGCTACTGGTAAAGCAAATTCAAAGAGAAAAGCTCAACAAAACGCTGCTCAAAAATTGTTATCTGAGATAAAAAATAAGAATGACTGATGATTCTAAAAGGGCTGGAATAGTTACAATTATTGGAGAAGTAAACGTTGGGAAATCAAGCCTACTCAATATACTAGTTAAAAAGGATATATCTATAATTACCCATAAATCAAATACAACAATTAAACAAATTAAAGGTATCAAAAATCATAAAAATTCTCAGGTTATTTTTATCGATACCCCTGGGTTATCCCTTAATAAGGGAAAAACAAATCGTAGTTTCCTAAGTAAGATATGGGATTCAGTATCTGAGGCGGATTTTTTATGCTTAGTAGTTGACAGCTGTAGACCAATTTCGCAAAAATTGTACCAATTACTTGAACAAATAAATTCTCAAACTTCACTGAAAAAGAGAACAGTACTTGTACTAAATAAAATAGATATAATTAAAAAAGAAAAATTATTAATTAAGGTACAAGAAATAAATGAAAAATTTGAATTTGATCAAATATTTATGATTTCAGCTCTCAAAAATGATGGTATTGATTATTTATTAAATTGGTTTAGCCTAAAATTACCAAAAAAAAAGTGGTCATATCCTTCTAATATTATTTCCGATCAAACCTTTGATGAACACTTAAATGAAAAAACAAGAGAGATAATTCTACTTCGCATCCATGATGAGATACCCTATAATATTGAGGTTTATTGCGATAAGGTTATAAATATTTCAAAATCAAAAATTAGAATTTTTCAATCCATTTATGTAAAAAACCAAAGGCATCGTAGTATTTTAATAGGTAAAAAAGGAGAGACAATAAAATCTATTTCTGTAAAAGCTAGAAAGAGTATTGAAAATTTCAGTAATAAAAAAGTTGATCTTTTTTTGGATATAAAAATTAAGAAAAAAGGTGGAATAGGTAATTGAGATAGATTTAATAATTTTATGAAAACTTTAAGAGTAACTACAGAAATTTGGATTTCAGCATTTAGAGCTAAATTAGAAAAGGAGGGTATCCCATTTTATTTTTATAAAACGGGAGATAATTCTGCTGGGGCAATATTGATTAAAGTATTTGATTTTGAAGGAGAGGTTGAATTATACCACAGGATAACTGACTTTAATGGAATACAAAAGTGGGAAAGACTTTTGATTGGAAATGAAGAACAAATAGATAAAACCATAAAGCGTCAATGTAATTTTGATCCAGATATATGGGTTTTAGAAATTGATGACCCAAAGGGGAAAATTTATCTTAGTGAATTTGATGAATTGTAAAAATGAATTGGACTGATGAAGGATTATTATTAAGTGTAAAACCACATGGAGAAAAATCTGCAATCATTCAGGTTTTTACTAAAACAAAAGGACTTCATTCAGGTATAATACAAAATGCTTTTTCTAGAAAAATGAATTCAACTTTACAACCTAGCACCCAACTTCATTTGAATTGGTCAAGTCGATTGGAAGAACACTTAGGAAATTACAAGATAGATCTTTTAAAAACTAGAGCAGATATCCTTATAGGTAATAAACTTGCTTTGGATGTTTTTAATTCACTTTCTTCTCTTTGTATAGCTACTTTGGCTGAAAGAGATCCAATGCCTGAATTTTATAAAATAACCATAAAATTTCTTGATCAAATAAGAATTAAAAAAAGCTGGGAATTTTTATATCTTGATTGGGAATTAAATTTGTTGAGTTCTATTGGATATGGACTTGATTTAAAAAAATGTGTTGCCTCAGGTATGACACAAAATCTTTTTTACATTTCTCCTAAATCTGGAAAGGCAGTTAGTAAAGAAAAAGGATTAAAATATGATAAAAAATTACTGCGCTTTCCTGATATATTAAGAGCTATAAAAAAAGATAATGAATTTAGTAGATCAGATTTAGTATCAGGTCTTAGTATTACAGGTTTTTTCTTAAAAAAATGGCTTACTTATTCGTTTCAGAATAGTCAAACTATGATGATAAGGCAAAGATTAATCGATACCCTATCCAATGAGGAAAATACCTGATTTAAGCCATATAAATAAGTGGGTTTGATTTTCTGTTTCTCTGAAAAAGGCTCTAAAGGGGCACTTAAAGGGGCAGTTCGCGAGAGTTTCATAAGAACATAACAAAGATAACAATCATGACATCCACCCCTAAGACATATCCTATAGGATGAGAATATTACCAACTATAAAATTTCTTTCCTCTGTTGAAAACTATTTTGGAAACAAATTCTTGAGCAATATCTCCCCACTTTGACCAAAGTTTCTGACAGTGCATCATCTGAACCCTTCTTACCAACAGAGGTATAAATTTCGTTTCAAAAATTGGAAGACTTGGAATTACTTAAGTGAACTAGATTTTACTATTTAAATACCCCGAATTGATAATTTATAAAAATATAAACATTATTTCTAGTTCTTACCTACCGTTTAGGGTAATGGTTGAATAATAAAGAAATTAATTTTTAAATTTTAAATGATTTAAATAGCGAGGATTTCTGATGAAAACTAAAACATTTTTGCTATCATTATTTTTTAGCCTTTTTTTAGCTATAAATATTGTACATTCTGAACAATCGGGTAATACAGAAACAAATATTGATAAGTCTGACATAAAAACTGACCATCTTGTTCATACTAAAATCTTATATGATGAGATATATGATATTGACATATCTGAAGGACATTACAGAGCCTCAGTTGAAGTTTTATTTGCCTGGGAGGACAAAAAAACTGCAGATTTCCTAGCTAAATTCGGAGATGAAATTATTCATGGTGAGCAACTTGATGAGTATCTTCATGAAATTTGGTATCCTGAATTTTTTGTTTCTAATGCTGAAACGCCTAGAACCATCCATTATAAAACCTTAGATGTTCTTGATGGTAAATTTGAACTTTTTGAGAGATTTGATGCAGAATTAAGTATTGATGCGGAAATGCCTAGATACCCTTTTGGTGATCTTGATTTATTTTTGGATATTGCTTCTTTCTCTGGGAATAAATCAAAAATGGTTTTTTATCCAGAATCTGTTGAAATAGGGCACCATGATGCCCATCACAAAGTTGTAAAAGGTAATTGGACTGTAAATAAAACTATTTTAGAGGAAGAAGGTAGAACAAGTTTAAATCATGGTGGTCATGAAAAGTTTTCCTACATAATTTCACATGTAAATGTTAAACACGGTTTTATAGATGCTGCTCAAAAAATTCTTTTTCCCATTTTTTCAATTGTATTTCTTTCATTATTAATTAATCATTTCTATCCTTCAGGCAATTATGATATTTTCAATTGGAGAGTTGGTGGACAGCTGACATTATTCCTTACTGTGCCTGCATTAAAATTTTCATTAGCAGGTGAATTACCAACTACGCATTATTTAAATTTCACTGATGCATTATTTATTTGGGCTACTTTAGTAGTTACTTTTAATATGATGGTAGGTATTGTTAGTCATTATAAAATGGCTGAAGAAGGCGAAAACTCAAATAGGCGGTTAGAAAGATTTGCTAGAGCGATTAGCCCTTTATTTGCAATTACAGTTTTAGCAGTTCTGTTGACATTCATTTTTGAATGATTTTTTAATAAAATAAATAATTAAAATTTTTTTTTAATATGAATTTAATATGACAAAAATTCTTAAAAATAAAAAAAAAATGGAGGGATACTTCTTCATGGTATAGTAAAAATACTAATTCCATACATGCTATACAAACTTTGATTGGAAATTTTTTAGCCGATAGAGATTCTAAAAGTTTGTTATCAAACATTGATAATTCAGATCACGCTAAAAAGCTAGTTGGAACTTGGGGGATCGAACCATTTGAAAAAATAATCAAAGAAGAATCTGACCTTGAATACATTTTAAATAATCCTGATATTTCTAAAAATGCAGTATGTATAATTGAACCATCAGACCATGTAGGAGAGAATCCAAGAGGCGAAGGAGTTAGGGCATCTTCTAATATAGCTTACATTAATAGAATGGTAGCAGATTGTGATTCTATTTTATTTCCTTTATGGGAAAGTGGAATACCAAACATTGCTAATCTTAAAAAAGTACTCCAAAACTCCCTAGCAATAATTGTTGAAGGCGGCCATCCTTCAGCTAAAGATAAAGATACATTTACTGATTCAGAGGTAAATCTTAAAGAATTACAATTTTTAATGGAAGAGATAATTCTATCTAGAGTACACAAAAGTACCCCTGCAATATTTATATGTTTAGGTCATCAGATTGCTGCACAAGCTCATATAAACTTAATAAAAAAGGCAATTAAAGAAATACCCCAAAAATTATCTACAATTATTCCAAAAGATAGCTACCAGCATGAAGCTTTAATTTCTTTGTGTGAACGAATAAAACTTGTGGGCCAAGGATTAAAAGTAATAAAAAATAATACTGTTATTGCAAAGGGATGGGATGACCCGCACTTTGCTGTGGCATTAAATGAAGTAAAAGAAGTAGGTAAATGTGAATTAAAAAAATATAGTCATGACGGGAATCATCCATCTATTGACTTAAAAGAATTATTGATTAAACACAATCAGACTGCATCTGAATATGATGGTATTGTCGAGCAATCTATAACTTATGAAAAAAATCTAGAGTTATTGATGTTTCATTCTGATGAAGTCAATGAAGAATCTATTCTATTCACAAATTGGGCTTATTCAAAATTACATAATACTCTCGCCTCTTCTAGGAATTTAATTTCAGTTTCAGGATTATCTTGGTTATTAGACCTTCCTTCTTCAGTAGAGATTTTATGTTCTACGTCAGAAGGAGGAAAAAAACTTACGGATGTAGCGGCTACTTGCATAAATTATAAAGATTATGAAACCCATAAGGTGAGAAGGTCTTTTAGTTTCCAATTTCATCCTGAATTGTTAGCCGACTTACGTGAATTTTATATTTCAGGAAATCATGATTATAAATTATTTAAAAATGATGATGGTATAAGAATGCTGATGCGAGTTCTGTATGAATGTATTCTTGACTAAATTTGTTTTTCTAAAATTTAATACATTATACAAATTTCTTCCATTATTTCGGATTAAAGAGTAGAAGTCAGATTAGAAAAAAATATGATACAATAATTTAACGATCAAAACTAAAGTATAGAGGCGTTCATTCTCTCAGACATACTAAACAAAGCAATTTGTTTGAAGCATACTTTCGATATATTAACTGTTAGTAAAATGTTTAGTCATAGCTCATTAAATATTACGATGGATATTTACACTCACTTCTTTGACAAGCATGAGAAAGGTGATAAGCAGATTATACCTTGTTTTACTGGGTTTATGAGAAGCATGATAACTGCTAGATCATTAATATCCAAGAATAATCGATACCCTATCCAATGAGGAAAATACCTGATTTAAGCCATATAAATAAGGGGTTTGAATTTCAGTTTCTCTGAAAAAGGCTCTAAAGGTGGAGTAAAAGGTGGACTTTTTTGAGTTTTCGTTTCCAATATGACAGATATGACACTTATGACACCCACCCCTAAGACATATCCTTGAGGGCACCCCAAAAACCATAGCCTATTATTAGCAAGTTTCCTTAACAAACTTTACTTGCAGTTAATCTAAGCCCATATCAAATATATGTTTAAAAAAAATCCATCAATTGAAAATTGTATATGTGATTATTGCTTTGAGAAAAAATTATATATTGCTTGTTTGAACTTTTTAAAAATGTTTCCTAAATATTCGTCACTATTAATTTCTAATTTCTCCAGTTCATCCATTTTTAGTTTTCTTTTCGCAAATACTAAAGCCACATTGTCATAGAATGCTTTATTATTTCCAAATAAAGTTTTAATAATTTTTTTATTTATTTCTAAAACTACTGTATTTTTAAGAGTTGAAATCGAAGCTGTTCTAGGTTCCCCAGTCATTAAAGACATCTCCCCAAAAAAATCACCAACTCCTAGCTTGGCAATATGGATTGATCTACCTTTACCATCTGATTTATCTATACTTACTACTCCATCTAC
>JBJLFR010000034.1:0-95316 GCA_045565285.1 Paracoccaceae bacterium
GAAAACAGGAAAACTGTCTGGAGTAAAACAACCAATTCCTCCTGATGGCTCCTTATGATAAAATGGCATTTTTCCTTCAAATCTTTTATGGCAGTGAGCCAGTGCGGATACCCACATGTGTGCAAATTCTTTGCTCGAAACAAATTCAGGGCTAGATGGACCATAAGGATCAACCTTAACTTCATTTACTGGTGTATCTACTTTGTAGGGTGATGCTCCCCCTTGTATCCCACCAAAATGCCAATCAGGCTTATAATAAATACCCCACATATCTTCTGTTATTGTGGATCCATCAACATCAGATATCAATGGTGCGTCAGTATCAACATGAATAACTGGAGGCATCTTACCATCGTTTGTTTTTAAAGTATCTGGCTCTACTTTTAAAACACCTTCCTCTAATTGCCAATATCTCCACATATCAACATCATTATGTATTTGCCCTTTCAAATCTTTAACCTGAATTTGCTTAGGTAAATCAAGCATGTTCCAAAAGTCTCTAACCCATGGCCCAGCACCTATTACAATACGCTCACAATCAATACTTCCTAAATTTGTTTCTACTGATTTAATAGTATCTGATGAATTACTTGTAAGAAAACCTTTAACTTCAACACCCGTAACAATTCTTACCCCTAATTCCTCTACTTTTTCAGCTAGAGAATACATTGCTTTAGTTTGATTAGAATATCCTCCTTTTTTTTCGTGAAGAACTGATGTTATTCCTTTAGCTTGCCAGTCATCGAAAATACCCCTCATGTATTTAGTTGATGCATTCTCACCTTCGATAAAAACACTATCATAACCTATAGCTTGCTGTTGTTCATAGATCTGTGAAACATCATTTCTCATAGCCTCACAAGAAATTTGCATGTATCCAACTGGATGATAGTGAAGACCTGCTGGATCACTTTCCCATAAATTAACAGAATGAGCCATTAGTTCTCGCATCGCAGGTTGAAAATAGTTATTGCGAACTACTCCACACGCAATACCAGATGCTCCAGAAGCTATTCCAGATTTTTCAAGTACTGTTATTCTACCTTCAACATCTTCACCCTTTTCATTAATTTTTTTGGCGAGTCTCCAAGCTGTAGATAAACCATGGATACCAGCACCAATGATTATGAATTCAGAAAAGTTAGGAAATGACATGTTTATACTCCCCCAGATATGTATATTTAATTTATAGTAATCCAAAAAATTACCAAATTCAAACAAAAAAAGTACCAAAAAACTTGATATTTAATATTATTGGTATATAATCGGTACAAGGAGTTATCTATGAACATAATGAATTTAACATTAAAGCACGGTTCTGAAAATATCGCATCCGAGTTAAGAAGAGAAATTTTGAATGGTCAAATATTAGCCTCCGAGAAGCTACGTGCCGAAAGAGATTTAGCCGAAAAATATAACGTATCAAGAGGTACTATAAGGTCTGCACTATCAAAACTAGAAAAAGAAAAATTTATTGAAATAAAACCTGGAAGTGGTGCATTTGTCATTTATAAGACCTCTACAGTCTCAGTAAGTGAAGTAAAAAATGCAAATCCTCTAGAACTAATTGACGCACGGTTTGCTTTGGAACCACATATTTGTAGATTAGCTGTACTTCATGGTAAGAAGGAACAATTTCAAAAACTAGAAACATTAGTTGAAGCAATGGAAAAAAGTGTTAAAGATCCCGTTCAATTTGCCTCTGCAGATACTGCATTTCATCAAGTTCTTGCTGATTGCACAGGGAACAATTTACTCATTTGGATTATAAATCAAATAAACTCTGTAAGAGGACAAGATGAGTGGACCAAAGCACGGCACCAAACGTTAAATGATAATATTATTAGGACTTATAATATCCAACATAATCAAATCTTTATCAGCAATTAAGTCTAGAGAGCCGGAAAAAGCAGCCTCTTTAATGAAAGAACATTTAGAAATTGCTAGGTTATCTCTTACAAGAGCTGCAGGTACTTAAGTTTTTGCTGTAGCTTGCATCCAATTTATATATAATCTTTCAGCTTTCTCCTTCATTTCCCCAATATTCTTCAAACAGTCTTTTTGCATTTTATCAAATCCGTTTTCTCCCATTTCTTTCTCCAAAGAAGATTTATACTCGGGGATATTTGACCAATTTAATACAGTCTTATCTTCTATTTCTAAATGAAATTGTACTGAAAATGCTCTTGTTTCCCATTGTAAAGCTTGAATATTACAGTTTTTTGAACACGCTAAAGCTCTGGAGCCTGGAGGTAAATCGGTAACTTCTGCACTATGCCACTGTAAAGTCTTGAATGTTTCTGGAATGCCATCAAAAAAAACACCAGATTGCCCACTTTCGGTTAAAGATACATCTAAAATTCCCACTTCAGGTTTTTGTGATTTTGATACTTTTCCTCCAAGACATTCTGCCAACAGCTGATGGCCTAGACAAATACCTAAAAAGGGCGTTCCTTTTTGTTGGACTTGATACTTAATAAATGCTTTCTCATCTTTCAACCAAGGGAATTTTGCTTCTTCCCAAACGTCCATAGGCCCTCCCAAAACCCATAACCCATCCAAATTATTAGTTTTAGGAATTTGCTCGCCCTCATCTAAGTGTACAACTTCAAAACTGTGCCCATCTTCTTTTAAGAATTGACCTAAAGAACCAGCTGTCTCAACTCTAGCATGTTGCAATATCAAAATATGCATTTTTCACCCCTTAAAGAAATGTTAATAACTCTTATCCTAATTATCCGATTTTATTGATATAAGAAATTTGAGTACTATTTCTATACTTAGTTGGTGGACTTTCAAAATAAGTCATAAATAATGATGATAAATGTGAGGAAGAATAAAAACCAGTTATATGGGATATTTCAGCTATAGATAGCTTAGAGTTGCGTAATAAGTTTTTTGCTTTATCAAGTCTTAATTCTCTGTAATATTCCATTGTTCCTTTTTGAAAGAATTTTTTAAAGACTCTATTCAACTGCCTTTTAGAAACATTATTTAGCACTGCTAATTGTTCTAAATTCAAAGGATCAGCTAAATGATTTTCCATCAGCTCAATAACTGATAATGCAACTTTGTTAGTAGTTCCTACTCTATTAACCAAATTAGATCTTTGAGGACCCCCAGATGGTCGAATTTCATTATGTAAAAACCAATCACTTACTAATTGTGCAAATTTAGAACCCTGCTGCTTTTTAACGATTGCTAGAACCATATCAATAGGAGCTGTTCCTCCAGCACAAGTGATTCTATTCCTATCAATTACGTAAAGACTTTTTTCTAAAATAATATCATGAGCAATTTCTAGCAAACTTGGAGAATGCTCCCAATGAACAGTCATTCTATGATCTTTCATCAAGCCAGACTTCACCAATATAATTGGACCACCTGATACACCGCCAATAGTGACCCCATTTTGAGCTAACTTATTAATCCATTTATATAAAGTTTTATTATTATATTTAAATGGATCACCACCTGCTATTACAAAAAAAATATCTAAATCGGGTGTGTCACCGATGAAATAATCCCCAAAAATTTTCAAACCTGAAGAAGACACATTACCCTCTTTTGAATCAGAGAAATTAATAACTTCATAAAAATTATTTTCAGAGAGAAAATTTGCAGCTCTAAAAGGTTCAACTAAAGATGCATAGGACATCAAGGCAAACCCATTTAGTGGTAAAACACCTATTCTATACATATCCTATACCTTTTTTATACCAAAATTGTCTTTTTTTTACAAATTAGTGTCTTTTTAATAGATGCATTATACCAAAAATTATATCATATTAATTTAAGGAGAAAAATATGAATTATTCAGGCTTAAAAATCTTTTGGGAAGGACTAACTGGAAATAACGGATGGAAAAGAGTATGGAGAGAACCTGAGCCAAAAAAGGAATATGATATAATAATTATTGGTGGTGGTGGACATGGATTATCTACTGCTTTTTATCTAAGTAATAAATTCAATGTTAAGAACGTTGCAGTTTTAGAAAAAGGTTGGGTGGGATCTGGAAATATAGGAAGAAATACCACCATAATAAGATCTAATTACTTACTACCTGAAAACCAACCCTTTTATGAATATTCACTTAAACTTTGGGAAAATTTGGAAAATGATACAAATTATAATTCTATGGTTTCTCAAAGAGGTGTTTTAAATCTTTTTCATAGTGACGGACAAAGAGATGCATTTGTGAGACGTGGTAATACCATGATTATGTCAGGAGCAGATGCAAATATTCTTAATGACATTGAATTAAAAGAATTATGCCCATATTTAGATTTTGAAAATGCACGTTTCCCAATTAAAGGTGCACTTCTACAAAAAAGAGGTGGAACAGTACGACATGATGCGGTTGCTTGGGGATATGCACGTGGTGCAGATAATAAAGGAGTTGATATAATTCAAAACTGTGAGGTTAATGGCTTTATAATAAAAAATGGAAAGTGTCTTGGCGTTGAAACTAATAAGGGCATAATAAAAGCAAAAAAAATTGCCTCTTGCGTAGCAGGATCTTCTGGTAAATTAATGAGTAAAGCAGGTATTAGATTACCAATAGAGAGCCATGTATTGCAGGCTTTTGTTTCAGAAGGTTTAAAGCCTATGTTAGATAATGTAA
The DNA here is from genome assembly GCA_045565285.1 of Paracoccaceae bacterium. Lineage (GTDB taxonomy): Bacteria > Pseudomonadota > Alphaproteobacteria > Rhodobacterales > Rhodobacteraceae > CACIIZ01. Next base: position 4,625 of record JBJLFR010000034.1, read on the forward strand.
TTACTTTTGGAGCTGGTCATTTTTATGTAAGTCAATCTGACAAAGGTGGGCTTGTATTTGGAGGAGATATTGATGGATATAATAGTTATGCTCAAAGAGGAAATCTACCGGTAGTTGAAGATGTCTGTGAAGGAGGTATGGCAATCATGCCAATGATTGGTAGAGCTCGATTGTTAAGGATGTGGGGTGGGATAATGGATATGTCTATGGATGGCTCTCCATTTATAGATAAGACCCATATAAAGGGATTATATTTTAATGGTGGTTGGTGTTACGGTGGTTTTAAAGCAACTCCAGCAAGTGGATACTGTTATGCCCATCTTTTAGCGAAAGACGAACCCCATCCCGTTGCAAAAGGCTTTAAATTAGATAGATTTTTAAAAGGTAAGATTATAGATGAAAAGGGCCAAGGTGCTCAACCAAATTTACATTAAAATAGGGAAATTTTAACAATGATCATCCAACATCCAGATTTAGGTCCAAGGGATTCATCGGAATTCGTATACAAGGGTGATGCTGAACTAATTTTTAGACCTGAAAGAAATGAAAATGTAGATCAAAAAAAATTTCATGATTATCTTTATTTAAGAGATAATCCTGCGGGAGAACACTGTGAACTCTGGTATCACGAATATGGTGATAGATCTTGGCTTGTTGTTACTAGAGATACAAATAATCATGAAATATTAAAAGTAGAACATGTAAAAGATTATATAAAATCTTACAAGGCTATTATAAATGTATAGAATAAAATCAGGAGGACTAATTAACCGTAAGAAAGAACTTAATTTTTCTTTTAACGGTAAAAATTTAAAAGGTTTTGATGGTGATACTTTATCATCTGCTCTTTTAGGAAATGGAATTCATTTAGTTGGAAGATCCTTTAAATATCATAGACCACGTGGAATTTTTTCATCTGGGTCTGAAGAACCATCAGCTCTAGTACAACTCGACGAAAAAAATTTCACAGAGCCAAATATTAGAGCCACTACAGTAAAACTTTTTGATGGGTTAGTTGCCAATAGTCAAAATCATTTTGGATCGCTTTCTTGGGATTTTATGCGAATAAATGATTACCTCTCAACTTTTCTATCTGCAGGTTTTTATTATAAAACTTTCATGTGGCCAAAAGCTTTCTGGGAAAAGGTTTATGAACCTATTATTCGAAATGCTGCTGGTTTGGGTAAACTTTCTAAAGAAACTGATCCTAGTATTTATGATAAAGGCTATTTACATTGCGATTTATTAATAATAGGTGCTGGACCTGCTGGATTATATTCTGCTTTAATTGCTGCAAGAGCAGGCGCTAAAATAATATTAGTGGATGAAGATTTTATACTTGGAGGCTCATTTAATGGAGAAAATATACAAATTAATGATGGCATTTGCTCTGATTGGTTAAAGTCTGTTTTAAATGAATTAAAATCTCTAAAAAATGTCAGATTAATGCCTTGTACTACTTTATATGGTTCCTTTGATCATGGTATTTACGGAGCATTGGAAGTTAAAAGTTACAATTCTAGGAATACCTTAAAAAAACCAAGACAGGTACTTTGGAAAATTTATTCAAAATTCTCAGTATTGTGTACTGGAGCATTGGAAAGATCCATTTTATTTGAAAACAATGACCTTCCTGGAATTATGCTTTCCAAATCGGTTAGACATTATTGTAATAGGTGGGGAGTAATACCTGGGCATAATATATCTATATATACAAATAATGATGATGGATGGGAAACTGCAAAGGATTTAAAAAAAGCAGGTTGTAATGTTGTTTGTATAATTGACCAACGCTCAAATATTAAACCTCCTGTAGAAAATATAGATCATATTTTAGGAGGAAATGTATTAAAAGCAAAAGGAAATTTGAGAATTTCTTCAATTAAATTGGATAATGGAAGAGTTATAAATACTGATTGCTTGGCTGTATCCGGAGGTTATAATCCTAATCTACATTTAACCTGTCATCAAAGAGGAAAACCCAAATGGAATGAGGTAAATCAATGCTTTGTTCCACATAATCTCCCAAAAACAATGGAAGTAATTGGTGCTGCAAATGGTGTCTTTAGTTATCAAAAGATGTTTAAAGATTCTGAAAATAAATTAACTAAAATACTTAAAAACTTAGGTTATAAAAAAATAGCAGCCGAGGAGTTAAATATAACTAAAAAAGTGTATAAAGTCTCACCCTTTCCAAAAAAAATTCCTGAAGGAAAAGTGTGGGTAGATTTACAAAATGATGTAACTATTAAAGATATAAAATTAGCTGTACATGAGGGTTTTCATTCTGTTGAACTTTTGAAGAGGTATACGACTTTAGGAATGGCAACTGATCAAGGTAAAAACTCCAATGTTTTAGGACTTTCAGTACTGAGTCTAATAAAAAATAAAACTATGAATGAGATTGGCACCACAATCTTTCGACCACCTTTCACACCTATCCCGATTGGAGCTTTTGCAGGCCGATCGAGGGGCAAACATTTTAAACCGTTCAGGTTAACACCTTCACATAATTGGGCAAAATCAAATAATGCAGTTTTTGTAGAAGCAGGTAATTGGTTAAGGGCACAGTGGTTCACTATAAAGGGAGAAAAAACATGGAGAGAAAGCGTAGATAGAGAAGTTATTCAAACTAGAAATAATGTTGGTATTTGCGATGTTACCACACTAGGAAAAATTGATATAAAAGGAAAAGATTCTGCTGCTTTTCTTAATTTTGTTTATGCAAATAATTTTGGAAAACTTCCTGTAGGAAAAGTTCGATATGGATTGATGCTTAGAGATGATGGGATAGCCTTTGATGACGGAACAACTGCAAGGTTTTCAGAAAATCATTTTGTAATGACTACTACAACTGCTAACGCAGTAACAGTATTTAGACATTTAGAGTTTTGCAAGCAGTGCTTAAAGCCAAATTGGGATGTTCACCTAATTTCTACAACAGATCACTGGGCACAATTTGCAATAGCAGGACCTAAATCTAGGAAACTTCTACAAGATATATGCGACCCAAAAATTGATATTTCAAACGATAAATTTCCATTCATGGCATGCGGAGAAATAACAATACTTAAAGGTATACTTGCTAGATTATTTAGAATATCCTTTTCTGGGGAACTTGCATATGAAATAGCTATTCCAAGAAGATATGCTGATTTTTTTGTAAAAAAAATTACTGAGATTGGTAAAAAATATAGCCTTGTGCCATATGGAACAGAAGCTTTAGGTGTTATGAGAATAGAAAAAGGTCATGCTGCTGGAAATGAATTGAATGGTCAAACAACTGCTCATAATCTTGGTTTAGGAAAAATGGTTTCAAAATTGAATGATTGTATCGGAAATACTATGTCTGAAAGAGAAGAATTAAATAAAAATGATGCTCTTAAATTAGTTGGTTTTATTCCAACTGATAAAAAACAACAATTAGTTGCAGGATCTCATTTTATCGAAAAAGGACAATCTGCAAATTTGAAAAATGATCAAGGTTGGATGAGCTCTGTTGCTTTTTCACCAATGTTAAATCATTCAATCGGTATTGGTTACATTAAAAGAGGAAATCAAAGGTATGGTGAGAAAGTAAATGCTGTAAATCCTTTGAAAAAAGAAATTACCGAAGTAGAAATTCATTCCCCACATTTTTATGATCCCGAAGGAGAGCTTCTTCGTGGATAAAAATATAATTACCACTCCGTTAAATGGTATTAGTCAAAAAATAGGAAATATTTCTATTAAAGAAGTTTTTTTTGAAATTTTTTGTATTTCAATCCCAAAAAATGTGGAAAGTAACTCCATTAAAGATTTAAAAAAAATATTAAATATAAATCCACCTAAGATAGGAAAAAGTGCTTTAAACAAAGAAAGATCGATTAGGCTTATAAAGAACTCTGTTGATCAATATTTCATATTATTTTCAAATAGTTTTAAAAATACTCCTAAAATGATTTCCATACTTCAAAAGAGTTTTTATATAACTGAACAAAGTGATGCATGGGCTTGTATTGAGATATCAGGATCACAAACTTATAATTGTTTAGAGAGGATTTGTACTTTAGATCTCTGCCATTCAGCATTTGAAATTAATTCAGCGACTCGAACCTTGATGGAGCATTTGAATGTTTTTATAATAAAAGTTACTGAAGAAAATTTTTTATTATTATCGGCTAGTTCCTCCGCACTATCTTTTTTGGACGCGATAAAGACTTCGGCTGAAAATATAACTTAAAAAATAAAAAAATTGAAGGAAATATAATGGAATTTAAGAGTGATATTGAAATAGCAAGATCTGCCAAAAAAATCCCTATTGCTGATGTTGCAAAAAAATTAGATATTTCCTATGAGGATATAGTACCTTATGGCCATGATAAGGCAAAAATCTCTGACAAATTTTTAAAAAAAATCTCGTCTTCAAAAAAAGGGAAATTAATTTTAGTAACCGCTATTAACCCTACCCCTGCAGGAGAAGGTAAAACAACAACAACCGTAGGTTTAGGCGATGGATTAAATGCTATTGGAAAAAAAACAGCTATTTGTATTAGAGAAGCATCTCTCGGGCCATGTTTTGGAATGAAAGGAGGTGCTGCTGGTGGAGGTAAAGCTCAAGTAGTACCAATGGAAGAAATGAATCTTCATTTCACTGGAGATTTTCATGCGATTACAAGTGCCCATAATTTACTTTCTGCTATGATAGATAATCATATTTATTGGGGTAATAAGGAAAAAATAGATATTAGAAGAGTCGTTTGGAAAAGAGTATTAGATATGAACGATAGAGCTTTACGAGATATAGTTACCTCTCTTGGCGGTGCTCCTAATGGATATCCTCGACAAGCTGGTTTTGACATAACAGTTGCGTCAGAAGTTATGGCCATACTTTGTCTTGCTGACGATTTAAAAGACTTACAAAAAAGATTAGGTAATATAATAATAGCTTATAGAAGAGATAAATCTCCCGTTTTTTGCAAAGACATAAAAGCAGACGGTGCCATGACAGTTTTACTACAGCAGGCTATGCAACCAAATATTGTACAAACCCTAGAAAATAATCCAGCCTTGGTTCATGGTGGTCCTTTTGCTAATATTGCTCACGGATGTAATTCAGTTATAGCCACAAAAGCAGCATTAAACCTAGCAGATTATGTAGTAACTGAAGCCGGGTTTGGAGCAGATTTAGGTGCTGAAAAATTTTTAAATATCAAATGTAGAAAAGCTGAATTAAAACCATCTGTTGTAGTTTTAGTAGCTACAGTAAGAGCTCTAAAAATTAATGGTGGCGTAACTAAGGAAAATCTAGGAATAGAAAATTCATCAGCTGTTGAAAAAGGGTGTAATAACCTTGGTAGACATATTGAAAATCTAAAAAGCTTTGGATTACCAGTAATTATAGCAATAAATCATTTTATATCTGATACTGAAAATGAAATATCAAAGATAAAAGAATATGTTTCAAAAAAAGATTGTGAAGCAATTTTATGTAAACATTGGGAAAAAGGTTCTGAAGGTACTATTGAACTTGCAAAAAAGGTAGTAAAAATTGCAGATAATGATGAAAGCCAATTTTCTGGTTTATATCCAGATGAAATGAAATTGTTTGAAAAAATCGAAACCGTTTGTAAAAAAATATATAGAGCTGATGAAGTAATAGCCGATAAAACTATTCGAGACCAACTACAATCATGGGAAGATAATGGATATGGCAATTTACCAGTATGTATGGCCAAAACTCAATACAGTTTTACAACTGATCCTAACAAAAGGGGAGCACCTACTGGACATTCAATCCCTATTAGAGAAGTAAGGTTATCAGCTGGAGCTGGATTTATAGTTGTTGTTTGTGGAGACATAATGACTATGCCTGGATTGCCAAAAATACCAAGTGCTGAAAATATTTATTTGAATGAAAATTTCCAAATAGAAGGTTTGTTTTAGTTTGCAGGAGTTAATAGTATGAAAGTTATAGATGGCAAATCCTTTTCTGAAAGAATTCGTGAAAAAGTAAAATCACATGTGGAGAATATAAAAAATAATCATAATATAGTGCCTGGTCTTGCAGTAATTCTCGTAGGAGAAGATCCTGCTAGTAAAATTTATGTTAAAAATAAGGGAATTCAAACTAAGAATGCAGGTATGAATTCCTATGAGTATAGATTAGACAAAACAGTTGATGAAAAAACCCTTTTGGAATTAGTAAGCAAATTAAATGATGATCCAAATGTTCATGGAATACTTTGTCAACTACCGCTTCCTAAACATTTGAATGAGGATATGATTATAAACACTATTAAACCGGCTAAAGATGTTGATGGATTTCATATTTCAAATGTTGGACTTTTAAATACAGGCCAAAAATCTTTAATACCATGTACTCCATTAGGTTGTTTAATGTTATTAAGAGAGTTTGTTGGAAATTTAGAAGGAAAAAAAGCAACAGTTATTGGTCGATCAAATATAGTAGGTAAACCCATGTTCAATCTTCTCCTTTCCGAAAATTGTACAGTCACAGTGGTTCATTCAAAAACAAAAAATATCGAAGAAATCTGCAAAACTAGTGATATCATTGTTGCTGCCGTAGGAAGACCAAATTTTGTAAAATCTAGCTGGATAAAGCAAGGAGCTGTGATTATTGATGTTGGGATTAATAGAGTAACTATTGAAGAAAATGGAGAAACTAAGTCAAAACTAATAGGAGATGTCGATTTTGAAAATTGTAGTAAAATTGCAAATGCTATTACTCCGGTTCCAGGAGGTGTTGGACCTATGACTATTGCATGCCTATTAGCTAATACTTTAGTAGCTTGCTGTAGATCAAATAATATACAGGAACCACAAGAATTAGTTTTATAATTACAGATAAATTATAATCCTAAATTTAAATACTATTTTTGATCTCTTTTATATAGCCATTCAAAATCTGGGTGGTTTTTAAATCGCCATTTCCTGATTGGACCAGCCATAACATTAAGATAATAAAGTTCGTAGCCATATGGTACACCACATGGATGATGTCCTTTAGGAACTAAAACTACATCTCCATCATTAAAACATATTGATTGATCTATAGAACCATCTTCAGAAAAAACTCTTTGAAACCCAAATCCATTTATAGGATTAATTCTATGGTAATAGGTTTCCTCTAAATATGTAATATTTGGAAAATCGTTTTCATCATGCCTATGTGGTGGATAAGAAGACCAGTTACCTTGGGGAGTAAATACTTCTGTAACTAGTAAGCTATTAGCTATTGGATTATCTTCCATTGCAATATTAAAAATATGTCTTTTATTTGATCCTTTACCTCTTTCAATAAGTTTTATTTCCTCTGAATTTATTATTGAAGGAAGAAATCCTTCTTTTCCTGGAGCACTACATACGGCTAACACTAAATTGGTACTTGCACTAATAGTCCACTCTGTTTGTAAAGGAATATAAACACCTGATGGAGGTTTTTTTTCAAAAACAGAATTTCTAGTGCCCAATTCCCCAAGTTTTTTTCCAGAAACTTCAACTTCTCCATAGCCTTCAACAAAAACTAAAATAGATTCCTCAAGGTTTGTTTTATCGTTAATATTATCACCTTTTTTTAAATGATATAGTTTAAAACCGACATAATCCCAATGAGCAGATTCTGGGGTTATATCAAACTTTTTTTTACTATCATTATTGGGTTTTATTAATAAATTTCTCATAAAATCAACCGTTATTAATTAATTATTTTTGTTCCATATTGTACAAAGTTTAAAAAAATTATTAGACATAACTTTTGTAGCCTCTGAATCTGATATTTTTCCTAAAAACCATTTTTCTGCAACTTTTCCAAAAATACTCCTTCCAACTGCAAATCCCTTAACCATTTCGGATGATCGCGCAGATTTAAAAGATCTTGATAGTTGTTGCATTGGTTTATCTAAACCTAATAACAAAACACCTCTACAAAATTGATCCCACTCAAGAATTAGCTTGTCTAGTTTCAACCAATTTTCTTTTTGTTTCAACGGTTCCAACTTCCACCAATCTGGCCTTATGCCAATGCGATATAAGTGATTTATAACTTTTAAAATGTCTTCATCATTTGTTTCATACTCTCTAGAAGTTATTATTTCTAGCAAAAACTCCAAATTATTTTGTCTACAAGACTTATAAATAGAAATTAAGCTCTTCTCTTGTTGTAATTTAATATCTTTTGAATCTTTAGGATTATAAAAACAAAGTAATTTTACAATTTGTTTTTTGGGCCATTCAATTAAACCATAACAATTTTCTCCAACATCATTCCCAAATTCTACTGGAAATGATTTTGGTAATTCTGCAGGTCTTGCAATCCAAAGATTATAATCAGAAGATTTATGAAGAATTTCTCTACCATATAAATCATCACATATAATTCCAAATCCGCCTTTTTTATTTGCAACCTTCAATCCTGCCTTGAAACATAAATTTTTAAATATAGAAATTCTCTCAAAAGGAGTATTATTTTTTTTTGCTAATTCTTCAAATTGCTCCCTATGATCAAAAGCAAAAATTAAATTCTTTTTTATATTTCCACTTCTAGTAGTAGACCAATGGATATTTTCTAAATCCTGGTCTTTACGCAGTATATGATTTTTTATTCCTCTTTTGAGAAAAAATGATAATTCTTTCCAACTTGGATATGATGGGGTGCAACCATGCCTGCTAACTGCAATAGCACCACACGCGTTTGCATAATCTAAACAAGTTTCCCAATTATTATTTCTTAACCATCCTCTAAGTAGACCTGCCATAAAGCCATCACCAGCACCAAGAACGTTAAATACATCAATTTTAAAATTCTTACCTACTATACCTTTCTCTAAATTTGATTTGATTTTATTTTCAAAAAGACTTGCTCCATAAGGTCCTCTTTTACAAACTAAGACTGCCTTAGTTAATGATCGAACATTTTTTAAAGCCTGTATAGTATTTTTAATACCTCCTGCAATATGGAATTCTTCTTCAGTTCCAACAATTAAGTCAAAAAGCTTTAAAGTTTTCTGTAATTTTTTTGTAACATGATGGGATTCTATAAATCGATTTTCTCCATCGTTATGATCTGAAAGCCCCCATAAGTTAGGTCTAAAATCAATATCTAAAACTGTTTTTTTCTTGAGTTTTTTTGCTATAGTGAGGGCTTTGAGTGTTGCTCCTTCTACATTAGCATTTGAAAGGTGTGTCCCAGTTACACAAATACATTTTGCTCTTGAAATAAAATTTTGATCTATATCATAGGTTGATAACGCCATATCAGCACAATTTTCTCTATAAAAAATTAATGGGAAATTATTTTGGTTTTTTATACCTAAAATAACTAGAGCAGTTAACCTTTGTTTATCTATTCTAATACCTTCAGTATTCACTCCCTCCTTTTCTAATTCTTCTAAAATAAACCTTCCCATATGTTCATTGCCAACTCTGGTTATAACGGCTGATTTTAAACCTAATCTAGCTGCACCAGCAGCAATATTTGTAGGGGATCCACCTATATATTTTTGAAAACTTCTCATATCCTCTAGACGACCACCAATTTGAGAACCATATAGATCAACTGAACTTCTACCTATTGTTATTAGATCAAGATTGCCAATTTTTTTCATAGCCAAACCCATATTTTTTCGATAACTTATTTTAGAAAAATAACCTGAACATTGGAAAAATTAAACCTATTATTATAAAAATATATTTACTATGAACAAAAAAGATATTGGAGATAAGATCAAAGTTTCTGAGATTTGTTTTGGTACATCTGCATTGGGTAATATGCCTGATACTTATGGGTATGAAGTCAATCCATCAATAGCAGAGGAAACCATATTAGCAATTCTAAATGGACCTTCTAACTTTATAGATACGTCTAGAAATTATGGTATGGGAAGAAGTGAAAAATTCATTGGAAACGTATTTAAATCATTAGGAGGAAAACCTAATAACATTATTCTTGCTACAAAAATTGATCGAGATATGGCAACAAATGTTTTAGACCGAGATGCCACTCTCAAATCATTCGAACAAAGTATTAAGGCTCTTGCAACTGAAAAGGTCGATATTCTTCATCTACACGACCCAGAACATTGTAAAGATCTTAATGATATTACGTGTAAAGGTGGTGCACTTGATACATTATTTCAACTTAAAGAGGAAGGAAGTGTAACTTTAGTTGGCTTGGCAATGGGAAGAGTAGAAATGATGTATGACTTGATACAAGAATGGCCTTTTGATGTAATGATAAATCATAACAGATTCACTTTACTGAATCGACAAGCAGATAAGCTTTTTGATTTAGCTAAGAGGAAAGGTATAAAAATTTTTAATGCTGCACCATTTTGTGGTGGAATCTTAGCTAAAGGGACTAAAAAAACCAATAGATTAGTTTATCAAGAAGTTTCAGAAAAAAAACTTAAACCAGTTTTCGATTTAGAAAAAATTTGCCTAAAATATAATATACCTTTGGGAGCAGCTGCCTTACAGTTTTCAATGAAAGATACTAGAATATCTTCTACTATAGTCGGTATAACTAAAAAATCCCGAATTAATCAAATTGTAGAATGGTCGAATTTCAAAATACCTAAAGATGCATGGACAGAAATATTATCTCTTCCATTTTCAATCAACGATCCTGAAGCAACTAGAAATTATAAATTAGGTTAATTTATTATTTAAACCCTTAACCAATTTTTCTGAAGAGATGATCTATGAATGGTATCCACTAATTTCTGTATTCTGTGACCACTATTAAAATTAAAAGGTTCTGGAATTTCATTATTAATTGATTTTATAAAATTACTTATTTCAATAGCTTTAAGTTCATTAAACCCTAATTGATGACCTGGTGCCACACAAAATCTATCATAAGGCTTATTAGCTGGCCCAGCTTCAATTTTTCTAAAACCTTGAATATTTTTTTTATCATCTGATGAAAAAAAATATAACTCATTTAACCTTTCTTGAGAAAATTTAATTGAACCTTTTGTTCCATATATTTCAAAATCATGTTTCATTTTACATCCAGTAGCCAGCCAGTTCGCCTCAATACTTCCACTAACACCACTTTTAAATCGAATAAAACATCTTGATATATCATCTATCTTTATGTTTTTTATCTTATTATCACTTGTTGTTCTTTTCTTTATGACAGTAGTACAATCACCCATTACTTCCTTTATAGGCCCTAACAAATATTCTGCTGTAGCAAGAATATGGCTCCCTAGATCAGCCAGAACTCCACCCCCAATAGGCTCATGTCGCCATGTATATGGACTCTTAGGATCCGACATGTAATCTTCAGCATGAATTCCCCTAAAGTTCGTTATTTCTCCTAGATCCCCATTTGATATAATTTCTTTAGCTGTAGAAAACATAGGGTTTGATAAATAATTAAACCCCACTTGAGTTTTTTTATTAGTCCTTTTTGATGCTTCTAGCATTTCTTGAGTTTCCTTTAAGGTAGAAGCTAGTGGCTTTTCACAATAAACATGTTTATTTGCCTTCAATGCAGCAATTGCAATATCTTTATGAAGAAAATTAGGAGCAGTTATGGAAATCAGATCTAATTGCTTATCATTGATAAGGTTCAACCAATTTGCAGTAGATTTTTGAAAACCTAATTTTTTTGCAGCAGAATTAGCAACCTTAGAATTAACATCAGCAATTGAAATTAAATTTAATTTATAGGGAAGATCAAATACTCTGTCAGCAATAGCAAATCCATAAACATGAGTTTTACCCATGAAACCACTACCAATAACTCCAATATTTAAATTAGGTTTTGAAAAATTCATATTTTTACACCATTAACAATTAGACTTGCATCTAAAGAACCATCATAATAATCTAAAATATTTACAATTGATTTTATAGACATTCGCTCAGCAGCCTCCTGACTTAAACCCGCTTGATGAGGAGTAAATATCACCTGTTTATATTTGAAAAGAAAATGATTTTTTTCTACAGGCTCATTATCAAAAACATCTAATCCTACACCAGAAATTACACCTTTTTGGATTCCATCTAGTAATACTTTTTCCTCAATCAATGCTCCGCGTGCAGTATTTATTATAATTACACCATGTTTTAAATATTGCGAATTTTCTTTTGTAATAATTGGCTTTTCTACTTTTGGTAAATTTAGAGAAATGCAATCTGCATTGCATAATGCAGTGTTTAAGTTTTGGAAATATCGTATTTCATATTCATAAAATTTATTTTCTATATATGGATCATAAACATGGATATTCATTCCAAATGCTTTAGCTAACTTTCCTAACTTCTTACCTATACGTCCAAAACCAATAATTAGTAGATTCTTACCATAAAGTTCTCTTGGTTCATAATTGTTCCTGTAGTTCCATAGAGAATTTCTAGTCGAAAAATCAGCCAAAATTATTTTTTTAAAGACTGAAATAATTAACATCATGGTATGTTCGCTTACTGAAGTTGAATTCACATCACCAACTATTGTAAGAGGAATATTTCTTTTCTTTAATTCATGATAGTCAACATTATCATATCCAACCCCATGTCTAGAAACTATTTTTAACTTTTTGGCTATTTCTATATGATTTTTTTTTAGAGTCTGCGTTCGAATAATTAGTGCATCAGCATTTTTTAAGTAAGGTAAAAAATTTTCATTTGATACCTCTTTTAGATAATCAATTGAATATTTTGAGTTTTGATTAATAATTTCTAATCCAGACGGGTGAAGTTCTCCAGCTATTAAAATATTAGGCATTACAAAAAATTCCTATCAGAAAATTATGAATCTAAACAAGGTTTCTAGTTTTTTTGACTACATGATTTGCCATTTCTGATAATAGTTTCACATCTGAATTTACTGTCACTAAGTCAAAACCCCACTTGATGGCTTTTGCAGCATATTCTGGACTTGCACAATGAATCCCAGCCAAAATATTTGCTTTTTTTGCTTCTTTTAATATATCTTTAAAAGCGTCTATGACTTTAACTTCGGTTCGATCCATACCAGGTCCCAAATCACCATCGGATAACCCTATCCCTAAATCTGAAGGCCCAATATAAACTCCTGATAATCCTTTTGTATTAACAATTGAATTGATATTTTGAAATGCTTCTTTTGTTTCTATCATTGCTAAAGATAATATTTTATAATTAGCATCTTCCCAATAGGCATTTCCAGAAGAATAAAGTGCCCTAGTTGGACCAAAACTTCTTTGCCCAAGAGGTGGATATCTCATATAAGATACAAATTCTTTTGCCTGCTTTGGATTATTTATCATAGGACAAATTACACCCATTGCTCCTGCATCCATGGTCTTCATAATAATTTGAGGATCAAGCCAAGGAACCCTGACCATGGGTACAACTGGATACCTACCGATTGCCTGAAAAATAGAAAGAGCATCCTTATAATCATTTAGTCCATGTTGCAAATCAACAGTAATAGAGTCATACCCACTCTCAGCTAATACCTCGGCACAAAAAGGTGAACTAGATGACATCCAACAATTCAATACTGGTTTTCCACTATTCCATAAATTTAAGATTTCATTTTCCATTATATTTCCTTTTTTTACTATTAATCTACCAGTTGTAATTAATAGGAATACTTTTTCTTTCCTTAAGAGATTTGTAAGCAGCATCTGCTATCGCTAAAGCTTTGAAACCGTCTTCAAAACCTACATCAGTAGAACTATTTTGTTTTATAGATTTTATGAAAGATTTTAACTGCAAAGAAAAAGCTTCCTTATATCTTTCTATAAAAAAATATAAATAAGGTGAAGAGGTTTCCGAACCCTCTTTTTTATAAATTTTAGTTTGATCTATATTATGATTTCCACTTTGAAGCATCCCATTAGATCCGAGTAACTCTACTCTTTGATCATAACCATAAACAGCAGTCCTAGAATTATTAATAAAGCATTGTTTTCCATCACTACAAGTAAGGATAAACATAGCTGAATCATAATCATTAATTTTATTCATCATAGTTGGATCAATTAATCTTTGAGCTGAAGCAAAAACCTCTACCGGATCATCATCTAAATAAAATCGAGCCAAATCAAAATCATGAATCGTCATATCCCTAAACAATCCTCCAGCAGATTTATAATACTCCTCTGAAGGCATTTCAGGATCTCGTGAAGTTATTATAACTTGGTTCAAGTGACCAATCCTATTTTCCTTTAATGAATTCTTGATACTTGAATGACTCGGATCAAATCTACGGTTAAAACCAATTTGAATAGGAAGATCAATTAGTTTAATTCTGTGATAACATTTTCGTATTCTATCTAAACTAAGATCAATTGGTTTTTCACAAAATACTGGCTTTCCATTTGTTAGAGCTTTCTCTATGTAATCAGCATGCGAAGAAGTTGTCGAAGCTATCAAAACAGCGTTTATATCTTTATTATTAAATAATTCAAAATCTTCATTACATAGTTTTGCTCCTGTTTTTTGTGAAACAGTTTTTGCTAAGCTTGTATTTATATCATATACAGCTTCTAAAATTACGTCATCTTCTTGCTTCAATATATTCGCATGCATTGAACCAATTCTTCCACAACCAATAAGACCAATTTTTAACATAAATAACCTCCAATCAAATTAAGATACTAAAATTATTTTAATGACACAATTATTTAAAAAATGGTTTTATTATTCTTGTCTATTTTAATATGTTGCAATAACTTCAAATCATAAATTTTGGAAGGAAAGTAAATCATGGGAAAAAATACGATCAAATTAACAATGGCTCAAGCTTTAGTTAAATATTTATGCAATCAATATATTTTAATTAATGGTAAAAAAGAGCAATTGTATGCTGGGGTTTTTGGTATTTTTGGACATGGTAATGTAACTTGTTTAGCAGAAGCTTTAGAACAAGTTAAAGAGGAACTTCCTACCTGGAGAGGTCAAAATGAACAGTCAATGGCCTTAGCAGGAATAGCTTACTCTAAATCAAAATTAAGACAGCAAATCATGGTTGCAACTTCTTCAATAGGCCCTGGAGCAACAAATATGCTAACTGCATCAGCTCTAGCGCATGCTAATAGATTACCTATTTTAATAATTTCTGGGGATGTTTTTGCTAATAGAAGACCGGATCCAGTGCTTCAACAACTCGAACATTTTAATAATCCAACAATTACTGCAAACGACGCTTTTAAAGCCGTAACAAGATATTGGGATCGAATTAATCATCCAGAGCAAATAATTCATTCTTTACCACAGGCTACAGCAATGATGTTAGATCCTTCTGATTGTGGTCCAGCATTCATTGGCCTTTGCCAAGATACACAAGAAATTGCATATGAATATCCAGCAGAATTTTTTAAACCCAAAATTCATTCCATTCCACGCCCTAGAGCTGACAAAAAACATATTGAAGAGGCTGTTAATACTATCAAATCATCAAAAAAACCTCTTATTATTAGTGGTGGTGGGGTTAGATATTCTAGAGCAAATGAGCTTCTTAAAAATTTTGCTACACAATTAAATATACCTGTTTCTGAAACAATTGCAGGCAAAGGAACTTTAACACATGATAACCACGTAAACATAGGCCCAATTGGCGTTGTTGGTTCAACTTCGGCAAATTATGCTGCAAAAAATGCCGACTTGGTTATAGCTATTGGTACTAGATTACAGGATTTCACAACTGGATCATGGACGAACTTTAAACATTCTACTAAATTTTTAAATGTTAATACTTCGAGATGGGATGCAAATAAGCATTTATCAACGCCAGTTGTTGGAGACGCGAAAGCTTGCTTAGAAGATATTTTGATAGGATTAAAAGATTTTAAATTTGAGGATACCTGGCTAAATAATACAATAGATGAGTTCTCAAAATGGAATAAGTTGGTTGATGAATTACAAGCCCCAACCAATGCTCCCATTCCTACATACGCACAAGTAGTAGGTTTGATAAATAATTCAGCAAAACCAGATTCAACCATGGTTACAGCCGCAGGGGGGCTACCAGGAGAAGTAAGTAAAGGGTGGAAAGTCAAAGATTTAAATACTTTTGATTGTGAATTTGGTTATTCTTGCATGGGATATGAAATTGCTGGAGGTTGGGGAGTAGCTATGGCAACAGAGAAAAAAAGTGTTCCTATTATTCTGGTAGGAGATGGCTCATATCTTATGATGAATTCGGATATATATTCTAGTGTATTATCAGGTCACAAAATGATTATAGTTGTTTGTGATAATGGTGGTTTTGCAGTCATTAATAGATTACAGAATTTTAAAGGTAACAAATCATTTAATAATTTGATACAGCACTGTAAAGTTAAAAAACCATTCGCAGTTGATTTCTCACAACATGCTGAATCAATGGGCGCTTTAGTAAGACACTGTGAAAATTTATCAGATTTGGAAAATGCAATAGAATGGGCTTATTCAAATGACAGAACAACCGTTTTATCAATAATAACAGATGCTTACTCATGGACCCCAGGTGATGCTGATTGGGACGTAGGAGTACCAGAAACTTCAGAAAGACAGGAAGTATTAGATGCTAGAAAACTACAAGATCAAATTAGATCAAATCAAAGGATTGGCGTTTAAATGAAAGCTCATATTGGAGTAGCACCTATAGCTTGGTCTAATGATGACCTCCCTGAATTAGGCGGAGAAACTACATTAGATACTTGTTTATCAGAAGCTAAATTAGCAGGTTTTTCAGGTGTTGAAACTGGTGGAAAATTTCCAAAAACGTCAAAAGAACTTAGACCTATTTTAGATCATCACAAAATATCACTATGCGGAGGATGGTATTCAGGAACGTTGCTAGACAATAATTTGGAAGATGAGAAATTAAAAGTCAGATCTCAAATGAATTTATTCATTGAACTAAAAGCACCTTGCTTAGTTTATGGAGAGACCGCAGGCACTATTCAAAATATTCGTAATGCACCATTAAATTCCCGAAGAATTTTAACAAAAGAAGATTTCAAAATTTATGGAGAAAAAATAACTAAGTTTTTTGAATGGTGTGAAAAAGAAGGGATGCCTTTATCCTTTCATCATCATATGGGTACAGCTATAGAAACTGAAGAAGATTTAGATCACCTCATGCATAATACGGGTGAAGATGTTAACCTTTTATTTGATCCTGGACATATGGCATTCGCAGGTGGAAATATAATGAATATTATTCAAAAATATGGAAAAAGAATTAACCATTTTCATGCAAAAGATGTAAGGTATGAGGTTATAAATAATTTAGATAGAGATAATCAAAGTTTTTTAGATGCCATATTAAAAGGAGCATTTACAGTTCCTGGTGATGGTTCACTTGATTTTAATGAAATAGTTTCTAGCCTTGTGGAAATAGGTTACGAAGGTTGGTTTGTAGTTGAGGCTGAACAAGATCCTAAAGTTTGTCCCCCATATGAATACGCATGTAAAGGCTTTGACTCCTTATCTAAGTCTTTAAAAAATTCTGGTTATAAAATAGTTAATGAAAATTAAAACAAATGATCAATACTTCTCATCCTTTTTATAAAAAAACTTGGGTTAGGATTGTGATACCCAGTTTTTGTATATTATGGGCTTTAATTGAATATCTAAATGGATCGATAAACTGGGCATTTTTTTTTGGAATTGTAGGTTTATATAGTGGGTATAAACTTTTGATAAAATTTAGAAATGATGAAAAGTAAAATAAATCAAATTAGGCCAATTCTTTAGCTAAGTCACCTACTTCAGCACCTCCTGCCATTAATCGCCTTATATCATCACCTTTGAGATCACTGGATGTACCACTACCTATTACTTCTCCAAGAGAAATAAATGTATACCTATTAGCGATAAGACGTGCATGTATTTCATTATGGGTGATTAGAATTATTGCTATATTACCTAGTTGTTGAACTTTTTTTATAGTTTTTAATACTTCCATTTGTTGTTTCTGACCTAATGCAGAAGTTGGTTCATCTAAAATGAGCACTTTAGCACCAAAGTATATTGCTCTAGCTATTGCTAATGTTTGTCTTTGTCCTCCAGACATAGTACCCACAGGTTGTTCAGGATCCTCAATTTTAATTCCAATTTTTCCCATTTCTTCTATTGCAATACTATGCATTTTTTTCATTTTCAGTATGCCAAATGGACCTTTCCCAAATTTTAACTCTCTTCCCAAGAAAAAGTTTCTTGTTACTGAAGTTAAAGCATTAAGAGCTAAGTCTTGATAAACTGTTCCAATACCTACTTCAGATGCATTACGTGGAGAATTAAATCTTATTTCTTTACCTTCAACTAAAATTTTACCTGATGTTGGTTGATGTACCCCTGACAATGCTTTTATCAATGTAGATTTTCCTGCACCATTATCCCCAAGAAGAGCATGCACCTCACCAGGATATACTTTTAAAGATACGCCATTTAAGGCAGTAAAGGATCCAAACTTTTTAACTAAATTTTGCGTTTCTATTAAAGGTGGTGAATTATATGGCATTACATATTACCCATAATTCTTTTTCTTATATTTTCGTTAAGAATTGCAGAAGCAATGATTACAAGTCCTAGAAACACTCTATAGAAGGAACCATCAATTCCTGGAATATAGAAAAAAGCCTCTTTCGCAATTCCAAATATAAATGCTCCTATAATAATTCCAATTACTGTGCCAAAACCTCCTGTCATTACTACACCACCAATAACGGCTGCAGCAATTGCTTCTAATTCTTTTAAATTTCCGCGAGCTGCATCTGCAGTATTAACTTCAAATACCTGACATGCTGCAAACATAGTCGCGCAAAATGCTGAAAATACAAAAAGTGAAATTTTAACTTTTTCAGTTGGCACCCCATTTGCCTTTGCAGCGTTAAGATTTCCACCAGTTGAATATATCCAATTCCCTGCCTGTGTCTTACTAAGTATAATATAGCAAGCAAGAGATAATAAAAGCCATATCATTACACAAGAATAAAGCCCTGGAGCAAACTGATTTCCAAAATTATTAACGTTCCAATCTATAGAAAAATAAAGCCAACTAAATATTGGCTCTAATATGTCACCACCAAAAAAATTAGCGATAGGCCTTGCTGTAGGAATAGTATCGATATAAGACTTAGCTACATCTACAGATGATACTATTTTTGGGGTAACCGGCTCAATATTAAAATTATCAATTCTTTCTTTAATAGTATTGACCATTGTCTCATTACCTGAGCTAATAGCATTTTCTAGGGCTCTCTGAAGTGGCTGAATACCTTTCTCTACCATAATTTGAGTTTTGGCTTCAGCAACCCTTTGATAAGTATAAGTTAGTTGATTTGTAAGTGATTTTATAATATTTTCTGGAAGATTTTCTGCAATTTTCAAAAGTTCATCTTGTGGTAGCATTTTTGCAGATGCTCTCTCTATTTCACCATATCCCTCCAAATTTATAATATTTTTAATATCTGGTATCTCAGTTACAGTTGTTGAACCTTTTGATTGTTCAGGTCGATGATTGAAAGAACGTAATGAAACCTCAGTTAATCCACGTAGTGAAAATAAACCCCCAAGCGTTACTATGAACGACGGTAACCCAGTTTTTACAACTATAAATCCTTGCAGCCAGCCAAAAAATATTGTGAAACATAAAGTTATAAACAAGGCACCAAATGGTGATACATTAGGTATATGGAGCAATGTATAGAATTCTAAATTAAAACCATCTTTGAAAGATATATAAGGGATAATAATGGTAAACCCCCACCTCAATATCATTGCCATACATGCGCTAGCAAATCCAACCATAGATCCTATAGACAGATCAAATTCACCAGCAATTATTAGCAAACCAGCACCAAGTGCAATTATACCAAGTTGTGAGATTACTCGAAGATTGTTTCTTATTCCAAGAGCATTAAATCCCTCTCCCGCAAATGGGTTAAACGAGAATTCCCCTGTTGGAATTGAGAAATATCCTAACATTCCAAATAAAAGCAACATAACCCCAAGAGGCCCAATTTCTGGTCTACCTACTAGCGAAGACAGCCAGCTACTTTTTTCTAATCTATCTGCTTCCTGCCGGGCTTTCATATCTCTAACAATTAAGATGTTATTAAAAATTAAGGGCGGAAAAGCAAAAGCATCCCGCCCCTACTAAATTATTTTTATCTATCGATACCGGCAAGGGCTGCAACTGCAGACGCATTTGACTTATCAACAAAACCAGGTCCTGAAGGAATATTTGCACCAGGTAGAAGTCCTGCACCGTTGTTGTAAAGATGTAGAACTATAATTGGCATATAACCCTGCAGACGCTGCTGCTGATCAATAGTGAATGATACTTTACCTGCATTAATTAAGTCCATAACGGGTGGGCTTAAGTCAAAGCAAGAATGATGTAATGACATTCCAAGGTCGTCAATTGCTTCCTGAACTCCTGAACAAACGTGCGGACCTACAGAAAGAACTGCATCAATATCTGGATTTGCTTGTAGAGCTGCAGCTGCACGAGTTGGAATAGTTGCTGGATCATTAGAGCTATCAGCAAGAGTTAACGGTACACTCTCACCATACCCAGCACATCTGTCATTTAATGCTGTATTATTAGATTCTTGAATAAAACATAGACCTTTTGTTGCTCCTTCAGCCTTAGCGCGCTCACCAGCCTTTTGACCTGCTAAGTATTCAGGTTGTCCTACATGCATCAATGCGCCAACAGCTTTTGATGATTCCAAACCTGAATTCATAGTTATAACTGGCACACCTGAAGCTACGGCATCTCGAATAGCCTGACCTAAAGCATCGGGATCTGGC
This sequence comes from Paracoccaceae bacterium, assembly GCA_045565285.1. Lineage (GTDB taxonomy): Bacteria > Pseudomonadota > Alphaproteobacteria > Rhodobacterales > Rhodobacteraceae > CACIIZ01. Next base: position 25,370 of record JBJLFR010000034.1, read on the forward strand.
AAAGATACAACTATCCCATCAGGCTGTGTAGCTGCTGCTGCTGCAATTGAATTGGCCATATCACCATGATCGCCAGATGCTGTAAATATATATTCAAAATCTGCACCTACTGCTCTTGCAGCGTCTTCTCCACCCTTTTGTACAACTGGCCAAAAAGGATCAGTTCCCTGTGAGTGTGTTACCATAACATATCGCTCTGCTGATACAGAACTTACTAATGCGAATAATGTCGCAAAAGCGATAAATAGTTTTTTCATTTTTTTCTCCCCTAATGTAAAAATGTAAATATACGAAAAAAGCATATGAGGACTCATATGCAGTTTAAGAGTAAACAAGTTATAAAAAAAAAATTCAAGTGCTTTTTGATAAAATTTTGATTACGAATTTGATTAAAATTTTGAAATATTTAATGAAAAGAAAAAAAAAAAATTACAAATAAAATTTTCAACTTATAATAATTCTGACTTGACCCAATCCTAAAGTGTTCTAACATCACTATAATATTTATGTTTTTGTATTAAATTAAATTCAAAAGATAGTATGCAATTTAAAATAATTAAGGGGAGATTAAATGTTAAAAAATTTTATAAAAGTTTTATTTGCAATACTCATTGCAACACCAGTATTTTCAACTGATTTAGGCGGTCGAATTTTAGATATTGGTTCTGACACCACCTATCCACCACACGAGTCAATAGATCCAAATACCGGTGAAGTAGTAGGTTTTGATGTTGATGTTGTAGCTGAAATTTGTAAGAAGATAAATTGTAAGCCAAACTGGGTAACTACAGCTTGGGATGGTATATTTGCTGCATTAGCAAACAAGCAATTTGACATGGTAGTATCTGGGGTAACAATAACAGATGAAAGAGACAAAATTGTAGACTTTTCAGATCCATATATAATTGTACAGCAAGGTATTTTAATGCGAGTTGAAAATAAAGGTTCAAGCATTGAAGACTATAAATCAGGTAGTTTAAGCTTAGCATCTCAAAAAGGAACAACTAATGCAGAGCTGGGTGAAAAATTAGTAGGTAGAGATAATTTAAAATTGTTTGATGATTTTCCACCAGCAGTTCTAGCATTACAAAATGGAGATGTAGACGGCGTAATTATTGATAGTACATCCGCTGCAGCATATGAGCAGGAATTCGCCGGCGAGCTGGCAGTAGGAATTACTGGCTTATCATCTGATCCTCTTGGTTTAGTATTTCAAGAAGGAGATAGTTTACAAGATGCTTTCAATGAAGGTCTAGCTGCAATAAAAGCAGATGGCACACTAGACAATTTAATTGTAAAGTGGTGGCCAAATTAAAATTCTAATCAATTTTGTATATAAAATATAAGTGTCTCATTTTTGTGGGGCACTTTCAAAATTATCCATGATTTATTTTCTTAACTGGTTAAGAAGTATCAGAGTAAGTAATCTGATATTTATTTTTTTTCTGCCATTTATTATATATTTCATGGCAATATCTAGGAATTATGGCAAAGCTCTAAAATCAATTTTAGGTATAGAAGATAATGCTTTATCTTTACTTTTAGCTTTCTTGCTTTTAGCACTAATTGGAATTTTTGGATTTGTTGTTTCCCTTAAATTATACAAAAGCATCAGGCTGGATGTAGAAATTAAAGAAAGGGAAACAAGCTATCGAACTGCATTTATATTTTTATTAATAAAAATTGTATTAATATTTATTATTATAAATCTATCAGTATTAAATCCATATATTATCTCAGTAGCTGTCAATTCTTTTGATGCTAGGACTACAGACTGGATAATTATGGAAAACCAAAGTTTTGTTTTAGAAACATCCTTCCAGAATTTTATTATAAATAGAGTAAGACAGTGTTTTTTAATTTATGGCTTTATTTCATTATTATTTTTGTCTTATCTAATATTTTTAAAAAGTACTCTCAATTCTTCAATTGGTAAATTTTTAATTTTTATTACAGGTTTTACAGGTTTTATAATCGCTTTTTACGTTATAATGATTGCACATGCTGGCTTTTCATTAGGTTTAGCAATTACACTGAGAGCTGCATTTTTTGCCTACACCTTAGCAAGTATTTTGGGATTATTTTGGGCTCTATTAAGTAAATTAAAACCAAACAATAATGCCTCCTTAATATATATTCTTTTAGGTTTTATTTTAATATCATTAGGAATTTATAGCTTTTCAAAGCCTCATCAATTTGTTTCTCTTTATGGAAGTTTAGAAGGGAAAATAGGTATAGTTTCTGGAACACCACAAACTATTTCAGATCAAGTAAGATATGGAGATTTTTTATCTCAAAAACCAAAGAAACCATTTAAAATTAGATCTATAAAAACGACTGAGCAAGCTATTGATCTTTTTGAAAAGGGTAAAGTTTCAGCAATTCTAATATCTTCCAATTTTAATAAAAAATATCAGATAATATGGGAAACAAATTATTTACCCTCTGAAGATAAAAACTTAGCAATTTTCTCAACAATAGTAGGCTTCTTTTTTGTCTTAATAGTCTTGATTGGTCGATTAACCAAAATGCATCCATTAGCTATCTTTTCAGATTTTTTTGTAGATACCATACGAGGTGTACCAATGTTGGTAATTATCTTATACATAGGTTTACCTTTAGCAGGTGCAATTAAGAGTGCCTCAGGGGGTTATATAGATATGCAAATGATGACACGCGGAATAATAGCAATTGGAATAGGTTATTCTGCATACATGGCAGAAATTTTTAGAGCTGGAATAGAGGCAGTCCCAAAAGGCCAAATAGAGGCAGCAAGAACTTTAGGTTTAAAAGAACTTTATATTGCTAGATTAATTATATTACCTCAAGCAATTGCAATTGTTTTACCAGCTTTGGGTAATGAGTTTATAGCAATGCTAAAGGATACTTCTCTTGTTTCTATATTATCAGTTAGAGACATAACGCAAAGAATGAGGGAATTCCAAGCCCAAAGTTTCCTTCCTTTTGAACCCTTTAATACGGCTGCTTTATTGTATATACTTCTTACATTGTTAGCAGCAAGTAGTATTAAGTCACTAGAAAAAATTGTAAATAAAGACAAAGAAAATAAATAATTTGTATTGCTTTTTATTATTTAAAAAATCTTTAACTTTTTTTAATTTAAATAGGGTAGAATTTCAAACATGAAATTTTCAAAATTAACAGATCGAATTTCTGAACTTGGATCGGATAAATGGGTATTACATTTAGAAGCTAGAAAGTTAAAAAAAAATAATTCAGATATTATTGAACTCACTATAGGTGAACCTGACCAACCTCCTTCAAAAAAATTAATAGAAAAATGTTATGAATCAATGAAGGCTGGTAGAACTAAATATTCAAATGGCAGAGGTGAAGATATTTTACTCGACGCACTTGTAAAAAAATATCAAAAAAGAACTTCTTCAAAAGTTTCAAGAAATAATTTTTTATGTCTGCCAGGAACACAAACTGCTCTCTTCGCATCAATCATGACCTTAGTTGAAGAAAAAGATGAAGTTCTAGTGGGAGATCCATACTACGCTACTTATGAAGGAATAATTAAATCGTCAGGAGCAACCTTAATTCCAATCCCTTTACGTGAAGAATATAATTTTTCATTACAAGAAAATGACCTTATAAAGAGAATATCCTCAAATAGTAAAGCCATACTACTTAATTATCCCCATAATCCTACTGGAGGTGTTTTAAGAAAAAAAGATTTATCGAAATTAGTTAATATTATTGAAAAATATAATTTATGGATCATTTCTGATGAAGTCTACGAAGAGCTGGCTTTTAATGATGATTTTGTTTCTCCTCTTGAGATAAAGAGATTAGCTAAAAGAACAATAGTTGTATCTTCAATTTCAAAAAGCCATGCATCGCCAGGTTTTCGATCAGGATGGGTTTTTGCATCTGAAGAAGTTATTAATAAAATGTTACCTCTAGCAGAAACTATGTTGTTTGGTAATCAACCATTTATCGCAGATATGACTGCCTATGCTATTTCTAATAAAAGTAAAATCGCGATTAAAATGAAAACCGATTATGAGAGAAGGGCTAAGTTAGTTTGCAAAAAACTTACTAAAACAAAAAACATTCATCCAATTATGCCTAAATCTGGTATGTTTATTCTCATAAAATTAGAACTTGAAAATTTAAGTGATGAGCAATTTGCTTGGCAACTTCTTCATAATAAGGGTGTTGCTGTTATGCCTGGATCTTCTTTTGGTCCTAATGGAAAAGGTTATGTAAGATTAAGTTTAACCGTTCCAGACAAAGATTTAGAAAAAGCATGTGATAGAATAAATGAATATGTAAAAAAATTAATTTAGAATTATTCAATGATAAAGAAAAATATTGATAATAAAAATTTTACAGTTGGAAGCGTTTTATTACCTTTATTAGAAGAATTAGGCGTTGACATTATTTTTGGAATACCTGGAGTACATACGGTTGAAATTTATCGAGGTATTAAAAAAACAAATATTAGACATATTACTCCACGTCATGAACAAGGTGCAGGTTTTATGGCTGATGGATATTTTAGGGCAAGTGGTAAGCCTGGAGTATGTCTAGTAATAACTGGTCCAGGTCTTACAAATATATTAACAGCAATGGCTCAAGCTAGAGCAGATTCTATTCCCATGTTAATTATTTCTTCTGTTAATCCTTATAATCAAAAAGATAATCAATCAGGTTTTCTTCACGAACTACCACATCAACAGAAGCTATTAAAAAAGATAGCTATTAGTTCCATAATAGTTAAAAAGGCAAATGATCTAATTCCAGCAATTAAAAAATCCTTTATTAAAATGCTTGAAGAAAGGCCCGGACCTGTTCACTTAGAAATTCCAATTAATGTGCTTAATTATAAATACAAAAATTTTAAAAAACCTATTATTTCTATTAAGAAAAAAATTATTAAAGCACCCGGAAAAAAAATCAAAGAAATTGCAAATTACATTGCTAATGCTAAATATCCAATTTTTCTACTTGGGGGTGGTGCAAAAAAATGTGATCCATACATATTAAAGATATTAGAAAAGATAAATGCTTATGTAATTACAACAATAAACGCAAGAGGTTTGCTTGGAGATCATTCTATGTGCATTCCAGCTAGCCCAACTCTTAAAACAATAAGGAAGGAACTAAAAAAAGCAGACATAATACTTGCTATTGGAACAGAATTTGGGGAAACAGATTATGATATGTATAAGGATGGTAATTTTCCTAAATTAAAAAAATTAATTCGGATTGACATAAGTAAAGATCAATTATTTAAAAATATAAAACCTCAATTAGCAATTAGAAGTAATGCAATTCTTTTTTGCAAAAAATTGTCTGAAATTTTAAAGTTTAACAAAAACTATAATAAGTTGTTATTACAAACACCCAAAAAGGCAGAAAAAATTAGGAATCAATGTTTAAAGGAAATTGAACCTAAATTAAAATTACCATTAAGTTTAATCTCAACCATTTCAATTAATTTTCCCAACGCAATATTGGTTGGTGACAGCACTCAACCAGTATACGCTGGGAATCTTTTTACTAATATAACTAAAGGAGGAAAATGGTTCAATTCAGCAACAGGATATGGTACTCTTGGATATGCCCCCCCTGCATCTATAGGTGCTAAATTAGCTCGACCAAATACACCAGTAATTTGTATTGTAGGAGATGGAGGTGTGCAATTTTCTCTAAGTGAGTTGATGACTGCTTCTGATGAAATAGTCCCTGTAATTTTTATAATTTGGAATAATTACGGTTATAAAGAAATAAAGGATTATATGTTTTCTGAAGACATAAATCCTATTGGTGTAGATTTAAAACCACCAAACTTTGAACTACAAGCAAAATCATTTAACTTAAAATATTATGGTTTGATTAATAGAAATAATCTAGTTAGAACTCTAGATATAGCAATTAAAAACAATAGACCTTCAATACTAGAAATTCTTGAAAATGAATATTAGCACTTAAATCATAAGGAATAATGTTATGCCTTTAAATATGAATGCTGAAGTTTTTATTACTTGTGCTTTAACTGGGTCTGGAAGTACTCAAGAAAAAAGTAAATTTGTTCCCAGATCACCAAAAGAGATTGCCGAAGATGCTATTTTTGCAGCTAAGTCAGGCGCTGCAATAGTCCATTGTCATGTTAGAGATCCTAAAACAGGAAATCCATCAAGAAAGTTAGAATATTACAAAGAAGTTACTGAAAGAATAAGAGAATCTGATACTGATGTAGTTCTAAATCTAACTGCTGGAATGGGGGGGGATATGGTTTTTGGGCCAACCTCTAATCCTTTAAAATTAAGTAAAAGTACTGATATGATTGGAGCAGAGGAAAGAATAGAACACGTAGCAGTTTGTTTACCTGAAATATGTACACTAGATTGCGGTACTATGAATTTTGCAGAAGCTGATTATGTGATGACAAATACTCCTGGGATGTTAGAAAAAATGGGAAAACTTATAACTGATTTAGGAGTTATTCCCGAAATTGAAGCATTTGATACAGGACATCTATGGTATGCGAAAGAATTAGTATCAAAGGGTATCTTAGAAAGTCCTGCCCTTATTCAACTATGTATGGGAATTCCTTGGGGAGCTCCAAATGATTTAAATACATTCCTTGCTATGGTAAATAATGTTCCTCAAAACTGGACTTGGTCAGCATTTTCGCTTGGTAAAAATCAAATGCCTTATGTGGCAGCAGCAGTGATTGCAGGTGGAAATGTAAGGGTTGGTTTAGAAGATAATTTGATGCTTTCTAAAGGAACTCTCGCTACTAATAAGTCTTTGGTGGAAAAAGCGGTAAAAATCATTGAAAATTTGGGAGGTAAAATCCTCAAACCTCATGAAGTAAGAAAAAAACTTAACCTCAAAAAAAGAGCCCCAAATTGAATAATAAAATCAATAATATTGCTTGTATTGGATGTGGAACTATTGGTGCAGGATGGGTTGCTAGATTGTTAGTTAACGAAATAAGAGTTAAAATATATGATCCTACTCCTTATCCAGAAACCAGACTAGAAACAGTAATCAAAAATACAAAAAAAGCTTATAAAAATCTATTCCCCCAAAAAAAAATAAATTTTAGAAATTTTGAATTTTTCAATGAAATTTTACCTGCTATTGAAAATTCAGACTTAATTATCGAAAGTGTTCCTGAAAGATTAGAGACCAAAAAAAAGATATATAAAAATGTAGAAGAGGTTTGTTCAAATCAAACAATTATTGCTTCATCTACTTCAGGAATTAAACCAACAGATTTGCAATGTGGAATGAAAAATCCCGAAAGATTGATCGTTACACATCCATTTAACCCTGTTTATCTCATACCGTTGGTGGAAGTAGTGGGTGGAAATAAAACAAATCATCAATCAATAAAAAAAGTAATTTATTTTTTAAATTCTATTAATATGAAACCCATTCATTTAAAAAAAGAAATAGAAGCATTTGTTGCTGATAGGCTATTAGAGGCTATTTGGAGAGAATCTCTTTGGCTTATCAAAGATGGTATTTGTACTACCAAAGAACTTGATGATATTGTTCGCTATGGATTTGGTCTGCGGTATGCACAAATGGGGGTTTTCCAAACTTATAGAACAGCAGCTGGAGGAGGTGGAATGCGCCAGTTTTTAGAGCATTTTGGACCATGTTTATCATGGCCATGGACTAAACTTATGGACGTACCTGAATTCAATAATGAGCTCATTGAGCTCATTACTAATCAGTCTGATGAACAAGCAAAAGGATTAAGCGTTACTGATCTAGAACAAATCCGAGATAAAAATTTAGTTGAGATTCAAAAGGCCTTAGAAAAAAATAATTATGGAGCAGGCAAATTAATAAAAAAAGCGAGATTGAAAAGTAGTCCCTAGAGTTATATTGGAGATAATATATGGAATTTAGCTTGAGTGAAGAACAAAAACTCATAATTCATACAACAAAAAAATTTGTGGAATCAGAGTTATTTCCTCATGAAGAACAAGTAGAAAAAACTGGTCACTTGCCAATAGAAGTTATTAAAGAAATTCAAGCTAAGGCAATAAAAGCTGGTATTTATGCAGCCAATATACCCCTAGAATATGGTGGAGGTGGATTAGATACTTTAACCTGGCTTCTTTACGAAAAAGAATTAGGAAAAGCTAATTATGCTTTACATTGGACTTGTGTTGCAAGACCGTCAAATATTTTATGTGCAGGAACTAAGGATCAAAAAGAAAAATATTTAAAACCATGTATAGAAGGTAAAAAGTGGGATTGCTTGGCAATGACTGAACCTAATGCAGGTTCTGATTTGAGAGGTATGACTGCATCTGCTAAACAAACTCCAACTGGGGATTGGTTATTAAATGGGACAAAACATTTCATTAGCCATGCAGATATTGCCGATTTCACTATTGCTTTTATGGCTTCAGGTGTTGAAGAAACTAAAAAAGGGCCAAAAAAATTGATTACTGCGTTTTTTGTAGATAAAGGTACTCCAGGTTTCAGCATTAGAGAAGGATATGAAAATGTTTCTCATAAAGGATATACGAATTCAATATTAGAATTTTCAGATGTAAAAATACCAAAGGAATCTGTACTTGGAGAAGTGCATAAAGGATTTGAAGTAGCTAATAAATGGTTGGGGGCAACTAGATTACAGGTTGGAGCTACTTGTCTTGGAAGAGCCGAAAGAGCTTTTGGTCACGCTATAGAATGGGCTGCAACTAGGCAACAGTTTGGACAAACGATTGGTAAATTCCAAGGTACTTCTTTTAAATTATCAGATATGGCTACGGAACTTAAAGCTGCTGAATTATTAATTTTAGAAGCAGGTTGGAAATATGATCAAGGAATTGCTACAGACTCTGATATGGCAATGGCAAAACTAAAAGCTTCTGAGATGTTAGCTATGGTTTCTGATGAAGCAATTCAAATTCACGGTGGTATGGGACTAATGACGGAACTTCCACTTGAGAGAATTTGGAGAGATGCTAGGCTTGAGAGAATTTGGGAAGGAACATCAGAAATTCAGCGTCATATTATATCAAGATCACTGCTTAGGCCCTTTGAGAATTAATGACTTCTTATAACCTCAAGAGATTATTACAACCAAAATCGATTGTACTATTTGGTGGATTGTGGGTTGAAAATGTTGTAACCCAAATTAAACATTCCAGCTTCAAAGGAGAAGTATGGCCTGTAAACCCGTCTAGAAAAACTATTGCTGGTTATAAATGTTATAATGATATTTCTGAATTACCAGGTGTGCCAGACGCTGCATTTATAGGTGTAAATAGAAATAAGACTTCTGAAATCTTAGAAAAATTAAACCATATTGGTTGCGGTGGAGCAACTTGTTTTGCAGCAGGCTTTTCTGAGGTAGATAACACTGGAAAAAAATTACAAGAAAACCTTTCAAAAGTTTCTCAAAATATGCCATTCTTGGGACCCAATTGTTATGGTTTTATAAATTATTTAGATCATGTCTATATGTGGCCGGACCAACATGGGGGTAAAGAAGTAGAAACGGGTGTGGCGATTATTGCACAATCATCTAATATAGCAATAAATCTTACAATGCATTCTAGAAGCACTCCAATTGCCTATGTTTTAACAACTGGAAATCAAGAAAAAATTGATATTTCAGATCTTGGACTAGCAATGATTAATGATAAAAGAGTAACAGCAATTGGTATATATATAGAAGGTTTTAAGGATATAAGGAAATTTGAACAAATGGCCTTTGTTGCACTGCAACATAATATACCTATAATCGTTCTAAAATCAGGCAAAACAGATTTGAGTAAAAAACAGAGTTTTTCTCATACTGCTTCTATAACTGGAGATTCTGATATTTCTTCCGCCTTTCTAAAGAGACTTGGAATAATAGAAGTAGATGATTTAGAGATTTTTCTAGAAAGTCTAAAAGTATTAAATTTCAATGGTAGACTTGAAAATAATAGTTTAGTTTCAGTAAGTTGTTCTGGTGGAGAAGCAAGCTTAGTTTCAGACCTATGCGCGCATACATCATTAAAATTTCCAAAATTTTCAAAAGCAAAGTCAGCCAACATTCGTCAATTATTAGGCAACCTTGTTAAAATAAGTAATCCACTTGATTACCATACTTTCATATGGGGTAATCAAGAAAAAATGAATAAACTTTTTATATCAATTTGTGAAAATACAAAAGATCTAATTATTTTTGTTTTTGATGTTCCTAGGCATGACAGATGTGATCCAAGTAGTTTTGACTGCGGAATTAAAGCTATAATTAATGCAAAGAACAAAACTAAAGCTAAAATTGCAGTAATATCATCGCTTAGTGAAAGCATGACAGAAGAGTTGGCAGAAGTCTTTGTACAAAACCAAATTCTTCCCTTGTGTGGACTGAAAGTTGGACTTAGATCATTAGAAATTGCATATAAAAGTTATTTATATGCTAAATTAGTAGAATTTACTGAAATATTATACAAAGAAAAAACTCCCAGAAAAAATAAGAAAGTTTTACAAGAAATAGATTCAAAAAAAATACTTAAAAGCTTAGGGGTACCCATTCCTAGATCTATTGTCTCTAGTACATCTAAATTAAAAGAAACCGATTATTCAATAAAAAAATTAAAATATCCTATAGTTTTAAAAGGTACTGGCAGCCATCATAAAACTGATGAAGGATTAGTTTTTCTTAATATCAAATCTAAAAAAGAGCTAATTAAAGTCAAAGAAAAAATAAAAGGAGAAGTATTAATTGAAGAAATGATTGAACCTATCAGTTTAGAATTATTAATTGGTTTTACAAGAGATGCAACAGGTTTGACGGCCTTAACTATAGCACAAGGTGGTGTTTATAGTGAATTATTCTCAAGAACTAAACATTCTCATAACTTAATTATTTTACCCCTAACTAAAAATTCTATTAAACACGCTCTAAAAGCTTTGGATATTTATCCCATTTTTGAAGGATACCGAGGTCTTCCAAAAGCAAATTTAGAAAAGACTATTGAAGTTATTATAAAAATATCCACACTTATTGAAAAAAATAAAAAATATATAGAAGAAATCGAGATTAATCCTCTTATTATAACACCACACAATGCCTATGCAGCAGATGCATTAATTTCTATAAAAAAGTAACACCTGAGGTTCTCATGAAAAAAAATACTATTTCCTTATTTAATCTTGAAGATGGTCCTATCAGGACAACAACTAATGGTAAGATATTAATAATCACAATTGATAGACCAAAAGCTAATGCTGTCGATCTTAAAACAAGTAGGATAATGGGCGATATTTTTAAATCCTTTAGAGATGATAATAAATTAAGAGTTGGAGTTCTAACTTCATCTGGAGAAAAGTTTTTTTGTCCTGGGTGGGATTTAAAAGCTGCATCGGAAGGCGATGCTGTTGACGGTGACTATGGTGTTGGTGGATTTGGTGGGCTGCAAGAGCTTCCAAATATGAATAAGCCAGTAATTGCAGCCGTTAATGGCATTTGTTGCGGTGGTGGATTAGAAATCGCTTTGTCTTGTGATATTATTTTAGCTGCTGAGACGGCTACATTTGCTCTTCCTGAAATTAATTCAGGTACAGTAGCAGATGCTGCATCCATCAAACTACCAAAACGTATTCCTTATCATATAGCTATGGAAATGTTAATGACTGGCCGTTGGATTAGTGCAGAAGAAGCAGCAAAATGGGGACTTATTAATCACATTATTCCTCAAAAAAAATTAATTCAAAATGCAATTAAAATGGCCAAAGATATCGCCAGTGGACCTCCTTTAGTCATGTCTGCTATAAAAGAGGTTGTAAGAGAAGCTGAAGCAGCCAAGTTTCAAGAAGTTTTAAATAAAATAACAAAAAGACAATTTTTAACTATTGATAAATTATACGGATCTGAAGATTTGTTGGAAGGTCAGAAAGCATTTGTAGAAAAAAGGAAACCTAATTGGAAAGGAAAGTAAATAAAAGTAATTTTAATATTTTGATGGTTTGTCTTGGTAATATCTGTCGCTCTCCTATGGCTCAAGGGGCTCTAGAATTCATGGCAACCAAAAAATCTTTATCAATAATTGTGGACAGTGCAGGAACTGAAAATTGGCATTTGAATAAATCACCTGATCAAAGAGCTCAGAATATTGCAAAAACTAAAGGTTGGGAAATTCATTCTCAAAAAGCACGACAAATCCAATCCAATGATTTTAATAATTTTGATTTAATAATAGGAATGGATAAAAGTAATTTGTTTGATATTGAAAAAATTAGACCAAAGCATTCCAAAACACCTGTTATACTTCTTCTAGATTTATCCAACTTGAAAGATAAAAACTTACCTGACCCTTATTATACAAATGATTTTGAGACTGTTGCAATGCTAATTGAAAACGCTTGTACCAACTTATTAAATAAATATTTCAATAAAAAATTTTAGAGGTTTTTAATGATAAAATGGGGAGTTCTTTCATCTGCTAATATTGCTATTGAACAAGTAATACCAGCAATTTTAGAATCAAAAAATTCAATTATTACTGGAATTGCCAGTAGAGACATACAAAAAGCAAAAAATATAGCAAGACGGTTTGGAATTCAGGAATTCTTTGGTTCTTATTCTGATTTATTAAATTTCCAAAAAATAGATGCTATATATATACCACTACCAACTTCACAACATGTCGAGTGGTCTATAAAAAGCTTGAGAGCGAAAAAACACGTTTTATGTGAAAAACCAATAGCTTTAAACAGAAAAGATATAGATAAAATAATCTTTGAAAGAAGGAAATCTAAGAAAATATTTTCTGAGGCCTTTATGGTTTATTACCATCCTCAGTGGAAAAAAGTAAAAGAATTAATTTTAAGTGGTAAAATTGGAGATTTGAGACATGTTCAGGGTTGTTTTACATATTTTAATATGGATCCAAAAAATATGAGAAACATACCTGAATTAGGTGGTGGAGTTCTTCCTGATATTGGGGTTTACCCAATAGTAACAACCAGAATGGTTACAGAACAAGAACCAATCAGTGTACGATCAAAAATTCACTATGATAAAAAATTCAAAACCGATATTTATGCAAGTGTTGAGGCTAATTTTAAAAATTTTGATCTGAGCTTTTATGTAAGCACACAAATGTCTTTAAACCAAAAAATGGTATTTCATGGAAAAAAAGGTAAAATAGAAGTATTTTCTCCATTTAATTCAAGATTATATGGTGACGCTATAGTTTCACTTACTAAATCTGGTAATAATGAGAAAGTAAATTTTCGTTTTGGAGAAACTAATCAATATAGATTACAAATAGAGGCTTTTGCTAATGCAATAAAAAAAAATGATGCTACTGATTTATTCTCAATCAAAAATTCAAGAAGTAATCAAAAAGTAATTGATAAGATTTTTGTTTCACATAAAAGAAAAAAAAACTATTAAAATTTAAAATAACAATAGAGTAATATATAAAATAAAATTTTTAATTACTCAACAGAATTAGAAAAAATAAACCCTAAGAAGTTTAACAAAATTTGTGCAGCTAATATAGCTGTACTGTCAGTAGGATCATAATCAGGAGCTACCTCAACTATATCTATGCCAACTATATGGTTCTGTAGTGTAATATTTTGAAGAAGTTCTAAAACTTCATAATATAAAAACCCACCATGACTAGGTGTTCCTGTTCCTGGAGCAATTGATGGGCAAAAAGCATCTATGTCTATTGTTACGTAAAGACGTTCACCTTTTGGAATTCTATTTGCAACATTATTCATACCAATTTTTCTTGCTTGTCTCACTGAAATAATATCACTTCCCATTTTTTTTGCTGTTTCATAGCCTTCTTTTGAAGTTGATGATACATTTCTAATCCCAACTTGAGTTAAACCAGTTACATAGTCTTTTTCTGCGGCTCTTCTCATAGGATTACCATGCCCAAACCTTACTCCATGTCTTTCATCTACAAAATCCAAATGCGCATCGATTTGAAGTATGTGAAAAGAATTTTCATCCTTAAATGCTTCAATACAGGGTATGTTTATAGAATGATCTCCTCCAATTATTACTGGTAAACTACCTGCATTAAGAGCAGTTTTAACAGCTGTACAAATATTTTTGTGGCTCTTGTTTGTATCAGTATGAATAATATCAGCATCTCCAAGATCCACTATTTTCACGGTTTTATCCAAGTAAGTTTTTTTATCTTCATGATCATAAGCTCCAGCATGTCCAAATGAAAATAAGGTAGATGCCTCCCTTACAGCACGAGGTCCAAATCTTGCTCCAGGCCTAAATTGAGTGCCAAAATCAAAAGGTGCTCCAATAATAGCAACGTCAGCCTCAAAACTATCCCAATTTTTTATATATTCTCTTTTGGCAAATGTAGAAATTCCTACAAAGGGTAAATCTAACCTACCTTTATCATAATTATTAGAAATTTGATCACCGTTTATATTTAAATTTCCGTTTAAAGATTATTAAAATAATGTATATTTTATATGAATTTAAAATTTAATCTACTAATGATTATATACTAATGATTGATGGCTATAAAAAAAATTTTATCGAAACAGAAATTGGTAAAATCATTTTTTACTCTAGAGGTAGTGGACCTCCTGTACTTTTACTGCATGGCTATCCACAATATAGTTTAATGTGGGAGGAAACTGCTTTTATTTTGTCCGAAAAGTATACAACAATTATTCCTGATTTAAGAGGATATGGTGAATCCGCAAAACCAAAAGGATTACCAGATCACTCAAATTATTCAAAACGAGCAATGGCCAAAGATCTTATTAAAATAATGGATTTTTTAAGATATGATAATTTTTCAGTTGTAGGCCATGATAGAGGTGGAAGAGTAGCTCATAGATTAAGTAGAGACTTTCCTAAAAGAGTGAATAAAATGACAGTTCTGGATATTTGTCCTACTTTAGATATGTATGAAGCCACTAATAAAGAATTTTCTTTTGGTTATTTCCATTGGTTTTTTTTAATACAAAATTATCCATTACCAGAAAAATTAATCCAAAATAATGCATCTTTATGGTTAAATAATTGTCTTAACAAGTGGTCAGGTGGATTTAACTTTGACAAAAAATTTAAATCATATTTGGAAAAATTTGATAACCCAGAAACCATTCATTCTACTTGTGAAGATTATAGAGCAAGCTCCAGTATTGATTTAATTCATGATAGGGAAGATCTTGAGAAAAAAATAGATATTCCTATTCAGGTCTTATGGGGTAAACATGGTTTGATAAATAAGTGCTTTAATCCAATTGAAATTTGGCAAAAATATTCGAAAAAAGTTGTTATAGGAGAATCTCTAAATTGCCACCATTTTATTCCAGAAGAAATACCGAAAATTTTAAATAAAAAACTAATGCAATTTTTAAAATAGAATATTAATTTTTATTTCTTAGATTTCTTCTTAAGATTTTTCCAGTACTAGTAGTTGGTAGTTTTTTTACAACTTCAACTTCTCTAGGATACTCATGAGCAGATAATTTTTCACTAATAAAAGACTGTAATTCTAATTTTAAATTATCACTTTCTATATATCCTTTATTTAATACTATAAATGCCTTTATAATTTGTGTTCTAAGTGAGTCTTCTATACCAATTACGGCAGCCATACTAACAGAAGGATGTTTCATTAAACAATCTTCAATTGGTCCAGGACCAATTCTATATCCTGATGATGTTATAACATCATCATCTCTTGCTATAAATCTTATCCAATTATCTTTTTCTATTATTCCTTTATCACCTGTTATCATCCAATCGTTAATATATTTGTCTTTTGTTGCATTATTATTGTTCCAATATCTTAAAAACATTTGTGGTGAGCCTTTTTTTATAGCAATTGCGCCCAATTCACCTTTTTTACACTGAATTCCATTTTGATTGACTATACTAACTATATTCCCAGGGACTGGTGGCCCTGCAATTCCAGGTCTTGGTTTCATTATTTTAGAACAAGATGAAAGTACTAAATTACACTCGGTTTGGCCATAAATTTCATTAATATTGACTCCTAATACTTTTCTGCCCCAATCAAGAAGTTCTGTTCCTAAAGGTTCTCCACCACTAGCAACTGATTTTAAATATAATTTTTTTGATGTTTTTTTTGGTATTGCAGACCTTAGCATTTTTAAGGCAGTAGGTGGTAAAAAAGAACCTGTTACTTTAAAATCTGAGATTAATTGAATAGCTTTTAATGCATCAAATTTCTCAAACCTATAAGCTAAAACAGGTACTCCATGATGTAGTGAACAAAACAATATATTCAATAAACCACCAATCCATGCCCAATCTGCTGGCGTCCACAAAAGGTTATAAGTTTCATTTTTATAGGTTGAAAATAAATCAAGAAAAAAATTAAATGCAGGCAAATGGCCTAGTAAAACGCGATGAGCATGTAAAACACCTTTAGGTGGACCTGTTGTTCCAGAGGTATAAAGAAGTAGCGCTGGGTCTTCTGAATTAGTTGGTTCTCCAATAAAATTACTTGATACATTAATTTCTGAAAAATTTATTGTAAGACTATTTAATTTATTAATACTACCTTCAATAGTAAAAATAACTAATTCTTTTTGAATATCATTTCTCATACTTCTAAGTTTTTTTGCACCTCTCTCATCTGTAATAACAGTTTTAATTTGAGCATCAAAAATACGGTGTTCTAATGAAACTGGTCCAAACAATAAAAAAAGGGGGACTGATATACCACCTATCTTAAAAACTGAAATATGAGAAACTATACATTCTAATGATTGAGGTAATAATATACCTACCCTATCAGATTTATTTAAACCAAATTTTTTTAAATAGTTTGCAACTTTATTTGAATAAATATTTAATTCTTCAAAATTAGTAGTATTAATTTTTCCTGAAGGTAACAAATCAATAATGGCTGGATTTTTAGGTGTTTTTTTTGACCATTTCTCACAAATATCGTGACCAATATTATAATAATTTGGGATATCCCACTTAAATTTATTATATAACTCCTTATAATTTAATTTTCGATCCCACATATTTTATATAAAAGTTTTCAAATATTATTTTGATTCTTCAAAAATTTCACGGCCAATTAAAATTCTTCTTATTTCAGAAGTACCAGCTCCTATTTCATAAAGCTTTGCATCTCTTAGAAGTCTTCCAGTTGGATAATCATTTGTATAACCGTTCCCACCAAGGCATTGAATAGCATCTAAGGCAATCTGTGTTGCTTTTTCTGCAGAATAAAGAATACATCCTGCAGAGTCTTTTCTTGTAATTTTACCCCTATCACATGCTTCAGCAACACGATATACATAAGATTTACATGCATTAAATGTAGTATACATATCTGCTAATTTGGCTTGCATCAGCTGAAAGTTTCCAATTGACTGTCCAAATTGTTTACGTTCATGTAAATATGGTACAACCGTATCAAGTGCAGAAGCCATAATACCTAGGGGTCCAGCAGCTAAAACAACTCTTTCATAATCTAAACCGGACATTAAAACCTCTACTCCTTTTCCTTCTTCCCCAAGAATGTTTTCAAAAGGTACCTCACAATTTTCAAAAACTAATTCACAAGTATTTGACCCTCTCATTCCTAATTTATCCAATTTTTTTTCAGTACGAAAACCATTCATTTCCTTTTCAATAATAAAAGCAGTAATCCCTCTTGAGCCTAAATCTTGATCACTTTTTGCATAAACAATTAATGTTTCAGCGTCTGGACCATTAGTTATCCACATTTTATTTCCATTTAAAATAAAACGATCATTCCTTTTCTGTGCATTTAATTTCATTGAAACAACATCAGAACCTGCACTTACCTCTGACATAGCAAGAGAACCAACTTTTTTCCCAGATATTAAATCAGGCAAAAACTTCTCTTTTTGAAACTCATTTCCACATCGAAAAACCTGATTGACACAAAGATTAGAATGAGCGCCGTATGAAAGACCTACAGATGCTGAGGCACGGCTTATTTCTTCTACAATTATACAGTGTGCTAAGTAACCTAACCCTGATCCCCCAAAATCTTCTGATACTGTTACTCCTAGTAGACCTGCATTTCCCATTTTTTCCCAAAGTTTATTAGGAAATTCATTTTCCTGATCTATTTTGTGGGCGATACCTTTTATTTCTTTTGTAGCAAATTGATTCGCCAGATCTCTTAAAGCTATCAATTCGTCAGCAAGCCCAAAATCAAGTGATCCCATAAACATAATGAACTTAACCTTTCAATTTATAATATTAATATAGTTTTATAATTTTAATCGACTTCAATTGCTATAGCGAGCGCTTCACCACCACCTATGCATATAGCTGCAACTCCTTTTTTTAACTCTCTCTGCTTTAGAGCATTGATTAAAGAAATTAATATCCTTGCTCCAGAAGCACCTATTGGATGACCAAGGGAACAAGCTCCTCCATTTACATTTATTTTTTCACGAGATATTTTTAACTCTCTCATAAATGCCATTGGAACAACTGCAAATGCTTCATTTACTTCCCATAAATCAACTTCTTCAATTGACCAATTTATTAATTCTAATAACTTTTTAGCTGCTGGTATTGGAGCCGTTGTAAACCAACCTGGTTCATGTGCATGCCCAGTATATCCTTTAATTTTAGCTTTTGTTTTTAAATTTTTTTTATCTGCGTATTTTTGAGAACATATTACTAATGCTGCAGCACCATCTGAAATTGAAGAAGAATTAGCTGCTGTTACAGTACCGTCATTCGAGAATGCAGGCCTCAAAGTTGGAATTTTTTCTGGGTTACTTCTTTTGGGTTGTTGATCTTCAGTAATTAAAATTTCTTCTTTATTCTTTTTTGTAACTTTAACAGGTGCAATTTCATCGGTAAAAAGTCCCATTTCCTGCGCATTTAAAGCATTTTCTAAGGATTTAATAGCATATTCGTCCTGCTGTATTCTCGTAAACTGATAGTTTCTTGCACAATCCTCAGCAAACGATCCCATTAATCTACCTTCATCATATGCATCCTCTAATCCATCTAAAAACATGTGGTCATACATTTTAGTATGTCCAATTCTTGCTCCATCTCTAAAGTTTTTTGAGAGATAAGGAGCATTAGTCATACTTTCCATACCACCTGTTACCAAAACATTATTTGTTTCAGCTTTAATTTGTTCAGATCCCATTATTACGGTTTTTAGTCCAGAACCACACATTTTATTGATGGTAACTGCTGGAATATATTTAGATAACCCAGCATTAAAACTAGCTTGCCTTGCTGGAGCCTGGCCTATCCCTGCTTGTAAAACGCATCCCATTATTACTTCTTCAATTTCTTTAAAATTCACTCCTGCCTCTAAAATTGCTTTTTTTATAGCCTCTCCTCCTAATATAGGAGCAGTAATTTTAGAAAATTCACCCTGAAAACTTCCTAGTGGAGTTCTAGCATACCCACTTATTATTACATCGTTCATAATTTAGTTTTTCCTTATTATTAAATATAAATATTTTTCGCTTAATAATTTTAAAATAACCCTTTACGAATTTAGAAAATATGAACAATAATTATATCATTAATTATACATATGGAAATATTAAATGAAAAAATACAGTTGTTTTGATGTAAATTTTGATAATCATCTTGCGCATATTATTCTAAATAGACCTGAAAAAAGAAATTCTATGACTACTGAATTTTGGAAAGAATTCCCTAAAATTATATCTGAAATTAATCAAGAAGGAGAAATTAGAGTAATAATTATTAGTTCTACGGGACCACATTTTTGCTCAGGTCTAGATTTATCACTTTTCCAATCAGATCTTATAAATATTAATAAAGAAGATAATAATAAACCAATTCTTTTAACAAATTATATTGAGATTTTACAAAATGCCTTAAGTATTCTACAGGACTGTCGAATACCAATTATAACAGCAGTTCAAGGAGCTTGCATTGGAGGTGGACTAGATCTTGTTTGTGCAAGCGATATTCGTCTTGGAACTAAAGATTGCCATTTTAGCATTTTGGAAACTAAATTAGGCTTAGTAGCAGATATTGGGACTTTCCCAAGACTAGTAAAGTTAATACCAGACGGATTAGTTCGTGAACTAGCTTTCACTGGAAGGAATTTTTATTCCAATGAAGCAAACCTATCTGGCTTTTTAAATAATGTATATCCAAATCAAAAAAATATGCTAAAAGCAGCATTTGATCTTGCCAAAGAAATATCTAGTAATTCCCCTATGGTAGTTTACGGATGTAAAGAAGCTATTAAATTTTCAAGAGACCATAGTACTGAGGACGGATTAAATTGGATAAAAATGTGGAATTCTTCTATGTTTAATATGAAAGAAATAGAAGAGGCCTTTAAAGCAAAAATTGAAAAACGGCCCGGAAAATTTAATAAACTACCAAAAAAAATAACCAAAATTGGTTAATTTCTTACTATCTTTTATCTTCGATAATAATTCCATCTTTAGGTAATGTATTTGGACTTACTTTAATGATTTTAGCTCTTAAGTTTATTATATCCCTTAGATTTAAATTATAATCCTTAGAATTATCTGAATCAACTTCGATTTTTATTGTTAAATCGTCTTGATTATTTACTAAACTTATTTCTGCTCGTACTTTAGTAATTTCTTGATGCCTAGAAATAAATTCTTTAATTTGCTCAGGTCTCAAAAACATACCCTTTACTTTAGCTGCTTGGTCTGCTCTACCTCTCCAACCTACAATTCTTGTATTTGTTCGCCCACATTTACTTTCTCCAGGGGCAAAGGCTGACATGTCTCCTGTTGCAAAACGA
The DNA here is from genome assembly GCA_045565285.1 of Paracoccaceae bacterium. Classification (GTDB taxonomy): domain Bacteria; phylum Pseudomonadota; class Alphaproteobacteria; order Rhodobacterales; family Rhodobacteraceae; genus CACIIZ01. The sequence goes on from JBJLFR010000034.1 coordinate 46,126, forward strand.
ATGAGTGGATAGTCTAAATTTAAATTTGTAACTAATACTTCACCAATTTCACCAAGTTCTACATGCTCACCTGTTCCTGGATATACTATTTCTACGATAACTCCTTCGTCTACAATCAATGGTTCGTCTTCAATAGTTTCAAGAGCAATATTCCCCAAATCTGCAGTAGCATAAGACTGCATACATTTTATACCTCTTTCAGAATATGCTTTTCTTGTATTAGAAAATAAAGGGCCTCCTCCAACACAAGCAATTTTTATATTTGATAAATCAATTTTAAGTTCATCACCTTTTTCTAAAATCTTAAAAAGAAAGTCTGGCGTACCAGCATATACATCAGTTTTTAAAAATGACGCAGCTTTAGCTTGTAATTCAGTTTGACCAGTTCCAGAAGGAATTACTTTTGTTCCAATTTTAAGAGCTCCTTCTTCAAACATCATTCCAGCTGGAGTGAGGTGATAAGAAAAACAATTTTGTAGCACCATTCCTTTTCTTACTCCAGTTGCATATAAAAATGGAGCAAACCGACCCCAGTCCACTCCTCGTGTGCCTGGTTCATATATAGGACCAGGAGATTGAAAGAAATGAGTTGTTTTTTGTTCTTCTGTTCTTTCAAAACCTCCAAATGGAGGAGATAATTTTTGTTTTTTTGCAAGTTCAGATTTACGTAAAACTGGAATTTTTTGCAAATCTTCAATTGATTTGATATCTTTTGGATGAATACTGTCTAAATTTTCTTTGAACCCTAATGTTTTTCTTTTGGCAGTTTCGATTAACTCAGTTAAAAAAACATTGATGAAAGATATCCTTTCATCATGAGATCTGGTTTCTTCTTTAGTAAAAAAGTTGCTAGTTAATTTAGCCAACGTTTTCTCCGCCTATAAGACCTACCGTCTCTATAGGATTTACGTTTATCACCAGATAAACCAAGATAGAATTCTTTCACATCAGGATTTTCTCTTAATTCTGAAGCAGGCCCGTCCATTACAACTCTTCCACTCTCTAAAATATAACCAAAATGAGCAAATCTTAAAGCAACATTAGTATTCTGTTCAGCAAGAAGGAATGATACTCCTTCTTTTTCATTTAACTGTTTAACAATTTCAAAAATCTCTTCTACTAATTGAGGTGCTAAACCCATACTTGGTTCATCTAGTAAAACAGTTTCAGGTTTAGACATTAAAGCACGGCCAATAGCACACATTTGCTGTTCACCACCTGAAGTATAACCAGCTTGGCTTTTTCTCCTTTGTTTTAACCTTGGAAAATAATTATAAACCATTTCTAAGTCTTCCAAAATTTTCTTTTTACTTTCTTTTCTAGTATATGCTCCTGTCATCAAGTTTTCTTCAACAGTTAAATGTTCAAAACAATGCCTACCCTCCATTACTTGAATAACGCCAGATTTGACCAAATCTGAAGGATTGAGTTTTTCTATTTTTTCATTTCGATAGGTAATAGATCCCTTAGTTACTTCGCCTCTTTCAGAATGAAGTAAATTTGAAATTGCTTTCAAAGTAGTAGTTTTACCTGCTCCATTTCCACCTAATAAGGCAACAATTGAACCTTTTGAAAGTGATAAACTCACACCTTTTAAAACCAGAATTACATGATTGTAGACAACTTCAATATTACTTACTTCTAGAAGTTTTTCATTGCTTTGTGACATTCGAAAATTCCTATGAAAAAAAAGGGCCCTTAAATTTTCGGGCCCAATTTATTTATAAATATTAATTACAACGCTCTTTAATATTATTTTCTGCAGCAAATTGAGCGCTATCTGCAAGTATCAAAGGTTCTATTACACTTTGATCTGAAAGCATATAATCAGTAATAAATGACCAAGTACCTTTTTTTGCATCCCATTGTTGAATAGCAGCGGAACCTTGGCCACCATGATTTTCACATGTTGCTTTAAATGTTGGTGAAAATCCAGGAATACCTATAGCTGCCATTTTTTCTTCTGACATTTCTAGGTTTTCCAATCCATCGCGCATCATGGTAGGTGTTATTGCTTTTACACCATGAATTTCCTGAGCAACTTTTGCTGCCTCGGTAGCCATAATGGCTGCATACATTCCACGGCTGTATAAAACTGTACCAACATTTGATCCGTCACCGGCTCCTAAACCCTTATCAATAACATACTTTCTCATGTCATCATAAACTGGGAAATTATCACCAGGTGCATGCATTGCAAGTGATTTATATCCGTGAGCTGCTTCACCAGCAGGAAGAACATCATTTTCAGAACCAGACCACCAAACTCCTATGAAGTTCTCCATTGGAAATCTTATATTAGCAGCTTCTTGGATGGCAACTGAATTCATTACACCCCAACCCCACATAAAGATATAATCAGGTCTTTCTCTTCTAATTTGAAGCCATTGAGATTTCTGTTCCTGACCAGGATGATCAACTGGTAAAAGAGTAAGTTCAAAGTTATGTTTTTTACTCAATGCTTCTAATGTGCGAATGGGTTCTTTGCCATATGCTGAGTTATGATACACTAGAGCAATTTTTTTACCATCTAACGAACCATCACTCATGTCCATTGCGTGGTTTGTTGCAACACTTGCTGCGTCCCAATAAGTTCCAGGGAAATTAAATACCCACTTAAAGATCTTACCATTTCTACCAGAAGTTCTTCCATATCCAGAAGATAGAATTGGAATGTTGTCAGCTGATAGCTTTGGAATAAGTTGATATGTAATTCCAGTTGAAAGTGGTTGATAAACTAAAGAGCCCTCTCCCTTTGTAGACTCATAACACTCTACACCCTTTTCTGTATTATACGCAGTTTCACATTTAACAACACGAATTGGTTCACCACCAATTCCTCCGTCACGCTCGTTTAAGAGTGTGAAGTAATCTTCATATCCATCTGCAAAAGGAATACCATTTGGACCATAGGGACCAGTTCGGTAACTTAATGATGGAAATACTAATTCTGCTAATACTGGTGACACTAAAAAAAATACTGCCAGTGCAGAAAAAATTGTCTTTTTAAATTTCATTTTTCCCTCTCTTTAAAATAGTCAATTGACCCTTTAATTACACCTTTTACTTAAACCAGAGTCAATATGCTGTTTAATATTTACGGTCAAATCTGTTCATTTTAGTAAGGAAATGGCCAAATTCTAAGTTTTTGTTTAAGTAAATTCCAAAGTTGTGCTAAACCATGAGGTTCAACTATAAGAAAAAATATAATTAATCCCCCAATGATTATAAATTCAAAATGAGCTGCAATATCTACGGACCATCCTAATTGCAAAACTAAAAGATTTTTAAGAGCAACTGGTAATAAAACCATAAAAGCAGCCCCCGCAAATGACCCAAAAATAGAACCTAACCCCCCTATAATAACCATAAATAAAACAATAAAAGATTTTTGTATACTGAAAGCTTCAGTTGGTTCAACGGCTCCTAAATAAACAGAGAAAAATAATGCTCCAGCAATTCCTACATAAAAAGAGCTAACTGCAAACGCAGAAAGCTTGGCAACAAGGGGATTTACACCAATAATTTCAGCTGCAATGTCCATATCCCTGATTGCCATCCAACTTCTTCCAATTTTTCCCCTAGTAAGGTTTCTTGCAACCCATGCTAATAAGAAAACGAATATAAAACAAAAAAGATATTTTGCTGCAGGCGAGGATTCTGAACCTGTAATAAAAAAACCACCAACACTTCTACTTGGAGAAGTTATCATGCCTGTAGCAGAGTAATTATAAAACCAACCTACTTTATTAAATAGCCATATTAAGAAAAATTGAGCTGCTAAAGTGGCAACTGCTAAATAAAATCCTTTGATCCTTAAACTTGGCAACCCAAATAGGGTGCCAACAAAAGCAGTTACAAATCCTGATAAAATAACTACAAAAAAGATATTTAAATCAGGAAAAGCAGTCATTAATTTATAAGATGCATATGCCCCCACAGCCATAAATCCACCAGTGCCTAGACTTACTTGACCACAATAACCAGTCAAGATATTTAAACCCAAGGCAGCAATAGCATAGATTAAAAAGGGTAGAAAAACTGCATTAGACCAATAATCATTAATTACAAATGGTATAAATAATAAACCAATTATAATAACAAAATAATATCGATACCTATCAAATTTTATTGGAAAGGTTTGACTATCCTGAGCATATGAGGTTTTAAATTCACCAACTTCTCGATATAACATTGTTAAACTCTTTCTATAATTTTCTCACCAAATAAGCCTTGAGGCCTAAATACTAAAAATAATAACGCTAGAACATATGCAAACCAATTTTCAGTAGCTCCACCAATAATGGGTGACATAAAAAACTCGAATAATTTTTCTCCTGCACCAATTATTAACCCTCCAACAATTGCACCAGGTATTGAGGTAAATCCTCCCAGCATAAGAACCGGTAAAGCCTTTAGAGCTATTAAAGACAATGAAAATTGAACCCCTGATTTTGCGCCCCACATCATTCCAGCTACCAATGCCACAAAACCCGAAATTGACCAAACAAGCACCCATATTACTCTTAAACTTATGCCTACAGAAAGTGCCGCCTGATGATCATCAGCTACTGCTCTCAATGCTCTCCCTGATTTAGTATATTGAGAAAATAAAGTAAGAACTAAAACAAGGCTTATAGCTATGATGGCCGCCCACACATCCAGAAGATCAATATACATACCGTAAAATTTTTCACCTTCTGCAGCCCAACCTATTGTGAAATCCTCAAACCAAAATGATCCCCCTTGGGGAATTCCAACATTTAGTGTTTTTACATCAGAGCCCCACATTAAGTCCCCGAAACCTTCCATAAAATAGGCTAGTCCAATGGTTGCCATAAACAAAATAATTGGTTCTTGATTAACTAGGTGTTTAAGAACTAATTTTTCAACGAGGATGGCAAATAATATCATGATTAATATAGTAAAAACTATTGCTGCAAATGCTGGTAGCGTCCAATCAAAATGGTGAACTTTAGTCCCAAACATTGCATTTATAAGATGAGCGAAAGGAACTCTTCCTTCCTGCAAACCTACTAAAGTAAGGGCAGCAAATAAAGCCATAACTCCTTGTGCATAATTAAATATACCTGAAGCCTTAAAAATTAAAACAAAACCTAAAGCTACTAATGAATATAGCACTCCAGCCATTAATCCATTTAGTATAACTTCAATTGTATATAAAAAATCAGCACTCATTATAGACTCCTAATGCTCAGAAACACCTAAATAGGCATCAATTACATCTTGATTATTACGTACATCTTCGGGTGTTCCATCGCCAATTTTTTTTCCATAATCCATTACTACAACTCTATCCGAAATATCCATTACAACTCCCATGTCGTGTTCAATTAAAGCAACTGTTGTCCCAAATTCACTGTTTACATCTAAAATGTATCTACTCATATCTTCTTTTTCCTCAACATTCATTCCAGCCATAGGTTCATCAAGAAGCAATAATTCAGGTTCTGCTGCTAGTGCTCTACCTAATTCCACCCTTTTTTGAAGACCATAAGGCAATGCACCAACTGGTGTTTTTCTGATATGTTGTATCTCAAGGAAATCAATTACTTTTTCAACAACTTCTCTATTTTCATATTCTTCTTTAGAAGCTCCACCTTTCCAGATTATTTGGGAGAAAATACTTTTCTTCATATGTGTAAATCTACCAGTCATAATATTATCTAGGGCTGTCATACCTTTAAATAATGCTATATTTTGAAAAGTCCTAGCAATACCCTGATGCGCAATCTGATAAGGTTTCATTGAACCTCTTTTTTTACCTCGAAACCATACCTCCCCTTCCTGAGGATGGTAAAATCCATTTATAACATTTAACATTGATGATTTACCTGCTCCGTTAGGACCAATTATAGCTCTTATTTCTCCCTTAAATATGTCAAATGAGATATTTTGAATAGCAACAACACCTCCAAAGCGTAAAACTATATTTTTAATATCCATCATTTTCTCATTCTGAAGGTTCATGCAGCTTTTTCCTTTTTAAATATCTCTTCAAGCTGTTGAATTTTAATTGATGCTGATATTTTACCTTTTCTCCCATCTTCATAGGTTACTTCAGTTTCAGTATAAATTGCTTTTGATCCATCGTATAAGGCTCTTATTAAGTCAGAATATTTATCACTAACCAAGTTTCTTCTAACTTTTCGAGTTCTAGTAATTTCACCATCATCTGGGTCTAACTCCTTGTGGAGAACTAAAAATCTTTTAATTTGACAATCAGATAATTTTTTATCTTTAGAGAGTGATAAATTTACTTCTCTTATATGTTCAGCTACCATATTATAAACATCAGGATGTCCAGCTAGTTCTTGATATGATGCATATGAAATATTGTTTTTTTCAGCCCAATTACCTACAGCTGTTAAATCTATATTTATCATAGCAACACAATATTCTTTTCCAGATCCAAACAAAACTGCTTCTAGAATATTAGGATAAAATTTTAATTTATTCTCAACATATTTAGGAGCAAATAATGAACCTTTTTTTAACTTTCCTACATCTTTTGCTCTATCAATAATTTTAAGATGTCCTGTCTCTTCATCAATAAAGCCAGCATCACCTGTAGAAACCCATCCTTCTTTATTTTTAGTTTTTTTTGTATTAGTTTGATCTTTAAAATATTCAACAAACGATCCAGGAGAACGATAAAGTACTTCTCCAGATTTTGATATTTTTAATTCAACACCATTTACTGGTACACCTACAGTTTCAGGATGAACTTGTTTGTCAGGTTGACATGTGACAAAAACGCAGGCTTCAGTCTGACCATAAAGTTGCTTTAAATTGATACCTAGAGATCTAAAAAACTGGAATATTTCTGGTCCGATTGCTTCACCTGCAGTGTAGCCAACCTTTGTATTTGAAAGACCCATCCTATTTTTTAAAGGACCATAGATAAATATTTCACCAAGAAAATATTTAAACCTATTGAAAAGTCCAACTTTCTTATCTTCTAGAATTTTCTCTCCGTACTCTTTAGCAACAGACATAAAATAATTAAATAGTGTTTTCTTAAAAGATCCAGCATCGTCTATTTTAAGATTTACAGAAGTTAAAAGAGATTCAAAAAAACGGGGAGGTCCAAAAAAGTAACTTGGACCAATTTCGCGCATGTCATCATGTAAAGTTTCTGCACTTTCAGGACAGCATATACACATTCCAGATTGCAAACCTAATCCCATTGAAAAGGCAAAATCACCAACCCAAGCCATTGGTAGATAACAAATTAGTGAAAAATTACTATCTATTTTATCAAAAATAATTCCAGCTTTACCACTTTCAATTACATTTTGATTTGATAAAACAACACCTTTTGATCTTCCGGTAGTACCAGAGGTATAGAGTAAAATTGATTTGGTATCTAAATTTTGTTTAGCTTGTCTCTTTTTTAGCTCAGTTTGAAGTTTGGATATATTTTTGAATTTATCTAGCGAAGAAATATCATTTAAAGAATACAAATTACTTTTTTGATAATTCCTTAGCCCTCTTGGATCTAAATAAACTATATTTTTTAATAATGGGATATCTTTTTTTATTTCTAATAATTTATCAACCTGCTCCTGATTTTCTACTATTGCCATTTTTGCAGAGCTATGAGAAATTGGAAAAATCATCTCCTGCGCAACAGCATCTTGATAAATAGGAGTTGGGATTGCACCAACATTTTGAGAAGCAATTATCGCCCAATATAAATGAGGTCTATTACGTCCAATAATACAAATATGATCTCCTTCTTTAATTCCTAGTTCAATTAAACCTAAAGACATATGAGTTACATACTCATAAACATCTTTCCAAGACCAAGATTGCCAAATCCCAAACTCTTTTTCTCTAAAAGCTGGTTTATTGGAAAATTTAATTGAATTTCTTTGGAGAATAGCTGGCAATGTGTTTAAATTTTCAGTCAATTATAAATAACCAATCTAACTATATTAAATAAATAAGCCGTTATATATTTTTAATTATTTTTTGCAAGTACTCTTTTTTGACTCAAAAAAATTAACTTACCATAATACATAATATTTCAAAAAGAATTGATGAACCTAGAAATGCAGTACCACCACTGTTATCAAAAGGTGGTGAAATTTCTACAACGTCTGCACCAATTAAATTTATACCAGACAGTTTTCTGATTACTTCTAAGGCTTGAAAAGAATTTGGGCCTCCTACCTCAGGAGTGCCGGTTCCAGGAGCAAATGCAGGATCTATAAAATCAATATCATAAGAAAGATATGTTTTTTTGTCACCTAAAATTGATTTAACTTCTGAAATTACATCAGAAATTCCTCTTTCAAAGAATTCCTCTATTGTTATAATTCTAATCCCTTCACTAAGAGCAAAATCCCTATCTTCACTATCATAGTTAGTTCCTCTTATGCCAACTTGAACAGTTCTCTTTGGATCAATTAGGTTTTGTTCAACTGCTCTTCTAAATGGTGTTCCATGTGTATACATTTGACCATCAAAATAACTATGAAATAAATCTGTGTGACTATCAAATTGTATCAACCCTACTGATTCATTCTTTGCTAAAGACCGAAGGATTGGCAATGAACAAAGATGGTCACCTCCAACAGTTAATGGTAAGATATTCAATTCTTTTATTTTTAAAAAATAATTTTCAAATCTTTTTAAAGAATCTTCCAAACTTGCAGGATTTGGAGCTACGTCACCTAAATCAGCACAGTTTTTTAAATCAAAAGGACGTAAATTACTTACACCATGTTGTGCTCTAATCATAGTGGACATATCTCTTACTTGTCTTGGACCATGCCTTGGGCCAGGTCTATTAGTTGTTCCTGCATCCCATGGTGCACCAATTATCCCAATATCAACTTGAGTAATTTTGTCATCATTAAAACCCACATATGGAAGCCTCATAAAAGTTGGCATTCCAGCAAAACGAGGTAATTCGAAACCTGAAATTGGTTTAAAAAAATTCTTATTTCCCATAGCTTATCTCCATTTATTAGCTATTAACTATAACTGCCCGAAAATCATTTACATTTGTACCTGTAGCTCCAGTTATGAATAACTCACCAGTTGTTTTAAAAGCTATATATGAATTATTTTCAAACAAAAGTTTTTCTGGAATCAAATTTTTACTTCTAATTTTAAATAATGTATTTTCATCAATTATTGCACCTGCATTTTCTTCAGTCCCATCAATACCATCCGTATCGGCTGACAATGCAACAAAGGAATTAATTTGTAATAACTCAAATTGAATAGCAAGACTTAAAAGGTATTCTGTATTTCTACCGCCTTTTCCCTTTGGATTTTTTACTTTAACCGAGGCCTCCCCTCCAGAAAAAAAACATAATTTTTTATTCGTATTTTTTATATTATTTTTTTTTATATAATTTTTTATAAAAGTAGAATGTTCTTTAGCTAAATCTACTGCATATCCTTGACTTTGATCCGATATAACTATTACTTCAAAATCCATCAATTTAGCAAGATTATAAGTAGTATTCATAGATTTTTTTGCTGAAGCCACCAAATAAGAATAATTATTTTTAAAAATTTTATCTTTAATAGAGGGAGTATCATTATTGCTATTTTTAATATGGTTTAATATTTTTTTTGGCAAAATTATATCATACTTATTTATACAGTTAATGGCATCAGAAGTTTTACCAAAACTAGGTAATGTAGGACCAGAAGATACTTGTGACAGGTCATCTCCTGGAATATCTGAAACCACATAAGTTTTAACTCTAGAAGGATATGCAATTCTTGCCAATCTACCTCCTTTAATTACTGAAAAATGCTTTCTAATTAGGTTGGTTTCTTGAATTGTCATTCCTGAATGTATTAGTTTTTTGTTCAAATTTATTTCATCCTCTAAATTAAAACCAATTGGAGGAGCAGGTAAAAGTGACGACCCCCCGCCTGAAACAAAAAATATTAATAAATCATTTTTTCCAAGTTTACTGACTTGATCAATCAAATATTTAGAAGCTATGAGACCATTTTTATCAGGAATGGGGTGTCCAGCAAAAAAAATTTTAAATTCATTTAAATTATTTGGAATTTTTTTTATTTTTGTAGATATGATGATACCTTCATATTGTGATTTAATTTTTTCTTTAATTTTTTCACAATATGGAATTGATGCTTTTCCTACCCCAACTAATAAAGTTTTCCCTTTAATTTCAATTTTTTTGAAGTTTTTAAGGCACAGTTCTGGAGTAGCTGCTTCAACATACTTTAAGAAAAAAATTGCAAGTTTATCCCTCAAAATTTGATTCAAAATAAAATTTTTCTACTAAACATGCTGACCACCATTAATATGAAGCTCTTCTCCACTAATGTAGCTTGATTCATTGCTACAAAGAAAAAAAATGGTATTAGCTACTTCTTCTGGCAAACCTAGTCTTCTTAGCGGTATTTTTTTTACTATTTCATCTGTACCTTCACTAAGAATATCAGTTTCTACTTCTCCTGGGGCAATGGCATTTACCCTAACTTTAAGTGGCCCGAAATCAGCAGCCATTTCCCTAGTAAGAGCTGATAATGCAGCTTTTGAAGTGGCATATGCTGGACCTGCAAATGGATGTACTCTGCTACCTGCAATGGAAGTGACATTTACAATAGCTCCTCTTGCAGATGCTAATTCTTTTTGTAACTCCCTTGCTAATACTACGGATGCAAAAAAATTTACATGAAACACTTGCCCCCAAGTCTTTAGATCAGTATTCAAAGTGTTTAATCTTGATCCATTTTTACTTTTTGGGGAAATACCTGCATTATTGACTAAAGCATGAAGTTTTGATCCTATTCTAGACTTTATCTCTTCTATTGCTTCTATAGTTTGGTTGGGTTTTGATAAATCAAGTTGAATATGATTTCTCTCACCTCCTGGCCATGGACATCTATCATCAAAGGGCTGTCTTGAACATGTAATTACTCTCCAATTCTCAGAAGCAAATTTCTTAACGGTTGCATGACCTATACCTCTGCTTGCACCAGTTAAAACAACAATTTTTTGATTTCTATCTTCAATCATATATTCTCATAAAAAAAAGATATTTATAATCTTCTCAAATACTATTTTGACAGCAAATTAAAGTTACTTTTTCTTAAAACAATAATCAAGTTGATTAATTTATAAAATAATTTTTATATTAAAATTAATGATGAAATTATGCGTTATTACTTTATGATGCCTTCAGAAAACACACATAAAACTCTTGCTTTTTTATCTAATAAAAATTCTCCCCTTTGATTTAATTTTTGTAAAGCAACAAAACCAGCAGAACTAGATTGAGAAATATTTATACCTCGTTTGGCTAAAAATTTAGTCCCTTTTAATGATTCATTCTCAGTTATACTAACAAATGCATTTGCTGTTTTTGAAAGTGAATAAAATGCTTGTCTCGAGGGATATTTACAGTCTAGCCTTCCCATAGTAGAGGCTGGACCATTAACACTAATAGGTTTTTCCATTTCTATTGACTTTTGCAAACACGGAGCATAACTAGGCTCTACGATAATAATAATTGGAAAATATCCTAATTTTTTTCTACAATATGCCGCAAAAGAAGCAGCTAATCCACCAACTCCTGCTTGCAAAAATATATGAGTTGGATCCTGATCAATTTTATCAAGTGCCTGACTTATTGAAATTAAATAACCCTCCATTACATCCAAGCCAACATCATAATTTTCCCAAGTAGAGTCTGAAATCAAAATCCAGTCATTTCTTTTTGAATCATCTATTGCTGCCTTCAAAGATTCATCATATGAATTTCCAACAACAGAAACAGTTGATCCCAATGATTTTAATTGCGAAATAAAATTTTTTGGCACATTTTTAGAAACATAAATAATAGATTTTGCTCCAAATAATTTTGCTCCAGTGGCTAACGATAAACCATGGTTTCCTGCACTTGCAGTAGAAAATATTTTACCTTTCAATTTTTCTTTTGCTTGTAAAAGTAAATTGTCACTATTTTTATCAATAAAATTTCCTAAAGCCATCTTTGCTAGAGCATAAACTGCTCCAAGAGCTTTAAAACTTCCTAGACCTAATCTGTTAGATTCATCAATAGCAGTTAAAGATTTTATTCCTATCTCTGCACTTATTTCTTTAAGATTAAGTAAATTTACTTCATCCCTTTTGGGACATTGGTTAAAAAATTTTAAAGGTTTAGTTATATTATCGCTGACAATTCTACTTGATAAGGGATCAATGCCATCGTTAAAACCTTTTGTTACATTAGGGTTAAGTATAATTTTCAACTTATTATAAAATCCATCTTCAATGTATTATGCAATTTATTCTTATAAATATTAATTTAATTCAAATTTTATAATATAGATTAAAGTTTATCTAAATAAAGAAACCTATTTTTCTTCTTTTTTCTTATCCTGAGGTAAAGGCTGTTTTTTAATTGGTGTTGGGATTAATGCTTTTTTTACTACCCCATTAACAGAAGACCCGTCTTCAATTGCTAGTATTTCATAGGTAATCTCAGCATCAACTGAAGCACCAGTTTCTAATCTAATTGATTTACCTTTAATTTTCCCTTTGAATTTACCACTGATAATAATTTCATCAGCAGTTAGAGTTCCGTCCATGGAAGATTCAGGTCCTAATATAACTTTTTCACCATTTATATTACCATTTATACGACCATCAATTTGTAACTCACCTTTACAAGAAATTGATCCTTTGAGGCTGAAACTATTAGCTAGTATTGAACTAGAAAATTTTTGATCTGAAAACAAATTCCACTCCTAATTTTTAAAAAATTAATCACTCCACAAGGACACAGCTAAAGTAGTCTTATTTTTTTTTTCATTATTAAAATGCTTTTGCATATCAATCAACCTTGCTCTTACTCGTGTACCACTTTTTATACTCTTATTAAGAATATTTGCGATTTCAGAAGGTAAGAAACCTAAATGCTCTCTTACTTTTCTCTTAAGTCCAAAGAAAGAAGAATTTATATCTGCCCAAACCGATACTCTACCATCATTGTCAGCTTCTACTCCTAACCAATCCCCTAAATTCAAATATTTTGAAAATTCTGAATCGTCATTAGATTCAAGTTTTGCTTGATCCACTAAATACATTTCCTGCTCCATTTATAGCCTGAGGCTTTTTTATATTTTTTTATAAGATATACAGATTTTAACCTGCTTTTGTATAAATTTTTTTCTTGCGGCACTATTAATAACATTAAATTATGACATGAAAGCAACACTTTTCCACTAATTGATTACTACAAATTATTGCATAATTCATACCAAATTTGTAAAAAAAAACTATAAGTTGATGTTTATTCATATCCTGATAATACATATAGTGTATCCAGAGCAGTAAAATACCCTAATAGTTTTGATTTAACTTTATTAACAAAAGGAACACAAAATGGTAGTTGGTTTTATTGGTTTAGGTAATTTGGGAGAAAAATTAGCAGCAACACTTTTGAGAAATAATATTAATTTGTTAGTTCATGATAAAGTAAAAAAAAATGCATCCAAATTAATAGAAAAAGGTGCTAAGTGGGAAAATACACCTTTTGATTTGGCCAAAAAAAGTGACTTTATTATTACTTGTCTACCATCACCGACTATTTGTGCTGAAGTTATGGAATCTAAATTAGGTGTTATTCAAGGCATTTCTAGTGGTAAAATTTGGATAGAAATGAGTACAACTAGTAAAAAAGAAGTCTTAAGGTTATCAAAAATAGTTAAAGAAGCAGGAGGCTATTCATCTGACTGTCCAGTTTCGGGTGGTTGCCATAAAGCTACCACTGGTAATATATCTATTTTTTCAGGCTGTGAAAGAAAAGTATTTAAAAAAATAAAACCAATTCTTTTTATTATGGGAAAAAAAATACTTCATACTGGAAATATCGGAACTGCATCTGTTTTAAAAGTTATGACTAATTATTTAGCAACTTCAAATTTAATAGCATGCTGTGAAGCTTTAACTACTATGAAAGGCGAAGGTTTAGATTTAGCAAAAACTTTTGAAGCAATAAAAATTTCATCGGGAAATTCATTTGTTCATGAAACAGAAAGTCGGGTTATATTAAACGGAAGTAGGAATATAGATTTCACCATGGATTTAGTACTTAAAGACATTGAGCTATTTCAAAAAATTGCGGAAGAAAGGAACGTTCCTCTAGATATATCTCCAAAATTAATTGAAATTTTCAAAGATGGAATTTCTAATTATGGGGATAGAGCATTTTCTCCTTCAATAATTCGCAGACTAGAGGATAAAACAGGACTTAAAGTTAGATGTAGTGGTTTTCCTGAAAAAATTGAAGATGAAGAAGAAGATACTTTGGGCTATGAGATAATTCTTAAAAATTAAATTATTTTATAAATCACAAAATTTCAGCCATTGTAAATATAACTCAGTAAAATATCGACCTAACAAGCCCCCATTCCAGACAGGATTATAATGAGAAAAAATTTCTAAATTACGACCTTCGCCAAGAATTGCATCTTTAACCAATAAAGCTGCAGCCGGGGCAGTATTCATACCATGGCCACCAAATCCTGTGATATAAAATAAGTTGTCCTTATTTTTGAAAACCAAAGGCATAAGGTTTGAAAAATAGCCAAGTTGTCCAGACCAGGCATAATCAATCACAAGGTTATCAATGTTTGTTTCCTCTGAAGGAAATATTTTTTTTAAATCTTTTTTAGTCCCTTTTATAATTTCATTTTTAGTAAAATTCCCAATTGATTTTATATCCCTACCCCAAAGTAATCTTCCATCAGGTAAAAACCTGAAATAATTCCCAGCTCTCCTATTGTCATGGATTCCATAACTAGTCGAAATATAATTTTTAATAAAATTTACTGACAAAGGTTCTGCAACTGATATTGATGTAGTTAATTTAAATAATTTTTTATTTAAATAAATTCCACTTATTTTTGAAAGATATCCACCAGTAGCCAATACTACTCTTCTTGCCTTAATAAGGCCACCATTTGATATTAGAACATGAAATTCTGCTTTTTTTTTTGTAATTTTTTTCACTTTTGAAAATTCAAAAATACTTTTATTATCTCTATTTAATTTCTCTGCTATTGTTAACATCATATTTAGAGGATTGAACTGAAAAGCTTCGGGATCTAAGCTACCTGACGAATAAATTGGACTATTAATTTGTTTTGAAAAATTCTCTTTTTTTAGAAAAATATTATTTACTCCATAATCTGCATTAAATTTATTATTTAAAAATTCTAAATGATCAATATTTTTTGAAAAATAAACACTCAAAATACCTTCTTTAAATTGTGAAATAGAGAGAGAACAATTTTTACATACTGACTTCATCCAATTTAATCCATTCATAGAAATTTGGAATAACTCCTTTGATTTTTTTAAACCCAATTTTTTTTCTATGTTTAGTTGATCTAAAGACCAACCAGAAGAACAAAATCCACCATTCATACCAGAAGCTCCTGATGCAATGGTGTTTTGTTCCAGCAAAATTGACGATATTTTATTTTGATCTAGCATATATTTCAGAGAAAGCCCTGCTACACCTCCCCCAATGATTAAAGTATCACAAATATCAAAACCTTGAAATTTCAAACTAGAGAAATCAATTTTTCTATTATCCTGATACCAAGTTTTTATAAATTTTTCTGATTTTTTTTTAAAATTATACACTGAAAGACCCCAATAAAGGAATGATATAAATTAATGTTATTTATATAAAGAACTATTTTATTATAATTAAAAAATACTATCTAAATCAAATAGACATCTTTTTAAATAGATAAAAACACTTTATAAAAAATAATTTATTATGATACCTTTTTTAGCAGTTAAAAATCTTAATAAAGATTTTGAAAGTTCAGGTGAAAGTTTTAAGGTTTTTAAAGATTTAAAATTTGAAATTAACTCTAATACATCAACTGCATTAATTGGAGAAAGTGGAAGTGGAAAAACTACACTTATTCATTTGATTGCCGGTTTGGAACCACCAAATTCGGGTTCTGTAAAAATTGACAATTTTGATATCTGGAGACATTCTGAAAAAAAAAGAGCAACCTTCAGATTGAATAATATGTCAATTGTTTTTCAGCAATATAACTTAATCCCATCCTTAAATGTTTTAGATAATATAAAATTTCACTCTCAGTTAATTAAGAAGTATGATCAAAAATTTCACGACGAACTTGTAGGTTTGTTGGGTTTAAAAAAAACTTTTAAAAAAATATCCTGAAGAAATTTCAGGGGGTCAGCAACAACGAGTTGCAATCGCAAGAGCAATTTTAACAAAACCAAGAATTTTACTTGCTGACGAACCTACTGGGAATCTTGATGAAGAAAATTCTTTAAAAGTTACAAATGCTTTTGAAATACTTTTATCACGATATAATTCAACTATTATTATAGCTACTCATTCAAAAAAAATTAGCAAATAACTTGAATACAAAACTACTCATAGAAAATAAAAAAATAAAAGCAATTTAATATGAGAATATTAGATATCCTTATATTGTGTAATTTTAAGCATTGGTTTAGAAAACCATTGCAATTATTTTTTTTATTCCTTGGGATATCTTTAGCAACTACTCTTTGGTCAAGTATACAGTTATTAAATTCACAAGCGAAAAAAACCTATGAAAATGCAATCTTAATAATTTCATCTAATCAAAATAAAATTATTGTTTCAGCAAAAAATGAATTAATAGCTTTTGACACTTTCTCCAAACTACGTCGTAATAATTGGCCAGTGACTCCAATAATAGAAGGACGTTTGCCAAATAACAAAGACATCAAAATTATTGGGATTGATCCTTTTACATTGTCTAAGAATTCAAACTTCTATAATTTATTTTTAAAAAAAAATAGTTCACAAGATTTTTTATTTAATAAAACAATAGCATTTGCCTCCTCAGAAACAATAAATAAGATATCAGATCTAAATCAAAATCTCACATTTGTTAAATCAGATGAATTGATCAATAATCTTGTTTTAGTCGATATTGCTATAGCAGATCATCTTTTAAAGAAAACCGGTAGAATTTCAAGATTTGAACTTACTGATATAGCACCAAGCGATAAAAAAGTCCTCACTGAGGTAGGGCTTATAATTAAAGATTCTGAAACAAATGATGACCTAAAACAATTAACCAGGAGTTTCCATTTAAATCTTACTGCTTTTGGTTTTTTGGGTTTTATAGTTGGACTATTTATAGTCTACTCCACCCTTAACTTATCATTTGAACAAAGAAAATCAGCCTTTATATCTTTAAGACTTATAGGCGTCTCTATTAAAACTCTCTTTTTATCTTCTATATTAGAAATAATTTTTCTTTCTTCAATAGGAGGCTTGATAGGAGTTTTTTTTGGACACATATTAGCATCCCTACTATTACCTGATGTAGCATCCACTTTGAACAATATCTATGGAGCAGACATAGAAGATCAATTAAGTTTTTCTATAAAAGAAATTTTTATTGCATTGTTGATGCCAATTTTTGGAACAATCTTTATTTCAACAAGTTTTCTGATCCAGCTACATAAAACAGAGCAACTTAATGATAATCTAATAATCCTAAAATTTTTCGGACACTATACTCATAAATTTACTACAGTCTTTATACTTTTTATACTATTAATTGTATCAATTATTATTTTAAAAAGTCCGAAGGATCTATTCTTAAGTTTTATCTTAATAACAATTTTAATTTTAAGTTCTTCTCTATTACTGCCAGTACTGCTTAGATTTATTTTAACTTATATAAATAATTCAATAAAGTTCAAAAACCCAATTTTTAAATGGTTTTTTAGTGATACTTTAAATCAAGTAAGGAGAATATCCCTTAGTCTGAATGCCTTAATGCTATCAATAGCAGTTACTATTGGAGTTGATAATATGGTAAAAAGTTTTGAAGAAACTTTTTCAACTTGGTTAGACAAACGCCTTATTACTGAAATGTATGTTAGAACAAATTCTGAAGCTGTATCAAAAAAAATAACCATGGAAATGGATAAGGAAGAAAATATTATAAGTATTTACCCAATCATTGAAACAAAAAGTTTTTTTAATAATTCAAAAATATCAGTTGCCGCGTTTAAACCAAAAAAAATATATATTGATAATTGGCCAATAGTTAATAAATCAGATGATATGTGGAATAAAATTCAAAAATATAATGGTGTAATAATCAACGAACAATTTCATTATAAATTTAATGTTAAAATTGGTGATTATATTGAAATAGCTGATCTATTAAATAGCAAAAATAAATTACAAAGTATTGTTGTAGGTATTTATCCTGATTATGGTAATTCATTTCCTCAAGTTATGATTAACTTAGATAGATTTAAGGAATATTATAAAAAGATTTTTCCACGTAATTTTGCAATCGATATTAAAAAAGGTTCTTTTAATGATGTATCAGAATTAATTCAACAAGAATATGAGATTTTGGACATAGATATTACAAATCAGGCAACTATCAAAGAATTTTCAAAAAATGTGTTTAATAAAACATTTGCTGTTACTAGCTCTCTATCAGACGCCATGATTATCATAGCTACATTAACATTATTAACATCATTGGTTTCCTTATCAGAAATACGTGTAATGAATTTATCACCTTTATGGGCATTAGGCATTACCAGAACTACTTTATTAAAAATTGAATTTATACAGTTTTTACTACTAATATTAATAACTTTATTTTTCGCTATTCCAGTTGGTTTGCTTATATGTTTTTTGTTAACAAATTATTTAAATGTTTCTGCATTTGGATGGAAATTACCATATGATTATTATCCTAACATGTGGGGGAAAACTTTAGTTGTTTCATTACTTTGTTGTGTGGTTGCAATAGCTCTTCCAACTTTTTTAATGTTTAAAAATTCAACATCTTTAATGATTAAAAGATATAAAAATGAATGTTAAGTTTTTTTTAGTTTTAATATATATTTTACTTATCTCAAATATTGGAGGTGCTCAAAGTAACAATTCAAAACATGATGAATCAAGTAATAAAATTTTGAGTGAGACCTTTGATCTCAAATTCCCAAGGGATCATAATGCTCATAAAGATTTTAAAACTGAATGGTGGTATATCACTGCTAATCTAAAAACTAGTGAAGGTGATATTTTTGGTATACAGTGGACACTCTTTAGAAGAAAAGTTGATTCAAATAATTTTAAATCAATTGAAAAAAATATAGAAACCCCATGGATAAGCAACCAATTTTGGATGGCTCATGCAGTAATTACCTCCAAAAATAATCACTTTTACAATGAAAAATTTTCTCGTGGCGGTACTGGACAAGCAGGAGTAGAAATTTCTCCCTTTTTTGCTTGGATAGATGAATGGCATTTCTCTAGTAATAATGACTGGTCGATGGCTTCAATTAAAGCAGCTGGATCTAAATTTTCTTATAATCTTAAACTAGAAAGTGACGGACCCCTTATATTTCATGGTAATAATGGTAAAAGTATAAAGACAAAAGACGGCCACTATTCAACTTACTACAGTCAACCTTTTTTTAAGGTTAAAGGAACAATAAATATTAATAATCAAGATTTTGTTGTTCAAGGAAATGCCTGGGCAGATAGAGAATGGTCAAATGCTATTTTAGGTTCAAACCAAGAGGGTTGGGATTGGATATCTCTACATCTTGATAATAAAACAAAATTAATGATATTTAGGGTGAGAGATAATGAGAATGGAGATTTTTATTCTGGAACTTATATTTTTAATAAAAAACAAAAGGTTAATTTAATTGGTAGCGATATTAAAATGATACCATTAACCTATAGTACTAGAATAAATAATCTTAGTAAAAAATCTTGGAGAGTACCTACAGCATGGAGAGTAATTGTTAAAAATCATAATATAGATTTGACCTTAAATGCCATAAATAATAATGCATTTTTAGATACTATAGTTCCCTATTGGGAAGGTCCAGTATCGTTTGCAGGAACACATCAAGGTTTTGGTTATTTAGAAATGACTGGGTATTAAAAAAATTCTAAGCTGCTTTACTATCCAAAACTGCTCCTACTTTAACTTGAGCTTTTTCTTCATCTACTCCATCAATTGCTGCAACTTCCCTAGTCAATCTTTCAAGTGCTGCTTCATATAGTTGTCTTTCAGAATAAGATTGCTCTCTTTGCTCATCATTTCGATGTAAATCTCGGATAACTTCCGCAATTGATATCAAATCACCAGAATGTATTTTTTGCTCATATTCTTGAGCTCTTCTTGACCACATAGCTCTTTTTACTCTTGCTCTACCCTTTAAGGTACTCATAGCTTTTCCAACTATATCAGGTGACGAAAGACATCTCATTCCTACTGAATCAGCCTTTGAGGTAGGAACTCTTAAGGTCATTTTATCTTTTTCAAAATGAATAACAAACATTTCCATTTCAAACCCTGCTATATTATCCTTTTCTATAGCTTCTATTTTGCCTACACCATGAGATGGATAAACAACGTAATCATCTTGTAAAAATTCAGAAGTATTATTCATCTTGATATAATTCCCTTTTAACAGAAAAAAGGAATCGATTATTTCGATCCCCTTTGGTATATTAAGCAGTAATGAAATGATTATAATTATTATAATCTAAGATTCGTGAAACATAACACTTTTGTTTAAATAAAGCAACTTTATGAGGTTTATTAAAAAAAAATTGCTATCTAATCTCCTTCACCAGGATTTTTAGAAAAATATTTTTTTAGTTTGTCTTCTTCATCTGCTTTTGAATCAGCATCAGGAAGAGGATCTTTCCTGATCGTAATTACTGGCCACAACTCAGAATATTTTCTATTAAATTCCACCCAATCACTTGCACCTGGATCCGTATCTGGTTTTATTGCATCAACTGGACACTCAGGCTCACAGACACCACAATCAATACACTCATCAGGATGAATTACTAACATATTCTCACCCTCATAAAAACAATCAACAGGACAAACTTCCACACAATCTGTATATTTACAATCCACACACTTATCATTTACTATATATGTCATTTAATTACTCATTTGAAATAAGAATATTTGATTACTAGACTACTATTGTCATAGAAGTAGTCAATTTATTTAGTTTTAAAAGGCTAACAAAAATTAATTAATAATATTACCAGAATTTTTAAGCTGCGTTAAAGCTCTCCTATCTTTTTTATTAGGCCGAGAAGAATTTTTTAAAGTTTCAATTTCGTTTTTATTTTTTTTTACAAGGTCATTAATTACACTACTTTTCTTTTCATATAAAAACTTAGCTTTTTCATAACCTTCTCTTTTTTCTGCAAAACTTTTTACTGTAAATCTTATCATTTCATTGGAATTTTTAATTAGAATATCATCCTCTAACTTTAAAGATTGAGATTGTTTTTTTAATATTGTCCCGTTTAAAAAAATCAATTTTTTTTCTATTGCTTTTATCACTTTATTTCTGGTTTTGAAAAAACGAGCAAAAACAAGCCATTTATCAACTCTCAATTGAATTAATCCTTTTTAATCCTCTATCAATGATGCTAACGCTGCAAATGGATTATTTGGGTCAAATTTTTTCTTATAATTATTTTTTTTAATTTGTAATTTATTTTTAGAAATAGTTTGTTGGTGATAAGTATTTCTATTTTTAAGACGTTTACTAGAAGTTGTGCTTCTTTTTAATTTTTTATAATTATATTTAAAAATAATTTGATTTTGTTTAATTTCCTTAATATTTAAGTCTTGGTAAGGCACAATTCCATTTATATCATTATCCCTTGCACTAATAGTAGTTGCAAAACTTCCTTCTTTATCCTTTTCAATAGTTTTAATATCTTTAATTGAGATTTTTTCAGACTTATAGCCCAAATTTTCCAAAATATCCTTTAATTGAATAAAGCTGAGACCTGTAATTGACAACATTTCTGAAGTTACTTTAAAACCATTTTTTGTATCTTCAGACCTTATAAGATCTGCTAATCTCTCCAACATATCAATTCTTACTGCTCTTGAACCAAGGTTTTTAAATCCAGCAATTTCATAAAAGGAATTTTCAACTTTATCTAAAATTGGAACTGTGACTAATCCTGGCAAAGGAGGGGTAATATTTTTCACTACTCTATTAAATATATTCCACAAAATAATCCTTAATCTAGTTGGTTCTGGCTTTAAAAATAATGGTTGAAATATACTATACTGACCAAATCTGAATCCATATTTTCTAAATTTGGCTCTACAGTCTTGGTCAAGACTTTTTACTTCATTAATAACACGATCCCTTGATAAAACTCCCAAATGCTCACTTATTATGAAAACTAAACCAACAGAAATACCACCAATTTCTTTATCTTCAATTATTGAAAAAAGAGGAGAAAAATTTTGTTGAATGCAATTATTTGCAAAATATTGAATGCGAGTTTCAATTTTTTTTATAATTGAAGATGGAATAATATCCGAAATAATAGGTTCAACTTTTGGTTTATATATAGAATTTCCTCTAGTTAACCTTCCAATAATATTTTTTTGCCAAATGATTTCTCCTAAATTATTTATCGAAAATTCGGTATCAGGCGATTCATATAATTGATCTACAATATTCGTTATTTTTGATATAATTATATCTTTAGAAATCAAAATTAATTTTTTTCTATCTATAGAATTTTCTGGGCTCTTAAAAATAAAGTTTAAACCTTCAACTCTTCCAATTAGTTGATTTTCAACTAGCAAATCATTATTTTCATTAAATTCTGCGTTCAATTTTCCCTTTTCCCTAATTGTTTTTAACAATATAGTAGTTTTCCTATCAATGAAGCGTTCAATTAGAAGTTGATGAAGCTTATCTGATAACTTTTCTTCAATCGATTCTGCAGCTTCCTTTAAAAATAAAGGATTTTCAAGCCAGCTACTCCTATTAGCTACATAATTCCATGTTCTAATATATGATAATCTCCTAGATAGTTTTTCAATTTCACCATCATATTTATCTAACGATATAATTTTTTTTTCAAGCCATGTTTCAGGTAATTGGCCATTATCAATTAATAATAAAAATATTTCAGTCAAAATTTGCGTGTGATCTGTTAAAGAAATTTTTCTATAATCAGGTATTTGACATATCTTCCATAAGAGTTTTACATCTTTAATATTTAATACTTTTTCAGATATTAAATTATTTTCAGACATTATCTTCAAAGTACTAAGGTCGGTATTTTCTCTAGATTTAATTAATCCTAAAATACTGGGTTTAACATTAAGAGTTTCAATAAGTGTAGGAAGATTATCAAAGGATAATTTTGAATTTCTCCATTGTATTTTCTTTATATCTAAAAAACGGTGGTTTTCTATATTCTCAATAACATCGGATGTTAATTGCTCACAACCACCAGTAGTACCGAAGGTACCGTCGGAAGTATATCGACCAGCTCTTCCAGCAATTTGGGCTAATTCATTGACAAATAGTTTTCTGTGGTTAAATCCGTCAAATTTTGTTAAACTAGCAAAAGAAACATTTGCTAAATCTAAGTTTAAACCCATACCAATTGCATCAGTAGCAACAAGATAATCAACTTCACCACTTTGGTATATGGCAACTTGTGAGTTTCTAGTTTTTGGAGATAATCCTCCTGTAACTATTGCGGCTCCGCCTTTTTCTCTTCTAATTATTTCTGCAATTGCATAAACTTCCTCAACCGAAAAACAAACTATTGCAGATCTAGGTTGAATTTTATTTATTTTTCGGGAGTCTAAATAAGTGAGTTTTGATAACCTTTTTCTAGATAAGAATTCAACTTTTGGTAAAATTTTAGATAATATTCTCTTAATAGAACTAGATCCTAAAAATATAGTCTCCTTTTTTCCTCTAACATTTAATAATCTATTTGTAAAAATATGGCCTCTATCAAGATCAGCACATAATTGAATTTCATCAATTGCTACAAAATCATAATTTAGATTTATAGGCATAGCTTCAACGGTACAAATCCAATATTTTGGATTTATAGGCATAATTCTTTCTTCACCTGTAATTAAAGCAACATTTTGTTTGCCACATTTTTGACAAACTTTTTCATAAACTTCTCTAGCTAGCAATCTTAATGGTAAGCCAATCATACCACTTGGGTAATTAAGCATTCTATCAATAGCAAAGAAAGTTTTTCCCGTATTTGTAGGACCTAACAATGCTTTATATTTTCAGTTGATTTACTTTTTTTTAGCATCAATTTTGAATTATTATCTACATAAAATAATTTAGTCTTGATTCTGACTACTACTAAAATTAAATAAAAATCAGAAACTAGAAATAAATTTTATTTTAAATTTTCGAATTTCATTTTACAATAATTAAAAATTAAATAATAAAAAAATATGAGGAATTTTAATGTCAAATATTATAGAAACTGCCATTAAGGCACTAGAAGAAAAACTGGAAGATAAAAGCATCGATTTTAGTGCTAAATTTGAAATTGAAAATGAAGGATCCATAGTCCTTGATGGAAGTGGTGTTAGAGAATCTTCTGAAGAAACCGAATGTACTTTAATAGCCAGTGCTGAAACTTTTCAAAACATTTTAGAAGGAGAGATAAATCCAACTTCAGCTTTTATGGGAGGAAGTCTTAAAGTTGAAGGTAGTATGGGGGTAGCAATGCAGTTAGGTAATATCCTTGCCTAAAAGCACCCTTAACCCCTTACCTAGATTAGGGATTAAACTCCTACCAGGAGGAATACTTGATTATATACAAACAGAAGATAGAAAATTTATAAGATATGGGTATTGGGAAAAGGGTGATAAAGGTACTGTAATAATTCTACCTGGTAGAACTGAGTATATAGAAAAATATAATATAGTAATTCAAGAATTTTTAGATAGAAACTTTTCTGTAGTATGTATTGACTGGAGAGGCCAGGGATTATCTCAAAGGCCACATGGTAGAACTGACATAGGTCATGTAAAAGACTTCTTTGAATACCAAATAGACTTAGAAACAATCTTAGACCATTTGAAGGTTACATTAGACAAGAAACCAAAATTACTTTTTGCACATAGCATGGGTGGCTGTATAGGTTTGAGGTGCTTATTAAGAAATACAACATTTAAATGTTCTATTTTTTCTGGACCACTTTGGGGCTTGCCAGTGTCTGATTTGACTGTTTCAATTTTAATTCCTATCTTCAATCTAGCAATTTCTATGGGACTTGGTTTGCTTACTTATCCATATAAAATTGACGGTTTTAACATTCTTACAAAACCATTTGAAAAAAACTTATTAACAAAAAACATAGATGCTTATAATGAATTACGAGAGAATTTATTAATTGATCCCAGATTAGGTTTAGGACGGCCGACATTAAGTTGGCTTAAAGCTCTTAATGATGAATTGCAAAAGCTAGCAAAAATGCCTCCACCTGAAATTCCTCAACTTACATTTTTAGGAGAATCTGATGTAGTGATTTCAAAAAAAGCAGTTCAATCTAGGATGGCAAGAACTCCAATGGGGGAATTGAAAATTTTACCAGGTGCAATGCATGAAGTATTTTTTGAAACTCCTGATATTAAAGAGGAAATATGGGAAGAAATTGATAAATTCTTGAACAAAAATTTTTCTTACTAAAATTTTAGTATAGCAATTTATGAATTAATCAAACTAAGTATATCTAGCCAATAACTCTAAGGCTTCCTTATGAACACAATCATTACCAGATGCTAAAATTCTTCCCTGAGTAAAATTATTCCCACCTCTCCAGTCTGAAAAAATACCTCCTGCGGCTTTGATCACACAAAGAGGTGCTTGTATATCATAGTATTTCATTGATGATTCCACAATCAGATCAATATTACCATATGCTAATAATCCATATGCATAAGAATCAAGAGAATATCTTGAAAGTTTACAATGTTTTCTTAATTCTGCCATAGCAGAATTTTCATTATTACTTCCCATGTTTGGATCAGTAGTATGTATTATTGCATTTGAAACTTTTTTACAATTTTTTACAAAGATTTTTTTTGAAATCCCTTTATGAAAATACTCACAAATATTATGCTGTCCAATAAACATTTCATCACTAAATGGTTGATATATGATTCCAAAATGATGCTTTTCCCCTTCAATTAAGGCAACTAATATTGTCCATGAAATTTGACCTGCCATAAAACCTCTTGTGCCATCAATTGGGTCAATTATCCATGAAAATCCACTGCTACCTTTAATATCAACTTTTTCTTCACTATAAATAGTATCATTGGGTCTATTTTTAAGGATTAGATTCATCATAATACTTTCTGTATTTTCATCCGCTTTAGATACTGGATCAAAATGAGTAGTTGATTTATTTTTGAAACTTAAATCTGATTTCCTAAAATAATTCATTGCCTCTTTCCCACCAGCAATTGCAACCTTTTTACCTAAATCTATTAAATCTTGCATTTTGTTTTTTCACTATTTTAAAATTAAATTTTCTATTATGGTTAGATAATTATTTATTTTTACTAAAACTTGATATAAATTTATTAAAAGTTGGGAATATCCCTTTAACTATTATTTCCACTCCTTTTTCATTGGGATGCAGCATATCTTCTTGAAGATAATTGGATAAATCATTTTCCTTATTTAAAAGTGGGGCCATTAAATCTGGGTATAAAGATAATCCAAACTCATCTGCTAAATCTGAAAAGATACTATCGAATTCATTTTTATATTCTATTCCAAAGTTTTCAATTGATCTTATACCAATTAGTAATATTGGTAATTTTTTTTCTCTAAGTTTAATTATAATTTTGGATAAATTTTCTTTTGAATATTTAGGAGATATTCCTCTCAACATATCATTAGCTCCTAAGGAAAGAGCTACAGCATTTATGTCTTCAGTAATACTCCAATCAATTCTTGATAGTCCACCTGCAGTTGTATCTCCGGATACTCCAGCATTTATTAAAGAGACATTATTCCCTTTTTCCATAAACTTTTTTTGCAACTGATTTACAAACCCTTTATCTTTTGACAATCCATAACCTTGAATTAAACTATCACCGACTATTATTAATTTATATTTCTCAAATTTTTGTGTCGCATTAGAAAAAAAAGGTAAAAACAAAATTAATAAAAATAACCATGCCTTATTGTAATTAAAAATAATACTCATATATCAAATCTCATCCTGATGATAATTAAGTCTCATGAAAAAAAATACTCTCATTAAAACAACTGATTTATGTTTATCATTTCTAACTGCATCTGGTAAACTGCAAATACTAAATTCAGTAAATTTCTCATTGTATGAAAAAGAAACTGTAGCATTAGTTGGTCCATCAGGGTCTGGTAAATCTTCATTATTAATGCTTTTAGGTGGTTTGGAAGAAAGTAATTCCGGTTCAATCAACATTTTTGGTAATAACATTACAAAAATGTCAGAAGACCAACTAGCGAACCTTAGAAAAAAAACAATGGGTATTGTATTTCAGTCATTCCACTTAATTCCAACAATAACAGCACTTGATAATGTGTGTATTCCTTTAGAATTAGTGGGTTATTCAGAGGTTAAAAATAGAGCAATAGAAATATTGTCAGAAGTTGGTTTAGATAAACGATTAAACCATTTTCCTTCTCAATTATCAGGTGGAGAACAACAAAGAGTGGCAATAGCAGAGAGCATTAGCTATAAAACCAAAAATAATTTTAGCAGATGAACCTACTGGAAATTTAGATCAAAAAACTGGAATAAAAATTATTGATCTTCTTTTTAATTTAAACAAAAAAAAATAAAAGTAGTTTAATTATAGTAACGCACTCAGTTGAACTTGCAAATAAATGTCAAAGGCAAGTTAAATTAGTGAATGGTAAAACTATAGAGAGCTAACGGTAAATAAATTGTCAACTTTATCGCTAATTAAATTTGCAATTAAAGACCTAAGAGGAGGATTAAATAAATTTTGGGTTTTCTTTATTTGTCTATTTTTTGGTGTTTTAACAATTTCGTCAATTGGAACTTTTAGAGAAAGTATTAAAGCAGGATTACAAAAAGAAGCCTCTGAAATATTAGGTGGTGATATATCCATCACCCTTGCTTACAGAGGTGCAACATTAAATGAATTAAATGAGATTAAAAAAATCTCTACATCTTTTACAGAAGTAATTTCTTTTAGAAGCATGGTTTCTACAATTGATGAAGGAAAAGAATATAATCAAGCTTTAGTACAAGTAAAAAGTGTAGATCAGAACTACCCTTTGATAGGTAAAGTAAAAATAAAACCTGATGTAAGCATAAAAAATGCCTTAAAAAAAAAGCAGGGTAAATATGGAATTATCGTAGAAAAAAATTTACTGAATCAACTTGGTTTAAGGGTGGGTTCAAATCTAAAGCTTGGTAATTCATTGTATGTAATTCGTGGAACCATCTCAAATATTCCTGATATTGGTTCCAATGGTTTTAGTTTAGGCTCAAAAGTTATTTTAAATACAAAATCATTAAAAAATTCTGGATTATTAAAACAAGGAACTCTTTTTGAAACTAATTACTATCTAAAGGTTTCTAATAAAAGAGATTTAGAAAAAATTAAATCTCTTTTTTTTGAAAAGTTTTATGACAAAGGTTTTCGCTGGAGAGATATTAGGAATCCCGCCCCTGGAATTGAAGCAGTAGTTAATAGGCTATATTTCTTTCTTACTATATTAGGTATGTCGGGATTAATAATTGGAGGGGTCGGAGTAAGCACATCTGTTTCATCTTACTTAAATATTAAAAGAGGAACTATAGCAACATTAAAAACTTTAGGTTCGACTAGTAATATGTTAATTAAAATTTACCTATTTCAAATCTTAATAATGTCTTTTATTGGAACTTTTTTGGGAGCAATAACAGGTAGTTTTCTATTAAAACTATTTGAACCTACCCTAAACAAGATTATTCCTTTCCCTTTAAGTGTAGAAGTTTTTATTCAACCCATTTTAATTTCACTAGTTTTAGGTATTCTTATAAGCTTAATTTTTTCTTTAATCCCCTTATTCAATTTTTGCGATAAGAAAACTACTTACCTCTATAGATCCCATAGTTTCAATTCCAGATTCGAGTTACCTAACTTACGGCAATTATTCTATATTATTTTACTTATTTCTATTCTAATCACCATAATTTTGCTTTTATCCCCAGATATAAAATTAGCACTTTGGTTTATTTTTGGATCAATATTTTCTTTTATAATATTAAATTTAATGGCTTTAATTATAAAAAATTCATCAAAAAAATTAATTTCAAAAAACAAAATTCATAAAATGCTATCTCTTAAATTGGCTTTGGCATCTATCAGTAGCGAAAATGGTGAAAACAAATCTGTTTTATTATCTATTGGAATTGGTCTCATTGTCCTTTCAACTATGGGCCAAATTGAAAATAATTTACAATCTACTCTTACTAACGATATACCAAAAAAAGCACCACTATACTTTTTGATTGATATTCAAAAAAATCAAAAAGATAACTTGATTTCTTTGCTGAAGGAAAAA
Source organism: Paracoccaceae bacterium (assembly GCA_045565285.1). Classification (GTDB taxonomy): domain Bacteria; phylum Pseudomonadota; class Alphaproteobacteria; order Rhodobacterales; family Rhodobacteraceae; genus CACIIZ01. Next base: position 75,615 of record JBJLFR010000034.1, read on the forward strand.
AAATTAATTTCTGATATTAAAACTGCTCCTATGCTTAGAGGTTTTATTACAAAAATTAATAACGTGGATGTTTCAGAATTGAATATTGATCATTGGGCTCTTAGGGGAGATAGGGGAATTACTTATGAGGCTATGCCTACAACTGCTGAAAAAATTACAAAAGGCAAATGGTGGCCATCAAATTATGATGGTCCACCATTAATTAGTTTTGCTCAAAACGAAGCAAATGAATTAGGCTTAAGTATTGGGGACACTATTACAGTTAATATTTTGGGTAGAGATTTAACAGGAACTATTAGTAGTTTTAGAGAAGTAAATTTTGCCACAATGGGAATTAATTTTTTAATGGTATTTAATCCAAAAGCACTAATAAATGCTCCACATACCAGCATTGCAACTATTTATGCACCAAAGAATTTTGAAACAAAAATTGTAAAAATAATAACTCGCAATTTTCCTAATATTACATCTGTCTCTGTAGGAGAAACGGTAAAGAAAGTACAAGATATTATTTTAAAATCCTCAATGATAATTAAATGGTGTGCCTCATTGATAATTTTTCTCGGCTTTTTTGTAATTATTGGAGCTCTTTCAACTTCAGAACAAAATAGAATTTTTGAATCTTCTATTCTAAAAACATTAGGAGCATCAAGAAAAATTATATTTTTATCACTTATATTAAGATCTATAATAATAGGTGGCTTTGCAGGTATAGTTTCAATAAGTATAAGTACTCTTATGTCATGGGTGATTATTACATATTTTTTAAATAGTGACTTTAGCTTTTTTATTTTTTCAGCAGTTTGGGTAACTCTGATTGGTATTTTTATTTCACTTATAACTAGTAGTTTTTTTTCTATAAAACCATTAAATTCAAAACCTTCTAAAATATTAAGAGCAGCTGATTAACCCAAAGTAAATAAGAAAAAAATCAAAAAACTCTTGAATTTTTTATCAATTACTACAATATTATAATTAGTTTAATCCATAATGTTAAGGAGATATTTATGGCAGAATTTGATTCAATTAGAACGGCCACACGTTCTGATAGTAACGTAAACATTGATAGTGGCCTACGAGCCCACATGAACAAAGTTTATGGGTTAATGGCAGTTGCAATGGTAATTACTGGTGCAGTTGCTTGGTCAATAGGAACTTCACCACAACTTGTAGGTGCACTATTCAGTAATTCAATTATATCACTTGTAGTAATGTTTGCTCCATTAGGGTTTGTATTTTTTCTCTCAGCCAGGGTAATGAAAATGAGTTATTCAGCCGGACAACTTTCTTTTTGGTTGTTCTCTGGTTTAATGGGTCTTTCTTTATCAACTATTTTTGTGGTATATACCGGTGCTTCTATTGCAAACGCTTTTTTTACTACCGCCATCGCTTTTGGCGCAATGAGCTTATTCGGATACACGACCAAAAAAGACTTATCAGGCATGGGTAGATTTTTGTTTATGGGCGTTATTGGACTTATCGTAGCAATGATTATTAATTGGTTTACACAAAGTCCAGGATTAGAATTTGCTATTAATGTATTGGGAGTTCTAATATTTGCAGGATTAACTGCATACGATACGCAAAATATTAAAAATACTTACTTAAGTATTAGAAGCGCACCAAATGGTGAAGAAATTGCAGCCAAAGCAGGGATTTTAGGTGCACTTTCTTTATATATAAATTTCTTAAATATGTTTATGTTTTTGTTACAATTTATGGGAAATAGAGAATAAATATAATTATTATATATTAAAATGAAAAAGGCCGCATTTTGTGGCCTTTTTCATTTTATCTTAGCTTCTTTATATTCTACATGTTTTCTAGCAACAGGGTCATATTTTTTTACAACCATCTTTTCAGTCATAGTTCTTGCATTTTTTTTTGTTACATAAAAGTGACCAGTATCCGCAGTAGAATTTAATCTAATTTTTATTGTAGTAGGTTTTGCCATTAATTTGTCCTTCTATATATAATAAAATGTTCTACACTGAAAAAAAATAGTGTCAAGACGACATCAACTTAAATTATATTAAAGATATGTAAAGTTACTTGATGAAGATCCTTCATCATAAAATGGAATCCCTTTTTTGTTAGCTCCATTTAGAATAATATCTTGTACCTCTTTTAATACAATCCTTGTAATTATAGGAAGATCGAAATCTTGAGTTTTTTCAAGTTCTATCCATTGAAGATGTCTTAATTCTGAAGACGCATTTGAAAAATCATCTAAATTACAACTTAAATCTTGAGCAAAACATATAAAAAAACGAGCATCAAATCTTCTTGGTCTTCCAACTGGGGTTATTGCACGGAAAAAAAAATTTAATTTTGATGCATTTGGTGCAATATTATTTTCATAAAAATCTTCCCATCCATTAATCTTTAAATCATGCCAATTATACGAGTCGGCAATTTTCAACCCTGTTTCTTCCCACAATTCTCTAATAGCTGTTGCAGCTAAAGATTCAGATTGTGAAATATAACTTTTCATGGATAAAAGAGTTATATCTTTATCTATAAGTGATTGTGAAAAAGGAACTAAACTATCATTATTTTCATGTGCCCCACCAGGAAATACAAATTTATTAGGCATAAAAACAGCATCTTTTCCCCTTTGTCCCATTAAAATTTTATGCTTGTTATTTTGTTTTCTAACTATAACAATTGTAGCAGCATTTTTAATTTCTACGGGGTTTGTATTCTTTTGGTTCAAATAATCTTCCTTGTTTAATAAAATTCTCTTATCGAATAGTTATAACTAGTTTGAGTTTAAGTTTTAAATAAAAAAATAAAAGCCTATGATTGAAAAAACTTATAAACAAATAAAAAATTTAAATATCAGGTTAGACTTACCACTAGTTATAATAGATGCTGATGAAGTTATAGTACATTTTGCAAAACCATTTCTTTTGTACCTAAATGAAAGAGGTTGGGCATTAGAACTAAATGGATATAACCTTGGTAACTCAATAAAAAATATAAAAACAAACAAAATTTTAGAAAATAGAAAATCGCAAAAGTTAGTTATTGATTTTATAAAAAAAGAAACTCATAAGCAACCTATTACAGAGGGTGCTCTTAAAGCGCTCCATAATATATCAAAATTTTCTCAGATAATTATTTTAACAAATGTTCCTGAATACGCTTATGAGGATAGGCTTAAAAATTTTAAGGATTTAAATATTTCATTTCCAATTATAATAAATCAAGGCCCAAAAGGACCGGCTTTAAATTTATTATCCCAAGGATTTAAAGAACCAATAATTTTTATTGATGATAATTTGTCACAAATTGAAAGTGCAAAAAAATATGTTCCTAAAATTTATAGATTTCATTTCTCAGGATGTGATCTGGTACGTAAATTTCTTCCTAAATCTTTGGCAGCAACCCATAATCCTAAAAGCTGGCAAGAAATAGAAATTTTATGTAATAGTCTTTTAATTTAATTTTTAATTAGTGAATTGAACGGTTCTAATAATTTTGATGGAATTTTTTTTGATTTCCTAGATTTAGCGTCTACAAATACATGTATGAAAGAAATTCTTGCTGCTGTTTTTTTTTGCGAGTCAGAAAAAAGGCCTATCTCATAATGAACAGAAGAATTTCCTAATTTATTTAATTTCAAACCAGCAGTTATTAAGCTTGGAAATTTAAGTTCAGAAAAATAAGTACATCTTGTTTCAACTACTAATCCTACGGTTTTACTTGATGGAACATTAAGCGATCCTTTCTTTATTAACCAGCTATTAACTATAGTATCTGCGTATTCATAAAAAACTGCATTGTTCATATGACCATATACATCACTATCCCTCCAACGAGTTTTTAATTCTTCAAAATATAAATAATCTTCTCTGAAAGTAGGGGCTTGTCTCATATCTTAAATTTCCTTAAATTTGTAAGTTAAAGTTACTATAAAGGAACCTATGTTGAGATTTAAAGGATTAATTTTTGATAAGGACGGTACACTATTTTATTTTCAAGAGAGCTGGGGAGTTTGGTTGGACAACGTTTTAGAAGATTTAAGCTGTAAATCAATTGAAAAAAAGAGAAAAATGGCTAAAGTTTTAGGATTTAACTTATCAAAAAAAATATTTTTTAAAGATAGCCCGTTTATTGCTGGAACAACTAAGCAATTCTTATCAGCTGTAGAACCTTTTTCAAAAAAATTAAAAGGAGCAGAATTAGAAGAATTCATAAATTCAAAATTAATGACACTTACTCCAAAACCAGTAGGAGACTTAAGAGCATTACTCCATTATTTAAAATCAAAAGAAATTTTTATTGGTGTAGCCACAAATGATAATGAAAGTCCCTGTAGATCTCAATTGGAAAGTGAAAAAATAATTGAATTTTTTGATTTCATAGCAGGCTCAGATAGTGGCTATGGATGTAAACCTGAAACTGGACAACTAGAAGCTTTTTGTCAAATTTTTGAATTAAATTCAAAAGATGTTGCTATGATTGGTGATAGTACTCATGACTTAATTGCAGCAAAAAAAGCTGGAGTATATGCAATTGGTGTTCTTACAGGTGTAGCTGAAAAAAAGGAATTAGCTCCATATGCAGATATTATTTTTGAATCCATTGAAGATATTCCAAATTATTTGAATAAAATTTAACTTTTGTAAAAAATATCTTTACTTATTTTTTTTCTTCCCATCTTATTAAAATAAAAATTTTTATTATGAATGAACTCAGAAAATCTAGATCTGGTGGACGCTCTCGTAATAAGAGAAGAGAAAGTAGTTCTTCTATTTCACAAACGCCCTGGTCACTACCTATTAACAACGATAATTTCATTGAGCCAATACCATTAGAAGGTGTTGAAAAAATTCATAATACAGCAATGCGAATTTTAGAAGATATCGGAATTGAATTTATTAATGAACAAGCCAAATCCATACTCAAAAAAGCAGGATGTAAGGTAGACCCAAATTCTGATAATGTTCGAATGGATAGAAATTGGATCATGGAAATGATCAAAAAGGCACCTAACGAATTTGAAATTATACCTAGGAATAAAAATAATAAAGTAGTAATCGGCGGTCGACACATGACATTTGTTAATGTTTCTTCTCCACCCAACGTGATGGATTTAGATAGAGGAAGAAGACCTGGTGATTTCGAAAGTTTTAGAGATCTATTAAAACTAACTCAATATTTTAATTGTATACATGTAGCAGGTGGTTATCCTGTAGAACCTATTGATGTTCATTCATCAATTAGACACCTTAAATGTATATATGAAAAATTAATACTGACAGATAAAGTATGTCATGCATACTCATTGGGTTCAGAAAGAGTAGAAGACGCAATTGAAATGGTTAGAATAGCAAGTGGCCTTAATGAAGATGAATTTCAAAGAGAAGCTCATATTTATACAAATATTAACTCATCTTCACCTCTGAAACACGATTGGCCTATGCTTGACGGGGCAATGCGTTTTGCAAGAAAAAATCAACCTGTTGCGGTTACACCTTTTACCCTAGCAGGTGCTATGGCTCCAGTTACGATTGTAGGAGCTGTTGCTCAATCAATAGCTGAGGGGTTAGCAGCAATTGCATTATTACAGTTTATTAATCCAGGTTGTCCCGTCATTCTAGGGACTTTTACATCTAATGTGGATATGAAATCTGGTGCACCTGCATTTGGTACACCTGAATATATTCGTGCAACTCAAATAACAGGACAAATGGCTCGATATTATAATTTACCTTTGCGATCATCGAATGCTTGTGCCGCAAATGCACCTGATGGTCAAGCTATGTGGGAAAGTTTAAATAGTCTTTGGGCATCAGCAACTTCAGGCACGAACCTTGTTTATCATAGTGCAGGTTGGTTAGAGGGAGGTTTAATCGCATCTTATGAGAAATTTGTAATGGATTGTGAGGTTTTACAGCAGTTTAAAAGATATTTTGAACCTGAATTATGTGATTTTTCAGAAAATGCATTAGCATTTGATGCAGTATCAGAGGTAGGTCCCACTGGTCATTTTTTTGGATGCCAGCACACTCAAGAAAGATATACTAATGCTTTTTATTCCCCGTTTTTATCAGATTGGAGAAACTTCGAGGCATGGACTGAAGCGGGTGGTAAATGGACTCATGAAAGAGCAAATTCCATTTGGAAAAAGATACTTGAGGAATTTGAACCCCCACAAATTGATCAGGGTATCAAAGATGAACTTAACGAATTCGTAGAAAAAAGAATAAGTGAGGGTGGAGCCCCAACTGATTTTTGATTCAATCCTTTCCTATTTAATCTATTTTTGATAATAAACTATCAAGTGATTGTTTGGCATCCCCATAAAACATTCTTGTATTATCTTTAAAAAAGAGTGGGTTTTGAATGCCAGAATATCCTGTACCTTGTCCTCTTTTTGAAACAATAACATTTTTTGATTTCCAAACTTCAAGAACAGGCATTCCTGCAATAGGGCTATTTGGATCATCTTGAGCTGCAGGATTAACGATATCATTTGATCCTATCACAATAACTATATCTGTTTCAGGAAAATCATCATTTATTTCATCCATTTCTAAAACAATATCATAAGGTACTTTTGCCTCTGCTAATAAAACATTCATATGCCCTGGAAGTCTGCCTGCAACAGGATGTATACCAAACCTTACCTTTTTAGATTTTGATCGTAATCTTCTAGTTAGTTCTGAAACCGTTTGTTGGGCTTGGGCTACAGCCATTCCATATCCAGGGACAATGATAATTTGGTCAGCATCATTTAACAACGACGCTACACCATCTGCATCTATTGCGATTTGTTCACCTTCTATCTGTATCTCTGATTGAATTTGAGATCCAAATCCACCTAAAATCACACTTATAAAATGCCTGTTCATAGCTTTACACATAATGTAACTTAAAATTGCTCCTGAAGATCCTACTAAAGCACCCGTTACTATTAGTAGGTCATTTCCCAAAGTAAATCCAATAGCAGCTGCAGCCCATCCTGAATATGAATTTAACATTGATACAACTACCGGCATATCTGCACCACCAATACCCATGATTAAGTGCCATCCAATAAAACCTGCTAATATGGACATTAAAATTATTGTCCAAATACCTGATCCATTAAAATATAAGAGCCCAAATAATAATGATATGACCAATGCTAATATATTTAACCCATGACCACCTGGGAGTTTATAAACTTTCCCATCTATTTTTCCCGACAATTTACCAAATGCTACTACAGAACCTGTAAAAGTAATTGCACCAATGAAAACACCAAGGAAAATTTCTACTGCCATAATTGATAATTCAGCAGAATTCTTGGATGCTATTTTTTTTGTAAAACCATTCAGTTCATTTAAATTACCAGTAAAATTTTCCACAAATGATAATTCGAGTTGTGCATTGATACCTATAAATACTGCAGCCAATCCTACAAAACTATGTAGAGCTGCTACGAGCTGAGGCATTTCAGTCATTTCAACTTTTTTAGCAACATAATATCCGATTGCTGATCCAGCTATAATCATAGGGAAAAGTAACCAAAAATTCCCTGAACTACCTCCAAAAACAGTAAAAAAAACAGACAAAGCCATTCCAGAAATTCCAAACCAGACCGCTCTTTTTGCTTTCTCTTGGTTGCTTAAACCACCTAAAGATAATATAAATAGCACACTTGCTGAGATATATGCTGCGGATACCAATCCATACTCCATTGAAATATCCTCTACCTAAGATTTCTGAAACATTGCTAACATACGACGTGTAACCAAGAAACCACCAACGATGTTAATTGTTGAAATAAGTACTGAAATTGAGGCAAGAAAGATGGCAATCCAACTTTCAGAGGTCATCTGTAAAACTGCTCCTATAATTATAATTCCAGAGATAGCATTAGTAATAGCCATAAGGGGTGTATGCAAAGCATGGCTAACATTCCAAATCACTTGAAAACCGACAAAACAAGCTAGGGCAAAAACAATCATATGCTGCATAAATTCAGAAGGAGCATAGTTGCCGATCACAAACATAAACAATCCACCGATACATAAAAGAATAGTTTGTTGTAGCGTATTCTTTTTGAAAGCCTCGAGTTCTTCCGCTTTTACTTCTTCACGTGTTTTTGCAACAGTTTTTGGAGCTTGTTTAGCTATAGCCTGAACTTTGGGGGGTGGAGGTGGAAAAGTTATTTCTCCATTATGAGTAACAGTACTTCCTCTAATAACATCATCTTTCATATTGACATTAATTTTACCATCTTTCTTTGGAGTTAAGTCATCAATCATGTGCCTTATATTTGTTGCATATAGAGATGAAGATTGAGCAGCCATTCTACTTGGAAAGTCAGTATATCCAATAATTGTAATATTATTTTTTGTAATTATTTTTTCGCCTGGTTTAGTTAAATCACAATTACCACCTTTTTCAGCAGCTAAATCAACTATAACAGATCCAGGTTTCATCTTGTCAACGAATTCCTTCAACCATAACTTAGGTGCATCTCTACCAGGTATTAAGGCCGTTGTAATAACAATATCTACATCCTGAGCTTGTTCTCTAAAGCATTCTAATTGTTTTTCTCTAAATTCTGGACTTGATGGTGCGGCATAACCACCTGTTTCAGATCCATCTGAACCCTCTTCAAAATCAAGCATAAGAAATTCAGCACCCATACTTTCAATTTGCTCTGCTACCTCAGGTCTAACATCAAATGCTCTTACAACAGCACCTAAACTTACTGAAGTCCCAATAGCAGCTAAGCCTGCAACTCCAGCTCCAATAACAAGGACTTTAGCTGGTGGAACTTTTCCAGCCGCAGTTATTTGACCTGTAAGAAATCTATCAAAATTTCCTGTAGCTTCTATTACTGCCCTATAACCTGCAATATTAGACATAGATGATAATGCATCCATTTTTTGTGCACGACTTATTCTAGGAACCATATCCATAGCAATGGTAGTAACACCTTTTTTTTGTAAATTTTCTAATAATGATTTATTTTGAGTAGGCCAAACAAAACTAACTAAAACTTGTTTTTTTTGAAATTTACTTTGTTCAATACTATTTGGTTCATTTACTTTAACTATAACATCGGCCTCTTTAAATATACTAGCCGACGATTTCAAAATTTTACAGCCAGATGACTTATAGTCGTTATCTGAGAAACGTGATCTATCTCCCGCACCAGACTGTATTATAACTTCATGACCTAACTTATTCAAAAACTTTGCAGAATCTGGAGTTATAGCTACACGATTTTCATTTTTGCTAGTTTCTGTAATAGTAGCTATTTTCATAATTATCTTGGATTTTAATAGAAGTACGTTTATTGATGTTAAATAATATAAACAGCAGAGAATTCAAGTAAAAACTCAAATATGCTTCTATATTAGTTAAAAAATTTTTTTTTATAATATAACGTTATAATTTTACAAGGTTTTATTTAGTAAGTTTAAATAATTGGTTTTTTTGCACGAAAATGATGTGGACAATGTTCTCCTGTATCTAAAACCTTAATCATAGCTTTCCAAGTTTTAATTTGATTTTCAATAAAGCTGTGTGAAGTAATCTCTTCATAAGAATTCCTTGCAGGACCACATAGAATTTCTAATTCTTTTCTTGCTTCTTCTCTATACCATATATTTCTATTATTTTTATCTATTAAAATAAAACCATTTTTTTTTAGGGCTTTAGAGTATAGCTCGGGTGATGCCATTCCAAAACCTAAATCCTCAAGCTTCAAATAATATTCCATTTCTTTGGATGGTTTTTGGTCGTGAGATATTAACCAATCTGAAAAAACAAAAAATCCACCAGGTTTTAAAACTTTGAAAACTTGACTAAAAATTTTTTCTTTATCTGGAATATGAACTAACGAGTCCTTAGAGAAGACCACATCAAAGTAATTATCTTGAAAAGGTAAGTTTGACTTACCTGTAAGTAAAATTTTAACATTGTTTTTTAAACCACTTTTTTCAACCCGATCACTAGCAGCTCTTACTACATCCTTTTCAACATCAATTCCTATAACCTCTTGCGCACCATAATCTTTGGCTAAGCTTACTGAAATACCGCCTGCCCCACATCCTATATCTAGAATTTTTTTTTTATTAAGATCTAAATCTTTTAATAATCTCTCAATTTCTTTTTTTCCGCCAGGTGACATGAAACCATCACCCCATAATTTTTCTAAAAAAGTAATGTGATTAATATCATAATGAAGTTCTTCTTTACTCAAGGTCAGTATTCCTTTTTAAAATATTCAGTTGAAAAATATAGAGTTATAAAACAAAATTAAATAAATTATAATTTAAGCTTAAAACAAATATCTTATAAAGAAAGGAAAATTTATGCAAAAATATATTATGATTGGTAAGTTAAGTATTGAATTTAGCTCTTCTATGGTAGGAAAACCACAAAATCGTACTGAAATAGTAACACCCTTTTTTGAGAATCTTGGGGGTAAATTAATTCAAATGCTCTACATCAATCACCCAGAAATGAATGCAATTGCATTTATTGAAGCTCCAAATGATGAAACCGTTGCTTCAATAGCCGGTATTGTAAAAGCAAGTGGAATGTTTGATGATCTTAATTGGTATAGGGCTTTTGATGCTGGAGAATTACAAAAAATTTATGAATTTGCATCAAATAAAATGAGTGAGTATGTATCTGCTAAAGAATTTTTGGAAAATTAATTATGTATGCGAGAGTCATAAATTTTACTTTACTAGCACCTTCACTTTGGACTGTTATTCAAGCAACAACATCAGTTGAAACAGCTAAAGGACATACTATACTTTTATTCAAATCTTCTGATAATGCGGGAGTAGTAGTAGAATTATTTGCTGATATAAAGATGGCAGGGAAAGAGCTTAAAACATTAGAAATCCTTCAAAAGCTTAAAGAACAAGCGATGGCGAAGGTAACAATATTAGAAGGAAAACAACCCTAAATTAATTAAAAGCTATATTCACTTGATAGCATTATCACATCTTGATTTTTATATGGGTAAAAAGTATCTGTAATCTTTTCTGCGCCATATTCTACATATCTTGCTATTAAGGTTAACCCATCTCTTGGTTTATAACTGGCTGCTAAACTGCTTATAGTACTTTGTTCCCCAGTTAATTTACCTATATTGGCATTAATGCTTAATAAATCATTAATACCAGTCCATCTAGCTTGTATTGAATGACCTAAACTTTGTTCTGCAGTAGTTAAATCATCAGTATAATTTTCAATAATTCTCAGATTACCTTCATAGCCAATAGTTAAATTATTTATTCCACTATAATCAAAACCAAGGCCAATTAGATTTTGATTTTTTTTCAAACCAGTAGGAAGGTCATTTGGATTTGCTTTAAAAATTGAAGCTCCAGAAATATGTGCGCCTTCATATTTTAATAGAAAATCACCACGTACAAGATTTCCACTAAAACCAACCATTTTAATCCTATCATATCCAAAATTTAATTGGCTTAATAATGGTGTAGCTTGAATATTTTTTAAGATTCTTTGATTTTGATTTTCATCAGAAAAAACTAATGAAATATCACCACCATTAAATGTATAATTAATATTTGTAAAAAACTCTAACTCATTGCTTGGTTTCAGATAATTAATTGTATATGGACTACCACCTAAATTAACAAGATTTTGAGCAAAAGGAATTGTAGGGTCAAAACTTCCCCCTATATCACCAAGTAAATTTCCACCTGCACCCCTGGTTAAAACTAATTCTATTTTTAAGTTTGAAATAGGAAAATTTAATAATATAGCTGGAACTTGTTGTCTAAATTCAGAAATTTCTCCCTGTCCAGGAATCGACAAATCTCTAGGGTTTATAGTATCTGTTATAGATAGATTATCCAATTGACCTCTAGCTATAATTTGATTTCCTACTCTTAGCCATATCTTTGAAGAGGGATAGTAATCTATATAAAAATCTTTTAATTTAAATTTTGAATTGTTCTCACTAGTTTGATATTTATTATTTTCCCATTTACCCCAGTCATAACGAGCATTAGCTCCTATCTTATAATTTAATTGAGATGATAATTCGCCCTTTAAATTAAGATTTAGAATAGTCTCTACTCTCTCAACCCCAGTCTTACTTCTATTGAAAATGATTGATGGGTTTTGTAGACCATAAACAAAATTTTGAATTATAGTTCCTGAGAAGCCTTCTATTAAATTTGAGTTTTTATTTTCATTATTGGAATCAATATTTAAAACATCACCAGTATTTTTTAAAATTGAATTATCATTTTTTTCTAAATCTAATTCTAGTTGATCAAATGAAGAATCTTCTAATAAATCAAAATCATCAGATTCTAAATCAAAATCATCATCTTGAGAATATGATATTGACGCATTTAGAATTACTAAAATTACAAAAAAAAGCTTTAAAGATTTCTTAAAAATGTAATTATAACCCACGTTGCATAACCTCAGTTTCAAAAATAGCGTCGTCAACATTTGAATTATATTTTACATCTTGTAGTTGAAAGATGCTTTTATGAACAAGCTTTTTATTTTTTGTGGTAATCATTTGTAAGGTTCTAGCAGTCCAAACTCCATCAATTTTTTGAATGTCTTTAGCCGCAAATAATTTAACTTTTTTTCCTTTTTTTACAAGAATTCTATTTTTTACTACAAAATAAATATCTTTTCTTACCCATTGAATAGACTTTAAATACCCTGTCTTTGAAATTACCTTTTTGTTCTTAGGGGTAGATTCAATTACCCAACAATCTTTACCATCAACCACATCATTTTCTTTAACTAGTTTATAATTAAAATCTTCAAGCTCAAAACCATCTATATCAGAATATGTAAAGTCACTACCCATAAATGAACCAGATCTATCAGCAGATGCTATTCTATTAACTTTCTGCAAAGCTGGAAGATATAACCAAGAATCATCTTCTTTAGATGTAGCATCCCAATTATAAGACATATAGGAAGTACCCTTTACATCACCTGGACTTTTAAAAAAAGAAATTGATTTATCAACATCCTTATATTCTTTGCTGAAAATTGCAATTTCCCTAACTCTTTTGCGGTCTTTTTTGTCAATTAAAATCATTCTCCAGTCTGAAATTGCTGAGTCACCTGTATATCTTACATCAACTTTCTTCATTATTTCGGATGCTGATGAACCATAGACCGAACCAGCTAAAGGTAATGTTAACAAAAAAAGAGATATAAATAATTTGAAGTATTGTTTTATGACCATTTTGTTGTCCTATCAATTAAACAGTTTGTAGTTCTTCCTCTTTACCATCCAAGATATATAATATCGATGGGATAAAAAACAAAACACCAAATAAAGCCAATAAAAAGATAATTGCAGAAAATCTTCCAATATCAATAGTTGGGACTAAACTTGCCATTAAAAAAACACTAAATCCTATAACTAAAATGATAGATGTAGTTATTATAGCTCTTCCAGACTCATTCATTGCTCTACGCATTGCCTGATGTACATCACTACCCTCTAATCTAGCTAGCCTATAACGACTAACCATATGTATACTATCATCAACAGCAATACCCATCGTCATCGCACCAACTATTAAAGAACCTAGATTTAGATCTCTTCCCATCAAGGTAGCAATACCCCCAGCCAATAATATTGGGATTACACTAGGTATGATAGCTATGGCTCCAAATTTTATAGATCTGAATAATATAAAGAAAGTTATACTTATCAAAAGCAATGAAACAGAAAATGAGTTTGTTATACCTTTATCAGTATATTCATTCTGAGCTTGAAACATGACCATTGGTCCAGTTGCCATTGCATTTAGAGAAGGAAATTTTTCTTTAATTTCAAAATTTAGTTTTTCAACAAAAATGTTAAACTCACTTGCATCCATATTAGTAATAGGAAAAGTCATTCTTAAATTTTTTTCATCAAAATCCTTTAAATCAGATAAATCTTCTTCGGGACCTGAGTTTTCATAGAGTAAAAGAAGTTGAGCAGTCATCTCTTTAGTATCAGGTAAAATAAAGAAATTTGGATCATCACCACTAAAAGCTTGTCTTGTCTGTTTCAAGAAGTCAGGAACTGTCAAACCTTTACCAACGTCAGGTTTATTTTCTAAAAATTTTTCTAATTTTCCGACATCATTTAAAAATTCAGGTTCTTTAATTAAACCATCATCAGTAAATTTATCTTTTGAAGTGACCAAATATTCAACGTTAGCGGCTCCTTTGTATGTATCATCAAAGTAAATTAAATCCTTTGTAACTTTTAAATCAGATTTAAAATATTTAAAAATATTGGTATCTACATTTATTTGAGAAACGCCATAAATGCTCATTATAAGTAAAATGCCTCCAAATGAAGCAATTATCTTGCGATATTTATAATTGAAAGCAGGTAGAAAATTTGTAAATTTTGTAAGCCATCCATCTTTAAATGTATTTTCTGTCCACTTTGGCATCTTAGAAAAAAAACTTAATGCGGCTGGGAGAGCTGTCATAGAAAATAAAAAAACTATCAATGGTATAAAAGCTGCAATTATAGCGAATTCCTTTACTGGTACTAATTTTGTTACATAAAGAGCAGAAAACCCTATGGATGTAGTTAGGCAAGTAAAAAATATAGGTTTTAAAAGATTTTGCACCAATTTTACACTAGCATCTTTGGCATCAAGACCAACTGTTCTCAACCCATAAAATTCCGAAAGAACATGAACTGCGGTTGCCATTCCAATTAACATAGTTATGGGAGTCAAAGATTGATTAACAACAGTTATTGGTAAACCTAATAAAGCCTGCAAACCAGAAAATGTTACTGCACTAGATGCAATCACTACCCAAGGAACAAACATACCTGCAAAAGATCTGAATATTATCCCAAGAATTATAAACATTATTACAGCTTGAGTAGGAATCATCCAACCAAACTCTGTATTACTTATAGTTTCAAATCTTTCACCTATGTAGGGGACGCCACCAAGTTTTAAATCATAACCTTTTTCTAAATAACCTTGTTCTTTTATAAAGTTTCTTAGGTCATTAACTACTTTAATCTTGTGAGAATTATCATTTGCACGATACTCTGTCCTAGCTAATATTCTGGTATGTTTTAGATCGGATGTAATGATGGAGTCTAGAGCTAGTTCCTCACCTTTCATTATTTCTCGAGCATTTGCAATGATAGTAGGATTATCACCTAATTCTTCAAAATCTTCAATTAGATCTTCTGTAGCAACCATACCATTTTTATCATATGTTCTTTGATATTTTGATACACTTCTAACCTGTTCTACAATTTCATGGTCTTCCAACATAGTCGAAATTTCATCAATCATCATTAAGGTTTCATACTCAAAAATATCCTTATCTTTATCTCTAGCTGTAACACCCACTATAAGGTACTCAGAACTACCAAAAAGATCTTGGAGTTTTTCAAAAGCTAAAAGGTTAGGATCACCAGGCAAAAACCACATTTCATTTGAATTATTATGCCTTAAGGGATAAGAAATGATCATAGCTATTGCTATCAATACAAACAAAGAAGTAGCAATTAACACTTTAATTCTATTATTAATAATAGACACAGCATATTTTGATGAAAAACTTTCCATTAATTATCCTATTCTTTCAGAAAAAAATTAACCCTCTTATCTATGAATTTATATCTTTTTCAACCAAAAAATTTAATTACGTTACGTAAAAACAGGTATTAAATTCCTTCTTATCCTGTACTTGGTGATTTATAGTTAGGATTTAGTGAAAATTCACTTATTAAACCTTCAGATCTTTCTATTTTAACGTTTGCTTCTCTCAAATTTTGAAGTAGATCATCACCAATTTCTTCCATTCTTTTATCAGCGGAAGATTTATCAGGCCAAACAAAAACTTGAACAATTTGATTTTCAGAAGTATCAAAAAAAATTCTTTGAATTAAACCCCTCTGAAAATCCACATCATTGACAGATGAGTTCATTTGGGAAATAAAACTTTTTTTTGCGAATTCACTAATAAATGTGAATTTTACTGTTCTACAATAATAAGACATAAATATAGAATATTTCTATTTAATTAATTCTTCAATACTATTTACCCATTTAATAAGCATAACTTGTCCTTCAGATGTAATTGCAGGCATTTCTTTAATCATTTCACTTAAATCTTGAAATTCATCAACATCCGAAAATTTTCTTAACTTATAAGGCCTAGGATTCAGAGAACGAACAAAAGTTTGCATAGTTTTGGCACAACTCCACTCAGTATTTTCCCAAACTTCTTTTTTAATATTAGATTTACTACCAATCAGATAAAATCCTCCATCAGTGGAAGGGCCTATAATTTGATTATTTTTCTCAAGACAGATAAAGGCATTATTTATAAATTTTTTACTCAATTGGGGAATATCTATTCCTGTAAGAATTACAGATTCATAAATTTGAAGTAACTCTTGAAATATGAAATATTGCTTTTCCGCAATATTTTTTCCTTCAGCAAAAAAGGTATTAAATCCTTTCCAATAATGATTGGATACACCCTCTTTTTCAGCAGCGGCAATTTTAATATCATATTCAAGTTTTGATGTTAAATCCTCTAAGCAATCTCTTACACATCTCATAAAAAACATGTGTATTTTTAATTCCTATTTTTGAAGATAACCTAGTTTTTACATCTGAAAGAGTAGGTGTTTTTGCTAAGATAACTAAACATTTTTTCATTCTATTCATTTCTTTTAAAATAAAAATTATATAGTATCAAAAGAAGTCTCCATTGATGCTGTAAAGTTGTAATTAACCAACCATTATTTAAATATTTTCTTGAGCTCGTTATTATGTAATTTTGATTATTAAGAATACGTATTCCTATTTGCTTGAGTTTAAGAACAAAGTATAAGTCTTCACCATAATTTACACTTTCTGGGAACCCACCTGTTTTCATAAAAAGTTTTCTTGATATAGAAAAACCTTGGTCTCCATAAGGTAAAGAAAACAAAAAACATCTTAAGTTTGCTCCAATAGAATTTAGTCTAAGAATTTTTCCTTTATCAAATTTTAGAGAAAAATAATACATCCCCTCTTCATTATGGACTTTTATATAATTAATTAAATTTCCAATAGTATCATCTTCAATTTTCGAATCTGCGTGTAAAAACAAGATATATTCGCTGGTTGTTTTTCTTGCACCTTCGTTCAAACTTATTGCTCTGGTTTTATTTGAAATAATAATTGGGATATGACCTAAAGCTTCAAGATGATTTGCTAAGGTTGAAGCATCATCTTGACTAGATTTTGGAATTACAATTTGTAGAAAATCAGAAACTGGCATTTTTGATTGTTAAAATATTATTACAACTAATTTGAATGTTTTCACTCACATTGACCTGCAGAATTACAACAAGGGTCAACCCCATCAGCTTTTTTATCTGGATAGGTGCAAATTATTCCTTGCCACTGAAAACCAATATTCTTACCTTCGTATAATATTTCATACCATGTATTTTTTTTTCTTAAAAGCGTTATTGGCGAGCCATAGGATAGGCTTCCAATTGAACTATATTGCTTACCAGGACCAGACCTTACTTTTCCACCACAAGAGCAACCTAGAACCCCTTCGGTTGATTGAACCTCAGTTTTTGAAATAGAATTATTATTCTTTAAACCACAATTTTTTATTCCTGAAGATTTTTCAGAATAAATTCCGTCAACTCTATCATCAAATGCGCACAAAATTCCTCCCCATTGATATCCAACATCATTCCCTTTATACAATATTCTGAACCATACAAAGCCGTCCATCCATACCTCTGTATTCTCTAAAAGTTTAATAGGTTCACCTTCTATTAAACTACCTACTTGAGAATAATCTAACCCTGGACCAGCACGGACTTTTCCCCCCCAAGATATACCTTCCAGTGGATACTCCACTTCATTTTTTTTTTTATTATTTTTAGTTATGTTTTTGGCATTTTCTTTTTGTTCAATTTTACACCTGCCAATAATCTTACCCTCATCATAGATCCAACCTTCATCTAGATCTACTTGAACTGGACCATCTATTTTTCCTTCGTATAGTAACTGGTTATTATTGTCAGTTGCAAAAATTGTTTCAGTAGTTATTTCTAAGTGAACATCACCAATATCTGGTCCCTCACATTTTCCAGAAAATAAAAAATCTTTTTTTAATTCAGATTTTGGCCAATTTGATTTTTTAGTTTGAGAAGATACTTTAAGAAGGTCAATAATTTCTGTCGTTATTTTTTCTTTAACGGCTTCATCTGAAGTCCAATCTAGTGCTGTTAGTCCAAAATCGTCTTTTATTGAAGTGTCGGCTCCTTTTTCCAAAAGAAACATAACTGTATTATAGGAATCTGCACCAAAACCTTGCGATATAGCTGTCTGCGAACTAATAACACTATGGAGAGGTGTTTGCCCGTTTACTCCTAGTATATTAACATCAAGGCCTTCATCAATTAATAATTGGAGAATATCAGTATCCCACAATAAGGAAGCTGCCGTATGAAGATTAGAATCTGAAACAAATTCACCTCCTTGACCATCGAGTTTAACGTCAGCTCCATTCTCTAAAAGAATTTTTAGAATTTCCTTATTGTTTTTGAAAGCAAGGGCTAAACCAAAAGGTGTAGAACCATAATCTGTCTTTTCATTTACATTTGCTCCTGCCAATAAAAGTAGCTTGATTACATTAGTTTCTACATAATTCCAGTTTGATGTTAAAGAAAGTAATGGTGTATATCCATCTGAATTACGATCATTGACATCAGATCCTAGTCTTATGAGTATTTCTACATTTTCAGGTTTTGATAAAGCCCAAAAAAGAGGTGAAGCTCCAAAAGCATCTTTCACATAAATATCTGCTCCATTTTTAACAAGAAATTCAATGGATCTAGGATCACCATAAAAAGCAGCATAATGAAGTGGGTAAGCTTTATATTCATTCACACTTTGTGCCAATACATCCTCCCCACTTTCTAATGCCCATTGTACAAATTCATAAGTATTATTATATCTGGCTTCTTCCATCCAGGCATCATCATTACAAAGGTGTTCACATACCTGTCTGCTTTTGTTAGAGTTTTCATCCTGTGCGAATATTTCATTCGCCAAACTTGGGTTTTCAAGGACTTTAAGTCCTTTTGAGTTCTTAAATCGAAAAGGATCACCTTTATCAATATTAAGTTTTGCCCAATCCAATGCTGACATATTATTGGAGTCTTTAATATTTGGGTCAGCTCCCGCAGAAACCAAAGTAACTATAAAATTATCCCTTAGTTGTATCTGTTCAACTTGATTCAAGCTGATTATCACTTGATGCAATGGGGTATAGGAACCATACCCATCATAATTTAAAAGGTTAACATCTGCTCCAGCTTCAATTAATAGTTGTGCTCCCTCAAGATTACCAAAAAATATGGCAGTTTGTAGTGGAGGGAACTCACTTTTACCCGGTAGATTAATATCAGAACACATACCTATTTCTGATAAAATTTCAGTCTTTTCTGGATAACTTTCCCACCACGACGGATCACTTAAATTTTCACAAGAAATAACCTTAAAAGGAAAAATTAAAAAAATTAAAATTAATAAATGCTTTTGCATAACTAATAATACTAAATGTACATTTTAAAAGTGGAGCGGGCGATGAGATTCGAACTCACGACATTTACCTTGGCAAGGTAACGCTCTACCCCTGAGCTACGCCCGCTAATCCAAAAATTCAT
>JBJLFR010000035.1:0-70737 GCA_045565285.1 Paracoccaceae bacterium
CTCCTGGATGACCAATGAGAACAGGGTTATTTTTAGTTCTTCTACTTAAAACCTGAATTGCTCTTCTAATTTCTTCATCTCTACCTACTATAGGATCAATCTTACCTTCTATTGCTAGTTTGCAAAAGTCGGTGGTAAATTTCTCTAATGCCTGAAAACTATCTTCAGCATTTACTGAAGTCACTTTCTTATCTTTTCGAAAGTTTTTAAAAGCATTTTCAAAATTGTTAATATTTAGCCCTAATTTGTTTAAAAGTTTTTTAACCTCAGAATTATTCATAATAGCATAAATAAGTACGTCTATGGTTACATAATCATCACCATTTTTAAGAGACATCTTTTCAGCGGTTAATAAAACTTTTTTTAAATCATTATCTAAAAAAATATCAGAAGAACCATTTACTTTTGGTTTGTTTTTTAAAATATCATTTAAGCTTTCATTCAATTTAATGATATTGAGATCTGATTTTTCCAACAAATATATTACAGTTGAATTTTTTTCACTACAAATAGCCTTTAATAAATGAAAACAAGTTACATGTTGATGTGAATATTTATTAGCAATAGTCAAAGAATTTCTTAAAACAGTTTGACTGATTTCAGTATATTTATCTAAATTCATTGTATCCTCCAAATAAAGCATCCTAATAAACCCCGAAGCAGCTTAAAAAGACCAGTGAGAAAGAAATAATATGATTACAGTTATGAATTTTATTCTAAATTTCAATAGAATAGAAAAAAAGTATCTGCTATAAATTAGAAATGAAAAATCTACGAGATAAACTTATAGTCGCTTTAGATAATAAAGAAATTTCTCATAGTAGAACCTTAGTTTCTGCACTTGAAACTAAGGTTTCATTTTTCAAGATAGGATTAAGAACTTTTGTAGTTAATGGTTTCAATTTAGTTGATGAAATTAAAGAGAAAGGAAAAAGGGTATTTTTAGATCTAAAATTGTACGATATTAAAAGTACAATTCAAGAAACAGTGGCTAGAATATCTGAACATAAAATAGATTTTTTAACTGTAAATGGCGATCCTTCAGTTGTAGAGGCTGCTTTAAATGGAAGAAAAGATGAAAAGATGAAAATCTTAGCTGTAACCTTTCTTACTAATCAGAACCGAAATGATCTTAATTTATCATTAATAAAGGAAGGAAATTTAAATGAATTAGTAGCCGAAAGAGCAATTAATGCATTTAGGGTAGGAGCAGATGGAATAATATGTTCACCATTAGAGGCAAATTTAATTCGAACTAAAAATCAATTTTCAAATAAGATAATTGTAACACCTGGTATAAGATTAAATTGTTTTGAGACGGAAGATCAAAAACGTGTTTCTACTCCCTCTGAAGCTCTTAGAGCTGGAGCTGATTATATAGTTGTAGGCCGACCAGTTTGGAATGCAAAAGATCCTATACTAGCAGTTAATAAAATTTTTAATAATATGAGTAGTTAATAAAAATAGGAATAACCAATTAAATATCGGAAAGTTTATTTATTTGAGTAAAGAAGAAATATTTATTTGTAGAGATTGTGCAAAGCTTTCTTTAGACGAGAATAAATGCCAGAAATGTAATTCACCTAAAATCCTAAAACATGATGAACTTTTATCATTAAATATTGCTCACATTGATTGTGATGCATTCTATGCCTCAGTAGAAAAAAGTCAAAATCCTCAACTTATTAATAAAGCTATAATTGTTGGAGGTGGTAAAAGAGGAGTTGTGACAACTTGTTGTTATATAGCAAGAATTAAAGGTGTTAAATCTGCTATGCCAATCTTCAAAGCTAAAAGACTTTGTCCAGAAGCAATTTTTATTAAGCCAAGAATGTCACTATATAAACATATTTCAAATTTAGTTTTTTCAAAATTAAAACAACTTACTCCTTTGGTAGAAACAATTGCTTTTGACGAAGCTTATTTAGACTTTTCAGGAACTTATCAACTTTATAAAAAAACGCCTGCTGAATTATTAGTAAAATTGGCATTAGAGATAGAAAATGAATTAGGCATTACCATTTCTATTGGATTAAGTGAAAATAAATTTTTAGCAAAGCTTGCATCTTCAATTAATAAGCCGAAAGGATTTACAGTAATTGGAAAATCTGAAAAGTTAGAATTTTTAAAAAATTTGCATATTAAAAATATTCCTGGGATAGGACCCTCACTTCAGAGAAAATTCAAAAAAAAATCTATTATGAAAATTGATGATTTGAATAAATTTGATCAAAAGAAACTTGTAAAAAACTTTGGTAGTTTTGGTAAAACAATATGGAATATGGCAAGGGGTATCGATGAAAGAAAAATCAACCCCCTAAATTCAAGAAAAAGTATCTCCAAAGAAACTACCTTTGATACAAACATTTCTGATTTCAATAGGTTAAAAAAAACCTTATGGTTACTATCTGAAGAAATATCGGAAATTTTAAAAAAAAACAATTTATTTGCTGGTTCAATAACCATCAAACTTAAGCGTCATAACTTCAAGATTATTACATCTTCTTTTACTTTTTTAGAACCTACTTTTCTAGCTGAATATATTTACCAGGAAGCAATATCCCTTTTGAGCAATAAATTTGAAATGGCTCCCTTTAGGCTTATTGGACTTTCTGCCAAAAAATTCTCCTTAAAAAAACAAATATCATTCTCAAATTCAAAATTAGAGCCAAAATTTCAAAAAATAGAAAAAACAGAATATGTAATTGACAAAATACGGCAAAAATTTGGTAAACAAATAATAAAAAAAGGTAGATCTTTTAATTAATTATAGCTATTTGTTTCATACTGCTGCTATATCTTTATCTCCCCTAAAAGTATTTAAAGTGCTTAATTCTTCTATAATAAAAGTTAGTTTTCTTTTAAAACTCTCAAAATATTTATTTTTTTTGATATCATTTTCATCCATATATAGTTTCTTGTTAATCTCAATTTGTATAACATGAATATCATTAGCAGGATCACCGTATTTTTTTGTAATATATCCTCCAGAAAAGGGATGATTTTTAGTTACAAAAAAATTGTAATTTTCAAAAATTGATTTAACTTTATCAGTTAAAATAGGGGAACAAGAAGTACCATTTGAGTCACCTAAAATTATATCTGTATTATTAGTTTTTTTTAAATTATTGGTTTCTAAATTGAGTTTAGAAGGCATTGAATGGCAATCAAATAGTACAGCATATCCAAGTCTCTTTTTTGATTCTAATAATAAATTAGTTAAAAATTTATGGTAAGGGAAATAATATCTTTCTAATCTCTTTAAAGCATCTTGTGCAATGATAGTTTTGGAATATATCTGCTTACCATTACCTGAAACTCTGGGAATAACTCCTAGACCTGCCATATTTCTAGCAGTTTTATCAAAACTAAAATCACCTGAGATTAAGTATGGATCTAATTCTAAATGTGAACGGTTTAAATCCACAAAAGTCCTTGGGAATATAGCTTCCATTAATAAGCAATTGAAAAACTTAGTTGGATAAAATAATTCTCCAACAAAAGCATCTTCAGAAGTACGAAGATCATAAATTTTTAGATTTGTACTTTTTAAAAATTCTTTAGTATAAACACTACCAGAATGAGGTGAATTAAAAATTGCTTTAAATTTGTAAGGTAGTTTAAAGTTAGTATCATAAATTTTGATCATTTTTTAATTTTCTAAAAAAATAACTTGTAGCGATTATTAAAGATGGTTAAAGAAAGCTTTGAAATAATGCAATATAATTTTAATATAGGGCGTATAGCTCAGCGGGAGAGCACTTCGTTGACATCGAAGGGGTCACTGGTTCAATCCCAGTTACGCCCACCACTTAAATTAATGCTTGTATAAATAAACTAATCTGTTTAATAGATTCATTTTAAAGATGGAGAGCTAAAATGAAAGTTAGAAATTCTTTAAGATCTTTAAAACAAAGACACAGAGATTGTAGGCTTGTTAGAAGAAAAGGCCGGATATACATTATAAATAAAACCCAAAGAAGGTTTAAGGCACGACAAGGATAATAAATTTCTATATGAAGCTTGATAATTGTCATAATATAAATAGTTTTAGACACCTTGCCAAAAAAAAACTTCCTTCACCAATATTTAATTATATTGATGGGGCAGCTGATGACGAAGTTACTTATAAAAGAAATACAAAATCGTTTGATGATGTTGATCTTGTTCCCAATGTTCTTAGAGGGGTAGAAGACGTTGATTTAACTACCACAGTTTTTGGGAAAAAAATTAGCATGCCAATCTATTGCGCTCCAACAGCAGTTCAAAGACTTTTTCATTTTGAAGGTGAAAGGGCAGTAGCTAAAGCTGCAAGTAAGTTTGGAACTATGTTTGGCGTTTCTTCACTTAGTACAGTAAGTGTAGAAGAAATTGAAAAGATTAGTAATTCCCCAAAGATGTTTCAATTTTATTTTCATAAAGATCGTTCTTTAAATAAAGAATTATTAGAAAGGGCAAAAAATTCGAATTTTGACGTTTTAGCACTTACTGTTGATACTATTACTGGAGGAAATAGAGAGAGAGACCTTCGAACAGGTTTTACAATACCACCAAGATTAACATTTGAAAGTATGATGGAGTTTGCGTTAAAACCTTCATGGTTTTTAAATCACATTACTAGTTCACCATTTGAGCTACCTCACCTTCAAAATTATGTTAAAGAGGGAACTAACACTGTTACTTCAATAGGTGAATATTTCTCAACCATGCTTGATCAAAATATGAGTTGGAAAGATGCTGAACAACTAAATTCAAAATGGGGAGGACAATTTGCTTTAAAAGGTGTAATGAGTGTTGATGATGCAAAAAAAGCCATAGATATTGGTTGTTCTGCAGTAATAATCTCAAATCATGGTGGACGACAACTTGATGGATCAAGAGCACCTTTTGATCAACTCACAGAAATTGTTGATGCTGTTGGTGATAAAATTGACGTAATTTGTGAAGGTGGCATTAAAAGAGGTACCCACGTTTTGAAAGCCCTATCACTTGGGGCTAAAGCATGTTCTGGTGGGAGAATGTACCTTTATGCTTTAGCTGCTGCTGGACAGAAAGGAGTAGAAAAGGCTTTATCTATAATGAGAAACGAAATTGAAAGAGACATGAAGCTTATGGGTTGTAAAAAAATTAGTGATTTGTCTAGAAAAAATTTAAGATTTAAATATTAAATCATTCATATGAAAGATACTCAGGATAAACAAGGTTCTGGCAAAAACTATCAAAGTAGTTTTTTGAAAGATATCATTTATAAACAAAATAATACCCTCGAAATAAAAAATAAAAAATGGAACCCTACATATTGCGGTGATATCGATATGAGAATCGCACGTGACGGTACTTGGTTTTACTGCGGATCACCAATTAGTAGAAAGAAATTAGTAAAACTGTTTTCTAGTAT
This sequence comes from Paracoccaceae bacterium, assembly GCA_045565285.1. Taxonomy (GTDB): domain Bacteria; phylum Pseudomonadota; class Alphaproteobacteria; order Rhodobacterales; family Rhodobacteraceae; genus CACIIZ01. The sequence goes on from JBJLFR010000035.1 coordinate 5,399, forward strand.
TCTGATTAAAGAAAAAAATAAATACTACTTGATTACACCTGTTGAAAAAGTGGGAATTAAGGTTGATGATGCCCCGTTTATAGCTAATGATTTTGAAAAAATAGTAGATAATGATAAATCCTATTTAGTTTTTTTTACAAATATTGATGAAACAATAATCTTAAGTAAAAAAAATCCATTTCGTATTTCTATTAATGACAAGACCAATGAACCTTCTCCATATATTCTAGTTAGAAAAAACATCGAAGCAAAAATTGATAGAAAAAGCTTTTACAGACTTCTAGATTTAGCGGAATATTCTAAAGTCGAGGGTCAAGAGTGGTTGGGAATTTATTCTGATAACATTTTTTTCCCGATAATTTTAAGAAAAAAATTGATGAATGAATTATTTTAAATTTATTTTAGTTGAGAAATGTGAAAGTACATTTTCATAAACTCTTTTTTTAAATGGTACTATACTCTCCAAAAGTTTATTTTTAGTCATCCACTGCCAAGTTGAAAATTCAGGACTGGTTGTATTTATATTTATGTCGCTATCACTACCTAAAAATTCCATCGCAAACCATTTTTGCTTTTGCCCAACGAATTTTCCATTCCATAGTTGCGGAATTAAATTTTTGGGCAAATCATAATTTATCCAGTTTTTTGTTTCTAAGATTATTTTAATTTGTTTTTTTTTAATACCCGTTTCTTCTTTAAGTTCTCTTAAAGCTGCTATTTCTGTAGATTCATTCTCTTCTATACCCCCTTGTGGCATTTGCCAGGCATCTGATTTATAATCCAGCCTCTGACCAGCAAAGATCCACCCATTTTTAATTAAAACTATACCAACACAGGGTCTATAATTTTTTTCATTAAATTTATTCAATCATTTATTCCATAAATATTAAGTCCAGAAATCACATCTAAGGCAAAAGAAAGTTGATAGTCTGTTTTTCTTCTTTGTGATTTTTTTAATTGAATTTCCCTCTCTTTTGCTAAAAGTTCCTTCTCTTCATCTGAAAGACGGTCGTTTGATAAAGCTCCTTTTAAATCAGCTTCGGTTATTCTACCAGAAGGTTTTTCAGTTTCTTTTTCCTTATTAGGAATTTGTTCAACAATTATATCTGGAACAACACCTAGAGCTTGTATTGATCTACCAGCTGGAGTGTAATATCTAGCAGTCGTAAGCCTCATTGCACCATCTTCACCTAGTGGGATTACTGATTGAACTGAACCTTTACCAAAACTTTTAGTTCCAAGAATAACAGCTCTTTTATGATCTTGTAATGCTCCTGCAACAATTTCAGATGCCGATGCGGATCCACCATTGATCAATACAACAATTGGCTTACTTTCTGCTAAATCCCCCTTTGAGGCACTATACCTTTTAGCTTGTCCATTGTTTCTACCTCTAGTTGAAACAATTTCCCCTTGATTAAGAAACATATCTGAAACTGAAATTGCTTCTGAAAGTAATCCTCCTGGATTATTTCTTAAATCAATAACAAACCCAGAAACATTATCTTTACCACTTAATTCATCTATTTTTTCTTTAATACCCTTTTCTATATTGGGAGTAGTTTGTTCATTAAATGTAGTAACTCTAACAATGATTACATCATCCTCTACTCTAACCCTAGCGGCAGTTAGTTTTATAACATCCCGTGTGATGACTATATCAAACGGTTCCTGGTCTAATTTTCTAACAATTGTTAATGATACTTCAGAACCAACTGGACCTCTCATTTTATCTACTGCTTCAGATAAAGTTAGTCCCAAAATAGCTTCACCATCTACATGAGTTATAAAATCACCTGATTCTATTCCAGCTTGATAAGCAGGTGTTCCATCCATAGGTGCAACAACCTTAACAAATCCGTCTTCTTGTGTTACTTCGATACCTAAACCACCAAAAGCACCTCTTGTATCTACTTGCATATCTTCAAAACTTTCTGGCGGCATATAGCCTGAATGGGGATCCAGAGAAGTTAACATCCCCTTTATTGCTGCAGATATTAAATCAGAGCTTTTAACATCCTCTACATATCCAGATCTTATTCTATCAAAAACTTCTCCAAATAAATTTAGTTGCTCATAAACTTGGTTTCTATCTTCTGAATCGTTTTTGGCTTGAGCCATCAAAGCCGTTTTATCAATTTGATTAAAAAATATTCCACCTGCAACAAATCCCAGGACTAATATAACCAAACTACGTTTCATAATTTACCTTCTTAATTTTCTAATTACATTTTAATACATTATAGATCTAGTGATTAAAATCTAAATAAAAAGTTTACAAGTCTTTATAATGATTATGACCTATTTTTTTAATAAAGAAATACCTGTCATTTCTTTGGGTTTGCTAATTTTCATTAAATCTAATAAAGTTGGGGCAATATCAGACAAAATTCCATTTTCAATTTTCAAATTTTGATCTTCAGTTATTAGTACAATTGGTACTAAATTGGAAGTGTGTGCAGTATGTGGCTGATCTGTTTTAAAATTAATCATTTCTTCACAATTACCATGATCAGCAACGATCAATGTATTAGCATTAATTTTCTTTACTTTTTCAAATACATTACCAATGGCATTATCAACTGATTCACATGCCTTTACAGCAGCATTTAGATTTCCTGTATGCCCTACCATATCAGGGTTTGCAAAATTAACTAAAATAAAATCATATTCCATTGACTCAATTGCGTTAATTAAGTGACCAGTAACTTTTTCAATAGACATATTTGGTTGCAAATCATAAGTTTTGACTTTTGGACTTTGAACCAATTTCCTATCTTCACCTTTTAAATTTTTTTCATTTCCACAATTAAAGAAATATGTAACATGAGCATATTTTTCTGTTTCTGATAATCTTAGTTGTTTCAAACCCTTTTTTGACAAAACATCACCAATTGTATTTTTAATTTCAATTTTTGGAAATAAAACTTTTACAGATTTTTCAAGTCTCTTTGAATAAGAAACTAAACTTATTGATGAAATAAAAATAGGTTTGACATCAGTTAAAAAGTATTTGAATTCATGATCACATAATGAATGACTTATTTGTCTCATTCTATCTGAACGAAAATTCATAAAGATAACACCATCACTTTTATTTTTAATCCCACAATACTTTCTAGAAACTGCTGGTTTAATAAATTCATCAGTAATTCCTTTATTATATTGCTCTTTGATAAAAACCTCTAGATCATCAAATTTCTCTCCTTCTTTACAAACGATAGTTCTGTAAAATTTCTCAGTTCTTTCCCACCTTTGATCTCTATCCATTGCGAAATATCTTCCAGATACTGACGAAATTAAGTCAAAATTTCCAAAAAACTTTTTTATTTTTTTTAAACTATTTAAAGCATTTTTTTGAGATGTATCTCTACCATCTAAAATCATATGTAATAAAACTCTTAAGTTTCTTTTTTTTAAGTATTTTATTAATTTAAAAATATGATCCTCATGACTATGAACCCCTCCTTCTGAGCATAATCCAATAATATGGATGGCTCCGCCTTTTTTTATAATTTTATTAATACCTGAATTAAGTTTTTTATCTTCATTCAAGAAATTTTTAGAAAAAGCATGATTTATTCTTGGTAAATGCATTTGGATTTTCCTACCCGCACCAAGATTCATATGCCCAACTTCTGAATTTCCTACTTGATTTTCTGGCAATCCTACTGATGGACCGTATGTTATTAGACTGGCATTTGGATAATTATCTATCAGATAATCAAAATTAGGGGTATTGGCTAATTTAACAGCATTACCTTTGGCTATTTTCGAAATTCCCCAACCATCCAATATACATAAAATGGTGGGATTTTTTATTTTACCATTCATTATTTTAACTCGCTATAGTAGATTCAATTTTTATGATACGGATTACCCAACATAATAGATGCTGAACGATATAACTGTTCTGTTACCATTACTCTTGCAAGAAAATGTGGCCAAATCATTTTCCCTAAAGAAAAAATTTCAATTGTTTCTTTATAAAGACTACTACACAATCCAAAAGCACCACCTATAATAAAAAATTGTTTTTTTACACCTCTATCTCGCTGATTTGATAAAAATTTTGTGAAATCCTCAGAAGACAATCCCTTACCATTTTGATCAAAAATAACTATATCTGAGTCTGCTGTTATGATCTCTAAAATTTTTTTTGCTTGCTGGGTTTTAGTTTTATATTTTTTATCATCAACTTCAATTATTTGTAGTAGACTTAATCCTATTAATTTATTTAGTTTATTAAAACGATTACTATATCTATTGACTAATTCTGATTCAATAGAATTACCAATTCGCCCGACTGCTATGATTGATATATGCATTTTTTTTAATTATCATATTGTTTTATCAATTATACCATCCACATCTTATCAAGCTGGTAATATTCTCTAACTTCAGGTCTAAAAATATTTACTAAAATATCTCCAGAATCTATCAATACCCAATTTGCAGTTTCTAAACCTTCTACTCTGGATAAAATTCCATAATTAATTTTTAAATACTCCAAAAGTTTTTCAGAAACTGATGAAACTTGTCTTGAAGAATTTCCTGAAGAGATAATCATAAAATCAGCTTCTTGAGATTTACCTTCCAATGGAATAGTGACTATTTCCAAAAGTTTTTCATCTTCAAGAAAACAAACTATGTCTAAAACTAATTTTTTTAAATTAGAACTGTTTTTTTTTACATTCTTATTAGTAATTTTCAATTTTTAAAAAAAACTCCAAAATATTATTCAAACTTTAAAAAATGATTTAAATATGAAATGAAATATAAAAATATCATATTCTAACAAAATTTTCATAATCTGAGACTAAACCTTTTACAAAGCTTCCTACTTCAAAATTATAGTCACCTATTTGACCAACTGGTGTAACTTCTGCTGCAGTACCTGTTAACCAACATTGCTCAAATTGTTCGAGTTCGTTGATTTCTATATGTCTCTCAAAAACTTTAAAACCATTTTTTTTAATAATATTAATAATTGTTTGTCTTGTTATACCATTCAAGAAACAATCTGGTAATGGTGTATGAACTTCGTTATTTCTAAAAAAAAAGATGTTAGCTCCAGTTGCTTCTGCAACATATCCTCTGTAATCCCTCATTAGCGAATCTGAACATCCTTTTGCTTCAGCCGAATGTTTAGACATACTACATATCATATATAAACCAGCTGCTTTAGCAAACGATGGAATTGTTTCTGGACTTGGCCTATTCCATTTTGAAATATCAAGTTTCGCTCCTTTTATTTTAGCATCACCATAATATGCACCCCATTCCCATGCCGCTATTGCCATTTTAACTTTATTCTTTTGGGAAGCAACACCCATATCTTCTCCAGAACCACGCCAGCATAAAGCTCTGATATAAGCTTCCTTTAATCCTGATTCATTTAAAATAAGATTTTTAGCCGCCTCTATTTCTTCAACGCTATATGGAACTGGAACATCAATATAATTTCCTGATTTTATGAGTCTTTCCGAATGCTCTCGACTTTTAAAAATTTTACCATTGTATGCACGTTCGCCTTCAAAAACAGAAGATCCATAGTGTAAAGCATGAGTTAAGATATGAACATTAGCATTCCTCCAAGGAACTAACTTACCATCCATCCAAATATGTCCGTCTCTATCATCATAAGCCTTAAGCATGAGTATTCCTTCTTTTTTAGACTAATAAAAGATGCTATAGTTTAACAATTAAAATAATAAAATTAAATCAAAATTTACTAATTCAAAAAGCATCAATGAAATTTAATATGTCGGTAATACTAATACATATTAAATTCCAATTTGAAAGGGAAGTACTTTTTAAATGAACGAAAAAAAACACATACTTGTAGTCGATGATGATCAGAGAATTAGGAAGTTAATACAAAAATATCTTAGAATGAATAATTATTTAGTTTCTACAGCAAGCAACGCATCAGAAGCATTTAGGTATATAACTATAATTGATTTCGATCTTTTTATTGTAGATGTTATGATGCCTGGAGAAGATGGCCTTAGCTTAACAAAAAAATTATTAGATAAATTCTATACCCCAATAATTCTTTTAACAGCTAGAAAAGAAACTTCAGATAGAATAATAGGTTTAGAAACTGGGGCAGATGATTACATTTCAAAACCATTTGAACCAAGAGAGTTAATTTTAAGAATGGAAAGTATATTTAAAAGAATTAAAAAATTTGACGAAAAAAAATCAACAAAAGATATCAGAATAGGAATTTTAAAATTTGATAGTAGAAGGCAAGAGTTATGGAACGCTAATGATCTAATATCATTAACTAGAGCTGAGAGATTATTGATGAATAAATTAATAAATTCTGTAAATGAACCAGTGCCCAGGCAAAAGCTTGCACAAGAAATTTTTTATGATTTGAGTAAAAAAGAAAAAAAAGATGCAATAAGTAATAATACTTTTAAAGATATAGAAAGAGAGCGAGTAGTTGATGTTAATATAAATAGGTTAAGGAAAAAAATAGAAAAAAATCCTAAATTGCCAAGATATTTAAAAACTGTTAGAGGCATTGGATATATGCTCGTTCCTGACTAGTAATATTAGCAACCCCATGCATCATTTTTATTTATCCAACCTTTCAAATTTTGAAATCTTGCATTGCAAGAATTATCTGTCTTATCTATTAATTCTCCAATAACTCCATATTTCAAAATAGCTATAGGTTTAGAATTCTTTTTTGCATTTTTTCTTAATATAATTTCCTCCGTTGAAATAATTAAAGTTCTTTTTCCTGATAGTAATCTAAAATACACCCACCCCTCATCACCTTCGAAATCTAATACTTGTCGCCAATGTTCATGCTCTGCAATAACTTTCAAAGGATAACTGTTCCTTTCTAAAATCCAATCGATTTTATATGATTTACTAGGCCCTCTCCTCAAGAAAGTTTTACTTTTTTTTAGAGAAACAAACCTTGGTATTTCCAAACCAGTTACTTTTCCTATTTTTTTTGTAACTTCAGGATACAAAATACTATTTTGAAAAAAAAATAGTAAAAAAAATACTATAATAGGGAATTTGATCATTTTTGTTTTTAACTTTAAATTATTAATTCCTAATATTATAATTAATAATCCTATTTAAGAAAATTAAAAGTAATATGAATCATAAACAATTCAAAGTAACAGTTACTAGACAGTTACCAGAACCTGTTGAAACAAGAATGAAAGAACTGTTTGATGTAAATCTTTCTAATTCACCTCATCCACTAACTAGAGAGCAACTTCTTGAAATAGTAAAAGATTGTGATGTATTAGTACCCACTATAGGAGATAAAATTGACCAGAATTTTATTAAAGAATCGGGTAAAAGGCTCAAATTAATAGCAAACTACGGGGTTGGGTTTGACCACATAGATGTATTAATTGCTACCAAAAGAGGTATAACCGTTACCAATACACCAAACGTACTGACAGAAGATACTGCAGATATGGCCATGGCCCTTATAATAAGCGTACCTAGGCGTATTAAAGATGGTGTAAAAAAATTGGCAGACGATAAATGGGACGGTTGGGCTCCAAACGCTCTATTAGGACATAGAATTCATGGGAAAAGACTTGGCATATTAGGAATGGGACGGATAGGACAAGCTATTGCTAAACGTGCTAAAGCTTTTGGAATTCAAATTCATTATCATAATAGGCATAGGTTACCTATTAAATTGGAAGAAAGCTTAGAATCAACTTATTGGGAAAGCTTAGATCAAATGCTAGCTAGGGTTGATTTTTTATCCATAAATGCACCTCATACACCATCAACTTTTCACTTGATAAATGCAAGGAGGTTAAAATTAATGAAAAAAACTGCATATATAATTAATACTGCTAGAGGGGAACTAATTGATGAAAATGCACTTACCCGTATGCTTAGATCTAAAGAATTAGCAGGAGCAGCTTTAGATGTATTTGAAAATGGTAACGATATTAATCCACGGTTAAAAGAGCTAGATAATGTTTTTTTATTACCACATATGAGTTCTGCAACTATAGAAGGAAGAATTGAGATGGGAGAAAAAGTTATCATTAACATTCAAACATTTTCTGATGGCCACACACCACCTGATATTATTTTAAATAATTAATTTTTATTCAAATTTGAACATATATCACAGTTTTTAATCTTATCTACTCCAAATTCTTGGAATTCTCCTTGCAAACAATCATATGTCAAAATTTTATTCATAATTGGTTTTCCACAAGAAGTTAAAAACTTAATCACTTCAGCAGCCATTAAGGATCCAATAACACCAACTGTTGGGCCAATTATTCCAAAATTTGAACAACTCTCTTCAAATTCTTGCCCAGGATCATTTGGGAAAATACAACCAAAACATATAGAAGTAGATTTTGGATCAAAAACACATACTTGTCCTTCCCATTGACTTAGACCACCATAGACTAATGGGATATATTCACTAAATGCTATTTTACAAATAGATGACTTTGACTTATAATTATCAGTACCATCAATTAATAAATCACAATTATTAATAAATTTTCTGCTATTTTTTTTATTAAATTTATCGACAAAAGCTTCAATTTTTATTTGAGGATTTAAACTTAATAAATTTTTTTTGGCAGCTAATACCTTTTTTTTTCCTAAATCTGAATTTTTGAATAATATTTGCCGCTGTAAATTTGACAAACTTACTATATCGTCATCAACTATTTTTATATTACCAATTCCAGCAGCAGCTAGATAATATAATACAATAGAACCTAATCCCCCTGCTCCCACCATTGTTATACAAGAGTTCTTTAGTAGTTTTTGACCTGAACCCCCTATTTCTTTAAGCAAGATATGTCGGGTATATCTTTCTAATTCAATTTTATCCAATCTTCACCATAAATCAATTAAGTTAATCCATCAAAAAGTATTGTCGATAAATATCTCTCTGCAAAACTTGGTAATATAACTACTATTCTGGATTCTGCTTTTTCTTTTTTCACATAATTTTTAACTGCAACTAAGGCAGCACCTGACGAGATACCCCCTGGAACTCCTTCAAGTTTAGCTACCATTCTTGACATTTCGACTGCTTCTTGATTACCAACTTTTTCAATTTCGCTTATAATTTCAACATCTAAATTCTTAGGAATGAACCCTGCTCCTATTCCCTGAATTTTATGTGGACCTGGTTCACCTCCTGAAATTACTGGACTATCCTCTGGTTCAACTGCGATAAACTTAATGTCTGGATTCTTTTTTTTCAGAACTCTTCCAACTCCTGTAATAGTACCTCCAGTGCCGACCCCAGCAATAAAAACATCTAAATTACCATTAGTATCTTCCCAAATTTCTTCTGCTGTCGTTTTCATATGTATTTCGGGATTAGCTGGATTTTCAAATTGTTGAGGCATAATGGAATTTGGAATAGAATTTAATAACTCTTCAGCTTTAGCAATAGCACCTTTCATTCCTTTAGCTGCATCCGTGAGTTCAATTTTGGCACCCAAAAAAGCTAACATTTTTCTGCGTTCTAATGACATACTTTCCGGCATTGTCAATATCAATTTATATCCTTTAGATGCTGCTACGAATGCCAAAGCCACACCAGTATTACCTGACGTAGGTTCAATAATAGTAACACCAGTTTTTAAATGACCTGATTGTTCTAAACTATTAATCATAGAAACACCAATTCTATCTTTAACTGACGCCAAGGGATTGAAAAATTCTAATTTAGCAATTATTTCACATTTCGTATTAATCTCTTTTTCAAATTTTGATAATCTTACCAAAGGAGTTCTTCCTACAGTTTCAGTTATATTATTGAAGATTCTTTCTTTTATGATATCCGACAACTTTTTTCCCTCCTTATATTTTCTAAAATTAAATTAAATTTATTAAAAAAATTTAAGAAATGCCTGTTGACCCAAAACCTTTATTTCCTCGCTCTGAGGAACTCAATCTTTCTACTAATTTTACTTTGGGTCGAAGTACATTTAAAATTACCAATTGTGCTATCCTATCACCTTGTTTGATTAAGTAATCATCTACTCCGAAATTTGCTAATATAATTTTTAGATGTCCTCGGTAATCCTGATCAATGGTACCGGGAGAATTTAAAACTATAACACCATGATCAATTGAAAGACCTGATCTTGATCTAATTTGACCTTCGCAATTTTTAGGAATTTCAATTGCGAGGCCAGTATTTATTATTTTTCTTCCGCTTGCTGGTATCAAGGCTTCTTTCTTTATATCAGTTGCTAAAAAATTTGCACAAATATCCATTCCAGAGGAAAACTCCGACTTAAAATTAGGTAAATTAGTTAAACCGTAACCTTCAAGTCTTTTTACTTGAAGAAAATCTTGAAACAATTTTTTTCCTTATTTTATTTAAATATAATTTTGTTATATACAATTATTCCTAAACAATCTTAATTATATCAATTACTATAAATTTAAAAATCAGTAATATACCCCCCAACCATGTCTAAATCAGAACCAAAGCCTTTAATAGCACCTCCAACTGTGCCACAACCAGATAAAGAACTACAAATAAATAATAAAATTAAAATTCTCATTATGTTTTACCTCTTCTAAATTATAATAAGATTAATTTATAACAATTTTATTTTTTAATCATATTTAATTTTGAAATTTTAGAATCTGTTTCTTCAACGAGAGTATTATTGTCTTCACCAAAATCTAAAGCATCAAATTTATCAGCCCTAATTGTTACTTTTTTAGCAGAAACTTTTACTTCTTCAAGATCTTTGCCAGCGAGATAAAAGTGTTTATCTAAATTATCAATTCTATCACCTAATCTAGAAACATCCTTAAATAAATGGTTCAAATTCTCTCTTATCTTACTCGAATTTTCCTTCAGAGTAGCATCTTTTAAAATCCCCCTTATTGTATTAAGAGTTGCCATACAAGTCGTTGGAGACACTATCCAAACACGCTTAGAAAAACCCTCGCGAACAATATCTGAAAAATTAGCATGTAATTCCGCATAAATTGCTTCAGATGGTAAAAACATTATTGCACCATCTGCAGTTTCACCCTCAATTATATATTTTTCAGCAATTGAGTTTATATGAAATCTTATTGATTTTTTAAAATCTTGGATTGCTCTTTTCTTTTCAATCTCATTTGTATACTTCCTCAAATTATCATATGAATCTAATGGAAATTTACTGTCTATAGCTATCGGTCCTGTAGGATTTGGTAAATATATCATACAATCAACTCTTTTGCCGTTACTAAGTAAGACTTGGAAAGCGTATGTATTTGGAGGTAATGCTTTTGAAACAATATCTTTAAGTTGAATTTCACCAAACACACCCCTAGTTTGTTTGTTTGAAAGAATATCTTGTAATCCTAAAACATTGCCAGATAGCTTTTCTAGATTAGCTTGGGCTTTATCAATTGCTATTAATCTTTCTTGTAAAGCACCTAATGATTTAGCAGTTTTTGTAGCTGAACCACTTAAACTTTCAAAAATTTGTTTCTGAACTGCTGATAAACGACCTTCCATATTAGCTAAAATATTTGCATTACCTGAGTTCTGATTATTAACGAGGTTTTCAATTATACCTGTTAGTTTCAACTGACCTTCTTTTAATTTTTCAAGATCATGAGATAAATCAGCTCCTTCTTTATTTTTTGTATTTCTCATTAATAAAAATGATAAAATAAATAAGAATAATAGAAAAAAAGCTAATAAAAGGTATAAAAAGTAATTTGAATTATTGATCAAAGGTTTAATTCCTATTAAATAGCTTTTCAATATCTTTTAATTTTAACTCAATAAAAGTTGGCCTACCGTGATTACATTGATTCGAATATGGAGTTTCTTCCATAGTCCTTAATAAAACTGACATTTCAGTAACTGTTAACTTTCTTCCTGATCTAACTGAACCATGACAAGCAATTCTAGACAATACTTTTTCTAATTTTTCTTCAGCGACTGAAATATTGTTATATTCTAAAAGTTCATCAGCTAAATCGTTTAGAAAAAAGGAACCGTTCACTTGACCCAAAATTTCAGGTAATGATCGTAAACAAATTGATTTTTTTCCAAATGGTTCTAATATTATACCTAAGTTTTCAAATTCATTATTAAATTCTAAGAGGATTGATGAACGTTCTTCACCAAGCTCAACTATTTCAGGTATTAATAATGCTTGTGAAGCAATGGATTTATTTTTCAAAAACTTTTTAAGTTTTTCATAAATAATTCTCTCATGTGCTGCATGTTGATCAATTATTATCATACCATTAGAAGTTTGTGAAATTATATAATTTTCATGAATATGAGCAACTGGGGCACCTAAAGGTAACCCTATTTCGTGATGTTGCTTATAATTATATTCATTATTTTCACTTCTTGAAGATAATTCATCTTGATAATTTCTTGAAGAAACTTCATTTAATAAAAACTCTGAATCATTATTTATATTTCCTACACTTCTCTTGTTAATTGGGTGAGGAAAACTACCACTGAAACCAATTTTTTTATTTTTAACTATATCATTATGACTGATATTTTTTTTAAACGCTTGCATCATCCCTTCAGAAACAGCAGAAGAAGTTTTTGTATTAAAATTTGCAATAGTCGATTTAATAATTGAGATAATTGAGTTTTTTATATAGTTCAAATTTTGAAATCTAACTTCTGTTTTAGCAGGATGCACATTTGCATCAACTGTTTCGGGCAGACAATTAATAAAAATAACTATAACTGGGTATCTACCCTTCATTATAAAATCAGAATAACCTACTCTAATTGCACTTGTAAGGTTTTTGTCCCAAACTGGTCTTCCGTTAACAAAAAAGTATTGGTGTGCTAAGGTACTTCTTGAAAATGTAGGCAAAGAAATAAATCCTTCTATTAAGAGATCTTCATTGGATAAAACTATGGGTAAAAGATTTTGAAATATATCATTACCTAATACCTGACTTACTCTCAATGAGTATTTATTTACATCATTAACCGAAATATTATTAGAATTTTCATTTTTGAATGATATTCCCTTGTAATTAGCTATCGATTTATTTGAACCACTTGATGATATCTCACGTAAAGAAAAACTAATATTAGGGTTTATCAGGGATAACCTTTTAAAAATATCTAAAATTGCTTGTTGTTCAATTTTGTCAGATTTAAGAAATTTTAATCTGGCAGGTGTTTTGTAAAATAAATCACGTACCTCTATGGATGTACCAAGATTTAATGAAGTAGGTATTAATTTCCCAATATTATCATATTCAACAAAAATTTCCCATGCATCTTCGGACTTACTTATTTTGGATTTTATATTTAATCTACCGGAAGCACCAATAGAAGGTAAGGCTTCTCCTCTAAACCCATAAGTATTTACATTTGAAATTTCATTATCGATCAGTTTAGATGTTGCATGCCTACAGACTGCAATAGGTAACTCTTCTCTTGGAATACCCCAACCATTATCTTTTACCTGAATAATGGACTTACCACCTTGAGAAACTAAAATTTCTACAGAAGTGGCTCCTGCATCAACAGAGTTTTCTACTAATTCTTTTACTATTGCGGCAGGTCTCTCAATAACTTCACCAGCAGCAATCTGGTTAGCTATTTTTTCATCTAGCTTAACTATTGGTCTTTGATTAGACTTTTTATTCAATATGTTGTTAATAGTTTTATTCATATTACTATATATAGCATCTAAGAAACGATTCTGCCAATACTGAAAGAATGCTAAGATTTAGCTAAGTTATCGATTTTGATTTTTAGAGTTTGGAAAAAAAATAATACCAACAACTCCAAAAAAAATAGATATATCAGCAATATTAAATGAATAAGGATTATATATACCACAACAAGTAATATTTAGAAAATCAGCTACTGCTCCATAAATAATTCTGTCTACTACGTTTCCTAATGCTCCACCGATAATTGCAGAGGATAAAATCAATAACAAAATATTGTTTTGTTTAATTGCCCAGAAAAAGATACCAATACAAATTAGTATTGAAATAACAATTAAAATAATTCTCATTATTTCGGAACTATTTGCAAATAAACCAAAATTTATGCCATCGTTCCATGCCATTCTAAAGTTGATAAAACCTGAAATGACAGTGATGCTCAACCTATCGGATAAGTTTAAAATATGAACCACAAAATATTTGGTTAACTGATCCAAAATAAAAATAAAGGATGAAATAATTACAATTATCATAACTTGGTTAATTTTTTTATCATTATCAAAGTATTTTTTTATGTTTTTCATAAAAATTTAATCCCCCTTTGGTAAAATTTTCTTGATAATATTCCATCCTCATTATACACGAGTAAGTGGACAGGTGGCCGAGTGGTTGAAGGCGCTCCCCTGCTAAGGGAGTAGAGGGGCAACCCTCTCGTGGGTTCGAATCCCATCCTGTCCGCCAATTTTCTTAATTTATTTTTTATAATTATAAAAAACTCTAAATAGAAGCCTATCTCACATATTAAGATCATTTTTTTTAATCCATTTCAAAATATAATCAAAAATAACACTAAATTCTTTTCCTTCCATTATATAATGAGAAAAATTTTTAAATATTATTAATTCAGATTTTTCTTGAAGTTTTTTCTTTAATTTTTTTGAAATTTGTACTGGAGTAATTCTATCTCTACCTGCACCAATTATAAGAGTTGGACACTTAATTCCTTCTTCATTAATTTTAGTTGGGGAAGGTGAAAAAAAAAATGGGAATCCTATTTCACATAGTGCACGCCCTGATTCAGCAGAACAACTATTATTAAAAATATTTAATGCCTGAGCTCGTCCAAAATCATGAAAAACACCATAAAAAGCAGATGAAAAATTTGGAGGTACTGGGTTACTCCAAAATTTCCATCTAAACAAATTACGAAAAAATATTTTTAAAACACTAAAAGTTATAGCATTAATTCCTTTAGGAGCGGCTGGAGTGATAAATATCCCTAATTTACCATAACCTCTAGAACATAAAATCAGAGCAATAAGTCCACCCATGGAATGTCCAATAATGATCGGTTTTTGTTTAAGTTTTTTTATGATTTTCTCAATATCAGAAACATAATCAAAAATGCTAGTATTCCCTAGTTCTGTAGATCCTATATGACCTAACTTATGATGTCTAAGTGTAGGTTTTACTACTTTATTTCCTAACTTTTGAAATGCATTTTCAAAATTCTTCCACTCATTTCCAACACTATTTGCACCATGCAATAGTAATATAGTCTGATTCTTTATCATAATATCTTTATACCCCTAAATATTTCACATTATTCTCCAAAAATATGACAAAAAATAGATCTTATATGACTATTAGTTCTATGTTCAAACAAATATATCCCCTGCCATGTACCCAATTTTAAAGAATTTCCAATTACACTTAGAGATAAATTAGTATTTGTTAATGCAGTTTTAATGTGGGCTGGCATATCGTCCTTACCCTCTAATGTATGCAAATATAAATTTTCATTCATGGGTGCTAAATTGTTAAAAAAATTTTCTAAATCAATTAATACATCTTTTGACGCATTTTCTTGAATTATTAGTGATGCACTAGTATGGAGGATAGATAGATTAATTATCCCATTTATGATCTTTGAATCTTTAACGAAATTTTCAATTTTTTTTGAAATATCGATAAGTTTTTGTCCTTTTGTATCCACTTTTAATTCTGAAAAACTTTGTATCATCATTTAATTACTTGAGATATGTAAGGAACAATAATTTGAATTTTTTTATATTTTTATTTTATAATTAATAACTGTTTTACAAAAGATTATACTTTTTTACTGCAAAAAATATATATCAGAATGTAATGATTTTCTTATGTTCAATATCTTATAGAATTTTAAAATTATTTTTAAATAAAAATAAAAATAACAAATTATCCAGGTTGTTTTCTTCCTAATACTATAAAACCAATAATAAAAAACAATACCGCAGTTACCATACCTGCTCTTTCCCCCAAAGTACTGTCACCCTGTCCAAATAAATAATAGGATAAATTATCAATCATGGTACTTTGAGTTGCCCACAATACAATAGTTGCATAAACCATAGGACCTAAAAAAGAGGTTATTTTACCAGCTAGCATATAAAAGCCAAATATTTGAGCTCTATGTTCTGCAGGTGCCAAATGGGAAACTAATGATCGGCTTGCAGATTGAACTGGACCAATAAAAATTCCTGTAATTAATCCAAAAATCCAAAAATAGGTAGCTGTTGGAGAAATTAAGACGCAAAACCCAAAGATAATTAAAAAAATTAGAGAAATTCTAATTGTATTAAAAGATCCTAACTTATCATCAAACCAACCACCAATTAATGCTCCTACGCCACAAGTAAAATTAACTGCAATAGCAAATAAAAGAACATCTTGAGTGCTAAAATTAAATACTTTGGCTGCAAATATTCCTGCAAAAGCAAAAACAACGGTAAGTCCATCTACATAAAACATACGAGCAATAAGAAATTTTCTAAGACCAGGTATTTTACCTATTTCTTTCCAACCAGTTTTAATAATTTCCCACGATTTAGTAAGATTTGATGCAGCTACTCCCTCTTTTACAAAAAAGAATAATGGCAAACTAAATATTAATAACCAAAGTCCAGCTAAAATTTGAGTTGCTCTTATATGCTCAGAATTATCCTTATCCAAACCAAAAGGTGCTTTTTCAGGCATTATAAAAAAAGCTAATGCAATCACTAACGCTATTATTGCACCAAAGTAACCAACAGCCCAACCAATACCAGAAATTCTACCCATATTCTTTTTTGAGGCTACTGAAGGTAATAAAGCATTATAAAATACAAACATTAGTTCATTAGCTAAAATGGAAAAAAAAGAAAATATCAAAGCAAACCAAATAAAAGAATTATTTGGTTCAACTTTCCACAAAAGAATATTTGCTATTACCCCAATAAAAACTAATATACCTAGAAAGAACTTTCTTCTTGCACGAGTGTCTGCCAATCCTCCGAGAATAGGGCCCAAAAAAGCAACCACTAGAGCTGCTAATCCAGTAGTATATCCCCAATATGATGTACCATTTTCTGGAGCAACAACACTAGCAAAATAAACTGCAAATATAAAAGTAGCATGCATTGCTCCAACAGCAGAATTTCCTACATCAAATAAGGAATATGATGCTTTGGCTAGCCAACCACCCTCTTTTTCTATGTTATTTACATCTTCAGACATTTGGTATTTTAAAATTATTAAAAAAAATTATAATTTTAAACATACACTTTAGTATATAATAAAATCAAATTTAATTTAATAAATTGGGCAAATAAATCTAATTGATAAAAAAATTCATATTAGAAATACCCCTAATTTCTTCTAAAACCATTGCAGTTGTACTCTGCATTTTAACATTAACATCATTAGGAATAAGTTCATAGACTCCACCTTTATATACGTCATAACCAGTAGCTAATAAACCACCAATTAATGCACTCCCTACAGCTCCAACAGCACCTAGACCGCTGGGTGCTGAATTTACTTTAACTATCTCAGTAGTAAAACCTTGCTTTGATATTGTTACTTCAAATGACTTATTTCTAGGTAATTTTATTTTACAAGGAGTAATAGCACAAGAAAAACCATGACTAGTCTTAACAGTTGCTCCACTTGGTATGCTTGAAAATTTTACTATCTGTTCAGTGCCTTGTTGCGAAGTTGCACAACTTAAAATAAAAAAAAGTAATGGAATAAACAGTAATATTTTTATTTTACAATTCATATTAATCTCAAAAATAATTATCAGTGATTAAGTTGCAAAACTTGTTCCAAATTTAAATTAAAAAATAATTTTTTTTAAATTTACAAACTAGCACATATCTTGCAATAAATTCTTAATTTTGAATTCTATTATATAGTAATTATTAATTATTGTTTTAAATAAATATATTTTTGTTGGTACATATCTCAAAATGAAAAAAAAATTATTGTCCAAAATTAGAAACAAAAATAATAATACTTTTTTGTTTTTTGCATTGACCACTTTAGCTGCATGTAACAGTGATAGCAAAAAAATATTAGGTTTGGCTGGGAATGCAGCATCAGAAGGCCTAGAAAAACTTTTCGAAGAATCTCCCTCCGTTAATTCAAATTATACTATTAGTACTGATACACCAGATAATTCAAAAGGTGATGGGACAACTAGTCTTCCTATTCAAGTTAGTGGATCAGTTAATGCAAGTCCCATTATTAGTGGTTATCCTTTACTAGATTTTACATTCAATTCAAACGGAAAGATAGATTTTACAAATATCTCCGATGTAAAAAATATAGCTATTAGCAATTCATCTGCTGCTGTAAGCTTAAAAAACCTTTCAAATGATCTTGAAAAAATTTATGTAACAGGGACACAAAGTGGAGATTGGAATATTGGGTATAAACCTAATAGTTTTGGAACTCTTTATTTTGAATGGACTAACAATACTGGCATTTCTGTAGATCTTACCTCATTGACAATAAATGAAGCTGGGCAATTTCTATTTAAAAATATAGGCAATGAAACCATTACAATTCCAACATTTAATTTAGATCCTGATGACACCCAAAGAATAGAAATTGGAAATGATAATGATGGAGATATAATAATTGGTGCTGCAGCAAATATAACAGGGTCTCAAGGACTCAAAACAATTTCATTAAAGACATTCAATGATGGAGATATTACTCTGGGCACACCTGGAACTTCAGGACTTGCAGACCTGCAAAATATTACTTCAATTGCTCTTATTGCATCAAAGAATGGAAATATTACACTAGGAGATTTGGGAACAAACACAAGTATTAACAAAATCTCTTCCTTTTCGTTAACAACAGAGGGGGGAACAATAAACATAGGTAACATTAAAGCAAAAAAAATAGATAGCTTTAATGCCTCAGGTAATGAATTTTCATTTATTAATATAGGAAATATAGAAATTAGCGAAGCTATAGATCTTATCACAATTAGTGGTGATACAAGCATTACATTGGGTAATTTTACAGGAGATGGGACAGTAAAGTTAGATTCAAGCAATATGACAAAAACAGGTATTAACTTGAATTTTTCTGCTCTAAAAGGAAGTGTTGATATTACTTCTACTAATAAAGATGATACAATATCATTAGGCGTTGAAGCTGGTAAGGTAATAAGTGGTGGTGGTGATGACATCATTACAGTCGTAGCTAATGCAACTGGTAATTCAGATATTACCACTGGAGATGGAATTGATATAGTAACCCTTTCTTCTCTAGCAGGCATTGATATTGTAAAACCTGGAGGGACAAGTGTAAATATCAATAACAAAACTGCCAATACACATGCTGCAATTCTATCAGATAAAATTATAAATTTTGACCCCAATTCGGATAAAATAGGATTTGGTTCAGTTACTGCATCTGATAGCAATTTTCTTTCTGAAACAGGTGCAAACTCATTTTCTGCTGCTCTGACAAAGGCGAACACAGCAATGACATCAGGAAAGGTATATTATTTTTCATACAATGTAGCTACTGCTACAGATGGTTTTGGATTGCTTTTTAGTGATACTAATGGTGATGGATCTAGTGATATATTCCTAACCATAACAGGAATAACCACAGATGTTATTTCTTATGAAAATTTAATTATAGCCTAGAAAAAATTCACATAAGTATAAATTAATCCCATCAATATAGGTTGGTGTGTTAAATAGACTAAAAGGGAATTTCTTCCCATCCAAAAAAAAGTTTTAATTAATATTGAATTTCCCCTTGTCTTAAAAAATAAAAATTTATTAATCCTAATTTCTTCTCCCCTTTTTCTAAAAACAATCTTTGAAAAACCAAGACCAAAGATATAGGCACTTGACCAAGGAATAAATCCATAAAAATCTACCGAACCTGTTGAGCCTGAATATAGTCCTGTCCACGCTAAGTATTTTGGTTCATAAAATTCAGATATTAAATAAGGTTCAAAAATAATAATTAATAAACCTAAAAAGATAATTAAGGCTGAAGGTATTCTATAAATTAAAATCCCTAGTAATGTACAAGCAGATAATAAATGTAATATTCCGAAGAAAACAAAAGTATTCGAGTCTGCTATATAAGTTCCTAAAGATACTATTAAGGCTGCTGAAATAAGTATTAAAAATCTTTTGAAAAATTTTCTAAAATTTATACCACCATATGAAAAAAACCAAAAACTGAACCCAGAAAGAAATAAAAAACTACTGCCAATTGAAACTGCAAAAATTTTCCACCAACCAGAATTAATTATAACTGGGTCGACTATATAAAAAAAACCTAAATCCCATGCAAAATGATATATTATCATTGCTAGCACAGCAATCGCTCTAAGACCATCTATAAACTGACTTCTATTTATTGAACTCATACTTCTCTCCAAAAAAGTGGATTTTCTAGCTGTATAAAATACAAATTTAAATTATAATAAACAAAAGTTTAAATTTTAAAAGAAAAAGACATATAACCTAAATAAGTAATGAATTTTTGATTTATAATGATGCATAAAATTGTTATTGGAACAGCAAACTTTGGTATGGACTATGGTATAGGTAATAACCAAAAAAAGTTACTTGATTCAGATATTTTAGACATCATAAGTGTCGCCAAAAAAAAAGGAATAGAAACCATAGATACTGCTGTTTCTTATGGCAATAGTCTTAAAAGATTAGGAGAAATTGGTATCAATGATTTTAAAATCATCACAAAATTTCCACGGATTCCAGTTGATAAAAAAAATCAAACTAATTGGTTTGATGACCAAGTTAGTAGAACTTTAGAACAACTAGGTATTAGTAGTTTAGAAGCTATCCTTCTTCATTATCCAAAAGATATTCTTGAAAATAAAAATTTTGAATTAATACATTTTCTTTCTAATTTAAAAAAAGATGGGGTTATAAAAAAAATTGGTGTTTCTATATATGAAAAGAATGAATTAGAAGAAATATTAAAAATATTTAAACCTGAAATCATCCAATGCCCAATTAATTTATTTGATAATAGGTTGTTAGAAAAAAATTATTTAGAAGAAATATCAAATAAAGGAATTGAAGTTCATATAAGATCTATTTTTTTACAAGGTTTGCTTTTATTTAAAAAAGAAGAAATGCCCCAAGATTTTTTAAAATTTCAAAATATATGGCAGGAGTGGTACAATTGGCTCAAGATAATAAAATTAAATCCGCTCGAAGCATGTATAAGATATACGAATTCTATTAAAGGCGTAGATAAAATAGTAGTAGGAATAAATTCTGCTCATCAATTAAAACAAATTATTAAATATATGAGAAAACCAAAGCTCTACAAAGAGCCCAATTGGCAGAATCCAATAAGTACAAAATTAATAGATCCAAGGTTATGGAAATAAAAAAACAAGTTTTAGCAGTCATACAAGCAAGAATGAATTCGACAAGACTCCATGGTAAAGTTCTAAAAAAAATTGGAAATTTAACGTGTATAGAAATATTATTAGAGCGATTGTTAAAAAGTAAATTAATTAACAAAATTATAGTAGCAACATCAACAAACTCATACGATGATATTCTTTATGATAAATTAACTAAAATTGGTATAGATTGCTTTAGGGGTGATGAAAATAACGTATATAAACGTTTTCTTGATTCAGTTAAAAATTCAAAAGCCTCTGTTATAGTTAGGATAACAGGGGATTGCCCTTTAATAGATCCTGATTTAGTCGATAAAATAATTAAAGATTTTTTGAATAAAAATGTTGATTATGTAAGTAATGTTGACCCTCCATCCTTCCCTGATGGTATGGATATTGAAGTTATAAATAGACACTGCTTAGAGAACAATTACTCTAATGATCTTAACCAGTATCACTTGGAGCATGTAACGACACATATTAGAGAAAATAAAAAAATTCCAAAGAGTAATTATGAAAATAAAGAGGATTATTCTAATATTAGATTAACTTTAGATGAGGAAATTGATTTAGAAGTTATAAATTCAATTGTTAAATATTTTCAACCTAATATACATTTTTCACTGGAAGAAATCATAGATTTGTATAAACAAAACAAATCCCTTTTCAAAAATATTGATTTAAAAAGAAATGAAGGATCCAAAATGAATAGTGGTCAAAAACTATGGAAAAAAGCTAAAAAATTAATACCAGGGGGGAATATGCTACTATCAAAAAGAACAGAAATGTTCCATCCTTTAAAATGGCCAGCATATTTTGATAAAGCTCAGGGATGTAATATTTGGGACCTTGATGGAAATAAATATATTGATATGTCATTAATGGGTGTAGGTACAAATATTCTGGGCTATGCCAATAAAGATGTTGATAATTATGTAAAACAAAATATAGACAAAAGTAATATGAGCACTTTGAATTGTCCTGAAGAAGTTTTTCTTGCTGAAAAACTTGTTGAAATGCATCCATGGTCAGAAATGGTAAGATTTGCCAGAACAGGGGGTGAGGCCAACTCCATTGCTGTAAGAATTGGACGTGCTGCATCCGGCAAAGATGGTGTAGCAATATGTGGTTATCACGGATGGCATGATTGGTATCTCGCATCCAATATAAATGACTCTGAAAATTTGAAAGATCATCTTCTTCCAGGATTAGAGGCAAATGGAGTTCCAAAAGAATTAAAGAATACTACTTTTCCCTTTTACTACAATGACCTTAATGGGTTAAAAAAAGTCATTGATGAAAATAACATAGGCATAATAAAGATGGAAGTTATAAGAAATTTTCAACCTTCAAATAATTTCTTGCAAAATGTAAGAGAATTAGCCACAAAAAATAATATTATTCTTATTTTTGATGAGTGTACATCAGGTTTTCGAGAGAATTTTGGAGGAATTCATTTAAATTATCAAGTAAATCCAGATATTGCTATTTTTGGGAAAGCTCTTGGTAATGGGTATGCAATAACCGCTGCTGTCGGAACCAGAAATGTTATGGAAGCAGCACAAAAATCTTTTATAAGCAGCACTTTCTGGACAGAACGAATAGGCGTAAGTGCTGCTTTAAAAACACTAGAAATAATGGAGCAAAACAAAAGTTGGGAAATTATAACTAACATTGGAAAAAAAATTAGAATGATTTGGAGAGATATTTCGAATGTTTATGATCTAAATATAAATATTTCAGGTCTATTAGCACTTTCTTCATTTAATTTTCAAAGCAAGAATAATTTAAAATATAAGACACTAATTACACAAGAAATGCTTAAGAATAATATTTTGGCTAGTAATTCAGTATATACTTCAGTTGCACATACGAATGAATGTTTGGAAAAGTATTCTGATCAATTAAATAAAGTATTCCTTACAATTAAAAATTGTGAAGATGAGGTAAAAAATATTGATACTCTTATTGAAGGTCCAATTTGCCATGATGGCTTTTATAGACTCAATTAGGTTCAAAATTTGATAAAAGAAAAACTTAATATCGCAATAAGAGTAGATGCCAGCAAAAATATTGGAGGAGGTCACTTTAGAAGATGCTTAACTCTAGCAAAAGAGGCCAAAAAAAAAGGGCATTCTGTAATATTTATTTCAGCACAATTACCAGAGAGAGATAGACACCTTCTAATTAAAAATAAAATTCTATTTGAAAATATATTTTTTGAAAAAGATGAAAATATAATTAATGATAGTAAAAAAGGATATAAAAATAATTGTTATCAAAAATGGTTAAAATTACCAGTATTGGAAGATGCAAAAAGAACAAGTAAAGCTTTGGAAAAATTTCAACCTAACTGGATTATTTTTGACCATTATGGGTTAGGCATTAAATGGGTAAATAAAATTAAAAAAAATCATCATATGCCATTTTATTTAGCAATTGATGACTTAGACAACAGAAACCTTGGTTCAGATTTTTTGTTAGATCAAACATCAATCATTGATAAAAAAAGAAAGTATAAAACCCCTGGAATTTTAGTAGGTCCAAAATTTGCCCTCCTCTCAAATGAATTTAGTAAATATAGAAAAAAAAGTATTAAAGATAGATTGTATCGTCAATCTATGGCTTTAAAAAATAAAAAAGTATGTATACTTATTTCTTTAGGATTATACGATAATAAAAGATTATTACCAACGTTAGTTAATGCCTTATCAAAAAAAGAAGAAATAAATATAGTTGTTGCTACTAGTTCTGAATGTCAAACACTTGTTGAATTAAAAAAAATTGCAAAAAAATATAATAATGTGTGCCTTCGATTAGATACAGACAACATGGCTAAACTGATGTTAAAAGCTGATATTTGTATTGGAGCATCTGGTATGAGTATGTGGGAAAGATGTTGTATAGGATTACCAAGTCTAACAATTACAATAGCAAAAAATCAAAAAAAAATTACCAAACAAACAGCAAATTTGAACATAACTAAGAAATTAAGTATTGCTAAAACTAAAAATCAAAAACAGTTAATAGAAGCAGTATCAAATTTGATTTATGCCCCTAAAAAATTACAACAGCTATCAAAAAATTCATTTAAAACTTGTGATGGCTTAGGAACTAAAAAAGTAGTTAATTTTTTGGAAGCAACATTTAAAAAAGTTGAAATTAGTGATTCCAAAAAGCTCTTATCATGGAGAAATAAAAAGTTTATAAGAGAAAGTAGTTTGAACAAAAAAAGGATACATAAAAAAAATCATGAAATATGGATGGAAAAAACACAATATCCCAAAAAAGGTATTTGGCTTATTTATTCCGAAGGTGGTACTGATGTTGGGCATTGTAATTCCATATACATTGATAAAGCAAATGTATCTTGGAGTTTCTATATAGGTGAGCAAAAATTTTCACCAGGATGTGGTTTAAGAATGTTAGTTTTCTTTATAAAAAAATTATTCTTTGAAGAAAAAATATCTACCATTGAATCTAAGATAATTCTTGATAATAAAAAATCAAAAAAAATACATAGAGATCTTGGATTTATTTTAACCTCAACTAATGAGCACTTCGAAAATTATATTTTAACCAAGGATACTTTTCAAAAGAGATTTTATTCTAATATTGTGTGAAATGAAAACAGAAATAAAAATTAATGACAGAAAAATTGGTTTTAATACTGAACCATATATCATTGCTGAATTATCAGGAAACCATAACGGAGACATCAATAGAGCAATAAAGCTAATTGATGCAGCAGTTGCATCTGGAGCCCATGCAATAAAGTTACAAACATATACAGCTGATACTTTAACTATAGATTCAAATAGATCAGAATTTATAGTAAAAGGAGGTCCATGGTCAGGCCAAAAACTTTATGATCTTTATAAAGAAGCAAGCACACCCTGGGAGTGGCACCCTACTATTTTTCAATATGCAAAACAAAATAACATCCACTGCTTTTCTTCACCTTTTGATAATACTGCTGTTGATTTTTTGAATAAGTTATCAGTTCCTGCTTATAAAATTGCCTCTTTTGAAATAGTCGATATACCACTTATAAAAAAAGCTTCTGCACAAAATAAACCTTTAATTATGTCAACGGGTGTTGCAGATTACGATGAAATAGAAGAAGCGTGTGTTACTGCCAAAAACTTTGGTGCAGATGGTTTTGCTTTATTACATTGTGTATCAGACTACCCCTCTCAACCAAAAGATATGCAACTCAAAAATATTCAGGAACTAAAATCTCGTTTTAATGTTCCAATCGGTCTTTCTGATCATTCTTTAGGTTCAACTGTAGCCGTTGCAGCTATAGCTCTAGGTGCAACTTTGATTGAAAAACACATCACTTTAAGTAGATTAGACGGAGGACCAGACGCCAGTTTTTCGTCTGAACCTGATGAGTTTAAAAAACTTGTGCAAGATTGTGAAAATATTTTTAAAGCTAGTACAAGCGACCAAAAAAATATACCAGGCATAAAAAAGTCAAATTCTATTTTTCGACGATCTATTTATGTGGTAAAAAATATTAAAAAAGATGAGGTTTTTAGCAGAGAAAATATAAGATCCATAAGACCAGGTTTGGGGATTCAACCAAAGTTTTTCGAAGAAATTTTGGGTAAAAAAGCAAGTATAGATCTTGAAAGAGGAGAACCTTTGAGTTGGAAAAAAATAATCACTTGAAAGCAGTAAATCTATTGGCTGTTTCAACTGCTAAGAATACTAACGCAATATTAAAAGAAATGATAAAACAAAATCATGGATTCATTGATCTTAAAATTCACTTAGGAGATGTAACAAGCGATTTTAAAGCATCATCTCTTGTTAGAATGAATAATAAGAGAGGAAAAAAAAGTCATTTATTCAAAACAAATAAGAGTTATATGGGTGTTGACCATAAATTGTTAGCATCAGAAAATTTTTCTCAAAATTTAGAAACTTTTGTTGATCAACTATATCGTCATTCAGATGCTTACAGATATAAATCACATAATTTGAAAAACTTACAAGATTATCTAGATTATTATCATATCCTGGCAGATGCTATATCTAATGAGATTTTTTCAAATGAAATTAACCATGTGTTATTTTTTAATATACCTCACTTAGCATATGATACTATTGTTTATCAAATAGCAATTTCTCTTAAAATTCCAGTTACTATAGTTACACAATCTCTATTTTCAGATAAATTTTTTTCGCTTAATAGAATAGAATATTATGGTGATTTTAATAAAAAGAAATTTATAAAAACAGATAAATTAGTTAAACTTCCCAAATTAAATTTATTCTATATGAAAAAGATTAAACAAAAAATTGAAAAATCTGGAAATATAAATTTAATGGCGCTTACACATTTTTTAATGTTCTTAATTTTTAAAATGCCTTCCTTAATATTTAAACCAATTTATATTTTAAAAATATTAATAAGGATTCAAAAAATTTATAAAAAATTTCCTAAGTGGCGTGATCCTTTTGCTAATTTTTTTCATAAAAATGAACTTAGTTACTTTGAACATTTAGCTGAATTTGAAAGTACGAAAGTTAATTTTAACGAGAAATTTGTATATTTTCCTCTTCCTATGCAACCTGAAATGACTACTTCTGCAATTGGGGGAGAATTTAGGGATCAACTTTTAGCATTAGAAAAATTATCAAATATTTTACCAAAAGAAATTAAGATTTATGTCAAAGAAAATCCAAAACAAGGTTCTTATGCACGAGGACCATTATTTTTTCATAGGCTCTCAAGAATCCAGTCTATTTGTTTTGTACCTTCATATACTGATACTAATTTATTAACTGAAAAAGCTATTTTTATTGCTACAGTAACAGGAACAGTAGGGTGGGAAGCACTATGCAAATGTAAAAATATTTTAGTTTTTGGCCATGCTTGGTTCAAAGATTTTCCTGGGGTCACAAAATATCATAAAAATTTAACTTATGAAGAAATAATTAAACAAAAAACAACTGAAAAGTTAATACTTTCAAAATTTCAAGATCTGATGGCTCTTTCTCATGATGGTGTTATTGATAGAGCCTATACTGACTTAGTAACAAATTATGATATTAAAACTAATAATCATAAAACAGCGCAAACTATATCAAAATTAATTTTAAAAAAAGAAAAGGTAACTTTCTTAAAGGCATAATTTTTGTAAAACTGTAATTACTTTATTTTGCATTTCATCAGTTAAATCATAGAAAATTGGTAAGCTAATAGCTCTAGAATAGTAAAATTCTGAATTTGGACATAAGCCAACCTTAAAACCTTTTTCCTGCCAAAACGGTTGAGTATGAATAGGCCTATAATGTACATTTACTCTTATATCGTTTTGATTAAGAAGATTATATATTTTTTGTCTATTTTTAACTTGTATGGGAAATAAATGAAGAGCAGAAAAGTTATACTCTTCTTGTTTTGGAAGTTTTAAATCTGAATTTTGTAATTGTTCAAAATATTTTTTTGCAATCTGATTTCTTTTATCTATAAAACTATCTATTCTTAAAAGCTGACTAACTCCTAAAGCCGCATTCATACCGCTCATACGATAATTAAATCCTATAGAGATTTGGTCATAGACCCATTTATCGTTATTTTTAATAACCATATTTTTAGGATCACGCGTAACTCCATGTGAACACAATAACTTCAGTTTTTCCATTATATGCTCGTCATTAGTAATCGCACAGCCTCCTTCTGCAGTTGTAATTACTTTAACAGGGTGAAATGAAAATACTGTAATATCTGAAAATCTACATGAACCAATTTTTGTACCTCTATAAATACCACCAATTGCATGAGATGCATCTTCTATAATTTTAAAACCATATTTATCAGAAAGTTTTTTGATTTCACTCATATCACATGATTGACCTGCAAAATGAACTGGCATAACAATTTTTGGTAATTTCCCACGTTTTTTAGCCTGTTTCAATTTTACTGATAAAGCTATAGGACACATGTTATAACTTTCAGGATCAATATCAACAAAATCTACTTTAGCATTACACATAAGTCCAACATTTGCCGAAGCAACATAGGAATTAGGAGAAGTCCAAAGAATATCGCCATTACCTAAACCTAAAGCTAAACAAGAAATATGTAGTGCAGAAGTAGCAGAATTTGTTAAAATAGAATAATTGGATGAAGTATAAGAACAAATATTTTCTTCGAATCTCTTGACTATAGGTCCTTGTGTAATCATCTCAGATTTCAGAACTTTAATCACTTCATTAATGTCATCATCATTTATGCTTTGCTTACTGTAAGGTATCATCAATATTTACCAATTAGGGTATGATTTTTAGTAAGCCATTTTTTAAAATCTTCTATACTCAACCAATCTGGATTAGTATTAGAGGAATATATAAAATTATCAGCCACTTTTTTCCCATCCCTTATTCTAGATGGATCACTAGACCAATTATGTATAGAAGGAAAAATTTTATAATAGGAATTGTATTCGTAAGTGTATGCTGAATCTTCAAATCCTATCATCTGTTCATGAAGTTTTTCTCCAGGTCGAATACCAACTACCCTCTTTTCAATTTGAGGATTAATAGCATTAGCAATTTCTGTAATTTTCATAGAAGGAATTTTTTTAACATAAATTTCTCCACCTGACATATCCTCAAATGCTTTCCATACTAATTTAACACCATCTTCCAATGAAATCATGAATCTAGTCATTCTTAAATCAGTAATTGGAAAAAAACCATCTTTTTCCTTCTCTAAAAAAAAGGGGATTACTGACCCTCTAGATCCCATTACATTCCCGTATCTTACTACTGAAAATTTACACTTAACAGAACCTGAATAAGAATTTCCAGCAACAAACATTTTATCAGAAGCTAATTTAGTTGCTCCATAAAGATTTATAGGGTTAGATGCTTTATCTGTAGATAATGCTACACATTTTTTTATGCCTTTATCTAAGCAAGCATCAATCACATTCATTGCGCCAAGAACATTTGTTTTTACACATTCAAATGGATTATATTCTGCCGTAGGTACAATCTTAGTTGCCGCTGCATGGACAACGTAATCAATGCCATCTAAAGCACGCATTAATCTTTCCTTATCTCTCACATCTCCAATAAAAAATCTAACTCGAGGATCATTTTGATAGACCTTTTGCATATCCCACTGCTTAATTTCATCGCGAGAAAAAACTACAAGCCTTTTAGGATTATATTTTTTTAGTGTAAGTGGTATAAACCTCGACCCAAAAGAACCAGTCCCCCCAGTAATTAAGATATCAGAATTTTTTTTCAATTGATTACCCCTATTTAAATCTTTTTTTAGCTATTATAGAAAAGAAAATCAATCAAAGAAAAAATTATAAGAAAGTATTTATTGTCTTAATTATTTGAGAGGATTGATTGTTAAGAGAATTGACATATTTCAATCCCTTTTGACCAATCAAATTGGCATTATCATTATTACTTAAGATTTTAACACTTTCCACTAATTCTTGAATATTTTTTATATATATAATTGCACCTCTATCATTCAATTGATCATAGGCTTTTTGAAAATTATAAATATGAGGACCTGTAATAATAGCACTACCAAACCTACAAGGTTCATAAGGGTTGTGGCCGCCAATCTTGACTAATGATCCACCTAAAAAAACAATCTTACTAATATTATACCATAGACCTAACTCACCTAATGTGTCAGCTAGATAAATTGAAGTTTTTTCTGTAATCTTTTGTTCTTTACTCCGAATTTTGATTATGTGTGCATTTGATTTTATTTTTCTAAATATTTGTTCAACTCTATTAGGGTGTCTTGGAATTAATATAAGTAAAAAATTTTTGTCAATATCATGTAGTTTTTTTTGTGCATTTACTATTATTTCCTCTTCTCCTTCATGAGTTGAAGCAGCAATCCATATTTTTTTATTTTTAAAAATTTCTTTTAATATATGATATTCATTTAATTCATAACTAAGGGGTTTAGCTTGTTCTTTGGATGAAGCAACACCAAGTAAATTTTTTTCAATAATACCTAAAGATAATAATCTTTTTGCAGCTAAATGGTCATTCGCATAAATGAAATCAAACTTATCCAAAATTTGCTTTGATGTAATTTTTATTTTTAACCAATTTTCAAAAGTTTTTTTTTCAATACGAGCATTAATTAGACCCAGTGGAATATGGCGTTTTTTTATTTCAAAGATAACTCTTGGCCAGAATTCACTTTCTACAAAAATTATTAAATTGGGTTTCCAATGATCTAAAAAATTTTTTGTTGCAGAAAAAGTATCGATAGGAGAAAATTGATGAATACAATTTCTTGGCATCATTTTCTTTAAAATTAAAGAAGAAGAAATGGTGGTTGTAGTAATTAAAAATTTAAGTTTTTTATTATTTTTCCCCAAATTTTCAATTAAATTTAAAATACTTAATGATTCACCTACACTAGCAGCATTAAACCATATTAAAGAACCCAAAGGTCTACTTAAATTAGAGATCCCTTTTCTTTCCAAAATTCTTTTCTTATCTTCCTTACCTTTAATTAATCTATATTTAAGAAAAATAAATAAGAGAAATTCAAAATACCTTGTTGCAAAAAAATATATTTTTAAAATAATAGAATGTTTAACTATTCTAATCATTGATTCAAAAGTTTTTAAGTTTTTTTATTTCATTTAATAAATTCAATGTAGAATTACTGAAATCTTCATTTTGATTTATTTGGTTAAGATTTTCAGTTAATTTTTTAGCAATTTTTTTACCTATTTCTACACCCCATTGGTCAAAAGAATTTATATTCCATAATATACCTTCTGAAAACGTTCGGTGCTCAAAAAGTGCTAGTAATTTTCCTAAGATTCTTGGAGTTAATTGTTTATATATCAAAACTGTAGAAGGTCTATTTCCAACACAATAATGATGTTGATTACCTTTTTCTTCAAACCTACTTTCATTTTTGATACCTAGCATAAGAGCTTCAGATTGTGCTAAACAATTTACTATCAATTGCAAGTGATGCTTTTCATAATATCCATCGTCTATACAATTAGCACCCAATAAAAATTCACATGGAATTATCTGATTACTTTGATGCAAAAATTGAAAAAATGCATGTTGGCTATTTGTACCAACTTGACCCCATATTACTGGAGTTGTTGGATAATCTATTCTATCACCATTTAGATTCACTGATTTACCATTACTTTCCATATCAAGTTGTTGCAAATAGGTAGGTAGGTATTCAAGTTTAGTTTCATAAGGTAAAATAGCTCTAGAAGTATATTGACAAATTGTGGAATGCCAAAAACCAATCAGTGCTAAAGTTATTGGAAGGTTTTTGGAGACTTCTTCGTTTTTAAAATGATAGTCTATTTGAGCAGCACCTTCTAAAAATTGAGTGAATAGATCAACACCTATTGCTAACATAATTGGTAACCCAATAGGCCCCCAAACAGAAAATCTTCCTCCTACCCATTCATCAAATTCAAAAACATTTTCCTCAAATATTCCAAGATCTAATGCTTTTTCCTTAGACGAACACACTGCAATAAAGTTCTGCATACCTTCAGAGCCAAGTTTTGAACAAACCCATTTAATAGCTGCCTTTGCATTAGAAATAGTTTCAATTGTAGTGAACGACTTAGATGATAATATAAAAAGAGTTTTATTGGGATCTAAATTTTTTATAATTTTAATTATATCTGATGAATCAATATTTGAAACAAAGTGAATTTTTGGTCCATCATGATATTCAGATAATGCACTAGTAACTAATTTAGGGCCCAGTTCAGAACCTCCTATCCCGATGTTAACAACATCTGTAAACTGATCTCCAGAGCACGATTTTTTTTTGCCATTTCTAATTTGATTGCAAAACGTAGAAATAAATTTAAATCTTCTTTGCA
Source organism: Paracoccaceae bacterium (assembly GCA_045565285.1). Lineage (GTDB taxonomy): Bacteria > Pseudomonadota > Alphaproteobacteria > Rhodobacterales > Rhodobacteraceae > CACIIZ01. The sequence goes on from JBJLFR010000035.1 coordinate 37,670, forward strand.
ATTTTTTATTTATTACACTAATACTATTTAAATTATTATTTTTAAAATTTCTAAGTGCAGTATGTAAAACTGATCTATTTTCAGTAATATTGATTTTATCCCCTTTGAACATAGCATCAACTTTTTTCATAATTTCTGAAGTTTCAGCAAATTTTATAAGGTTTGTAAGTGTGGAGGAATCTATATTGGTTTTGGAATAATCAAAATAAAAATCCTCTATTTTTATACTGCATTTTATAAATCTGTTGTTATCTGCTTTAAAGAGATTTTCAATTCTTCTTTTTTTAAATTCTTCCTGGTTTTTTTTTAATAAGTCCCAATAAATATTCTGCATTATTATTTCATACTACTTCTTTTAAAATTTCATTTATTTTTTTCCAATCTTTTTCATCTATGAGGTTCTTTGGAACCATCCAACTACCAGCAACTCCAAAGACATTTGACAAGCTCAAATAATTTTTAGCGTTAATTTGGTTAATTCCTCCTGTTGGAAAAAAATAACAATCAGGAAAAGGGCCTTGTAATGCTTTTAACATTTTTATGCCACCTAATACTTCTGCAGGAAAAAATTTTAATAGTTCATACCCTCGACTATATGAAACCATTATTTCAGAGGGGCTAGATACTCCTGGAATTAGAGGAAAATTGTATTTTTCACATCCTTGAAAGAGTTGTTCACTTATTCCGGGTGATATTCCAAATTTTGCTCCTACATCAATAGCAGACTGAACATTTTTATCTGTCATCAAAGTACCAACACCAACTATAAAATTTTTATTCTTTGCCATAACATTAATGGCTTCTAATGCAACCTTTGTTCGCAGGGTAACTTCAAATACTTTTATCTCATTTTCAAGAAAAATATCCATTAAATAATTACAGGAATCTAATTCTTCTATAGTAAGAATAGGTAAAATTTTTTGCGATAAAAAATATTCTTGAAATACTTTGTTTATCTTTAATACATTTTCCCGCAAAATTACACCTTATAATTTGATTTATAAATAATAAAAATTATTCCATTACTCATTTTTAAAACTATTTTTCTTCTATAACAAATCTCTCAAAAATGGAATTAAAGGTTTATCTGCATCTGGCATAGGAAATTTATTTAATTCTCCAGGATAAACCCATTTAATCTCTTGTCCTTCATTTGCTATAATAATTCCATCCCATTTTCTACAAACAAATAGCAAAAGTAAAAGGTTAAACTCAGTGTAGTTATGTGTAGAAAAAGTTAGTGGGGCAAGACAACTTTTCCAAGTTTTGATATTTAATTCCTCACTAAGTTCTCTTATTAAAGCATCTTCAGCCTTTTCTTTATCTTCTAATTTTCCTCCTGGGAATTCCCACAGTCCTCCCAAATATTTATTTTTTGGTCTCTTTGCGATTAGTATCCTTCCATCAACATCTATAAGAGCAGCAGCAGCTACAATTTGAATTTTACGATCTATAATCTGCATTTATTTCTATATACTCTTTTGTAAAATCACATCCCCAAACTTTTGCTTTTCCTTTTCCTATTCCTAAATCTACCCTTACCAACAAATTAGAATTTTTCATATAATCTTTGGCCTTTTTTTCATTATATTTTTTATATACCTTTCCATTAATTGTTATCAAATATTCTCCAAAATATATCTTAATTTTTTCTTGGATAATATTTTCACCAGATTTTCCTATTGCCATTATAATTCTTCCCCAATTAGGATCCTCACCTGCTATTGCCGTTTTTACCAAAGGCGAATTGGCAACTGAAAGTGCAATAATTTTTGCACTTTTGTCATTTAAAGCATTCATAATTTGATATTCAACTAATTTTTTTGTACCCTCACCATCTTTTACAATATCTAGTGCTAATTCTTTCATTATTAGTTCTAAAACTTTTGAAAATTTTTTTATTCTTTTATCAGAAAATTTTTCAATTGGATTCATATTAACATTGGCAGTAGACGAAACTAAGACCATATCGGATGTTGATGTATCACTGTCAACAGTAATAGAATTAAAGGTTTTATTAGATAGATCAGAAGTGAGTTGTTGTAAAATTTCATAAGAAATTTTTATGTCAGTAATTATAAATGAAAGCATGGTAGCCATATTAGGTGCTATCATACCAGAGCCCTTAGCTATACCCGCAATAGAAATTATATTATTATCTATTTTAAACTTTCTAAATCTTAATTTTGGATAGGTATCCGTAGTCATGATAGCCTTAGCACAATCAAATAACTGATTTTCAGAAAGATTTTGTATTAATTCAGGTATTTTTTCTGTTATTTTTTTATATGGAAGAAGTTCGCCAATTACACCAGTCGAAGCCATTAAAATCCTTTTTTTATTTATTTTAAGATTTTTAGATATTTTTGAAACTATTTTTTCAATAGCTTGTGTACCCTCTTTCCCTGTAAATGCATTTGCATTTCCCGAATTTACTATTATTGCAATAGGTTCATTTCTGTTTTTAAAAGCACTTTTTACAATTCTTTTTGACCAGATAACAGACGGAGATTTAGTACGAGAGTTAGTAAAAACACCTGTAACAATACTTCCAATTTCAAGGAATATAAGTATTAAGTCTAATCTATCTTTATATTTTATATTAGCACATAGAGATGAAAATTTTGCTCCTTTTATTTTATTTTTTTCATTACTGGAAAAGTCTATTTTATTCATTTTTAAAATTAACTTTTTTAATTATAGTTCAATAAGATTCAATAATAGTATTTGATTTTTTACTGCTTTACCTTGATATAAGTATCTATTAAAACAATTTTTAATCTATATAATATGTTTCTATCATTAATTAGAAATAAACAAAAATAAAATATAAAGGCTTTTGAAAATAAAATGTTTGGTTTTGGGAAAATAGCATCAAAAATCTTTGGTTCCTCAAATGAAAGAGCAATCAAATCTATATTACCAATAGTGAATAAAATTAATGATTTCGAAAATCAAATAAAAGAACTTTCTGATCAACAAATAAAAGATAAAACCATTGAATTTAAAAATCGTATAAAAAATGGTGAAACATTAGATCAATTACTTCCTGAAGCTTTTGCGGTAGTAAGGGAGGCATCTGTAAGAACTATTGGACAACGACCTTTTGATGTGCAGCTGATAGGTGGAATATTTCTTCATCAAGGTAATATTGCTGAAATGAAAACAGGCGAAGGAAAAACACTAACTGCAGTTATGCCAGTATATTTGAATTCTTTACTTGGACGAGGTGTGCATATAGTCACTGTAAACGATTATCTAGCAAAAAGAGATGCTTCGTGGATGGGAGAAATCTATAATTTTTTGAATCTAACGGTATCAGCTATTTATCCAGATATGGATGATAATTTAAAAAAAGAAGCTTATTTGTCTGATGTAACTTATGCTACAAACAATGAGCTTGGATTTGATTATCTTAGAGATAATATGAAGTCTAATTTAGAAGATGTGTTTCAAAGAAACCCATACTTCGCAATTGTTGATGAGGTTGACAGCATATTAATTGACGAAGCTAGAACACCCTTAATTATCTCTGGTCCTACTGAAGACAGATCCGATCTTTATAATAATATTGATAAATTAATACCAAATTTAAATCAAAAACATTTTGAATTGGAAGAAAAAACTAGGACTGTAAATTTAACTGATCCAGGTATAGAATATTTAGAAATTACACTTAGAAACAATAATCTAATGAGTAATAATCAATCACTTTATGATCCAGAAAGCACCAGTTTAGTTCATCATATAAATCAAGCACTCTTGGCTCATAAAATGTTTAATAAAAATAAAGATTATATAGTAAGAAATAATGAAATTGTATTAATAGATGAATTTAGTGGAAGAATGATGAGTGGAAGAAGGCTTTCTAATGGATTACACCAAGCAATTGAAGCCAAAGAAAATGTATCTATTCAATCAGAAAATGTGACTTTTGCATCTGTAACTTTTCAAAATTATTTTCGACTTTATGAAAAATTAGCTGGGATGACAGGAACAGCACTAACTGAGGCAGAAGAGTTTTCAGAAATCTATAATCTTGGTGTAATTGAAATTCCTACAAACAAAGATGTTATTAGAATTGATGACGATGATCAAGTTTTCAGAACTTCTAAGGAGAAATATTTAGCTGTAATTAAAGAAATAAAAAAAGCTAATAAAAAGAGTCAACCTGTTCTTGTTGGTACAACATCTATAGAAAAATCAGAATTACTTTCAAACATGCTTAAAAAAGAAACTATAAAACACCAAGTTTTGAATGCTAGATACCACGAAAAAGAAGCTTTTATTATTGCCAATGCTGGTATGCCAGCAGCTGTAACTATTGCTACCAATATGGCTGGTAGAGGAACAGATATTCAGCTTGGTGGGAATGTAGATATGATTCTAAGTCAAAGGAAAGAGAATTCAAAAGATGATGTAGTCATGCTGAAGAAAAAAATTACTGAAGAAGTAGAAAAATCAAAGCAAATTGTCAAAAAGGCTGGTGGCCTTTTTGTACTTGCAACTGAAAGACACGAAAGTCGTAGAATAGATAATCAACTTAGAGGTAGGTCTGGTAGACAGGGTGATTCTGGGAGAACCTCTTTTTATTTAAGTTTAGAAGATGATTTAATGAGGATTTTTGGATCTGACAAATTAGACACCATGCTTAAAAGATTAGGAATGAAAGAAGGAGAAAGTATAGCACACCCCTGGGTGAATAAAGCCTTAGAAAGAGCTCAAAGTAAAGTGGAAGCTAGAAATTTTGATATAAGGAAAAATCTTATCAAGTATGACGACGTTATGAATTTACAAAGAAAATCTATTTTTGGTCAGAGAAGAGAAATAATGGAATCAGAAATGGTTACTGAAACAATTACTGATATGAGAGAAAAAGTTATAGATAATATTGTTTGGGATAATATTTCAGAAGACAGTGATCCCATACAATGGGATATTGATTTGCTAAAAAATCAAATTAAAGAAAAATTAGCTGTTAATCTTCCGTTAGATAGTTGGATTGAAGAGGAAAATTTTTCTGGTGATGAATTTCAAAATCGTATCAACGTTGCCGCATCAAAAATTTTAACTGAAAAAAAACAAAAATATGGAACTAACTTAATACAAAATATAGAAAAACAAGTGCTTTTACAAACAATAGATAAATCATGGAGGGAACATCTATTAAAGCTCGAGCATTTAAGATCTGTTATTGGTTTTAGAGGATATGCACAAAGAGATCCTTTGAATGAATATAAATCAGAAGCATATGATTTATTTGAAGTATTACTCCAAACAATAGGAGAAGAGGTTACAAAATTTATGGCTTTTTTTCAATTAGTTGATTCTAGCAAACTTGAAAGTGAAGATACTAAAACCATAAATACTCATTTGAGATATAATGATTTTGAGGAAAATAGCAAAGAAGCTCCTCAAAATACAACACCTGCGAATTGGGGAAAAGTTGGAAGAAATTCCCAATGCCCTTGTGGTTCAGGAAAAAAATATAAAAATTGTCACGGAAAAAACTAAAATTTTGTGTATAAATATTTTTTACTAAAACGGAAAAAATTTATCTTTTGGAGACAGTGTAAGAACTTCTACCCCATGATTTGTAACTGCAACTGTGTGCTCGAATTGGGCTGAAAGTGATTTATCTCTTGTTACAGCTGTCCAATTATCGGACAAGATTTTTGTATCAGGTTTTCCCAAATTTACCATAGGCTCAATAGTAAAAAACATGCCAGGCTCCAGAGTTGCACCAGTGTTTTTTTCACCAAAATGTAAAACATTTGGTGCCGAGTGGAAACTTTTTCCAACCCCATGACCACAAAAATCTCTTACTACAGACATTTTTTTACTCTCTACATATTTTTGTATAGCCTGTCCAATGTCTCCAAAAGTATTCCCTGGTTTAACTACCTCAATTCCTTTTAATAATGAATTGTATGTTACTTCGATTAAACGGCTAGCTTTCTTGCTAGTAGTTCCAGCAATATACATTCTACTGCTATCTCCAAACCACCCATTAAGTATGCATGTAACGTCAATATTCAAAATATCACTTTCTTTTAGAATTTTAGAACCTGGTATCCCATGACATACAACATGGTTTATTGAAATACAGCATGATTTAGGAAAACCTCTATAACCAAGAGTAGCTGGCTTAGCACCATTATCAATCATAAATTCATGACATAAAATATTAATTTTTTCTGTTGATACTCCTGGTTCAACATACTCCCCAATCATATCAAGAGTTTCAGCAGCTAATTTACAAGAAAGCTTCATTTCTACAAGTTCAGAATCGGTATGGATTATTATACCATCCTTATTTAAGCGGTTACTATCCAATAGAATTTCCTTAATTAAATTCAAAATATAATCCTGCTATATAAATTTTTTAAAAACCTATCAAGTCCTATAAATCAATAACGACAAATAATTTAAACATTTATAGTACTGATAACCTTTTTTGACTTAATTCTATTCCATCCTTAGAAACAAGACTTTGTAGAACTAATATTTCTACTCCCGATTTTTTTGCAATTTGAAAAGATTTAAAATATTCTTTATCAATATCTTTCGCTATCTTAAAACAATTAGTATCACTCCTTTGTATTAAATAAATTTGAATTGCTCTAAAACCATCATTTTTTAAATTTTTTAACAGGGTTAAATGTTTAGATCCTCTTAAAGTAACGGTATCTGGAAATTCAGATATTTTAGGGAACCTAGAAAGTGTTGAAGATTTAACTTCAATAAAGCATGAGTTTTCATCATTTGATTTCAACAAAAAGTCTAGCCTACTTCCATCATTTATCTTAGGCTCAGAGATGATTTCCTCATATTGTTTAAATCCATGTATTTTTTTTTTTAACAAATGTTCATGTATAACTTTATTTGCCATCTGCGTATCTATACAAATGAGTTTACCTTCATTATTTTCAACTAAACGCCATATAAAGTTATACTTCGAATTCTTATTATTGGATTTCTCTAGCCAAATTTTTGTATTCTTTTCAGCTAAACCCAGCATAGAACCTGGATTTGGACAGTATACAGTTTTTTTTTCACCATTTTTAAAGACAACATCAGCCAAAAAACGCTTGTACCTTTTTAATAATTTGGCTTCAATGAGTGTGGAAGAAAATTGCATTTATTCTATGTTTATAATTAAATTTTATAATAACATTGAAAAATTAAAAATATAGGCATAATTAAATTAGATGGATCATTCATCGCTAAGAACAACTGGTATAATTATAATTGGTAATGAAATTTTATCAGGACGTACACAAGATTTAAATTCAAGATATTTGGCACAAAGGCTACTTACAATAGGAATAACTGTAAGTGAAGTTAGAATTATTCCAGATATAAAAGGTCAAATAATAAATTGTGTAAATGAATTTAGAAATAAATATACTTTTGTTTTTACAAGTGGGGGAATTGGACCTACTCACGATGACATTACAGCAGAATGTATAGCAAGCGCTTTTAATGTTGATCTTCAAATTAATAGAGATGCAAAAAAATTATTGGAAAATTACTATATTTCAAAAAATGTTACACTCAATAGTTCAAGATTACGTATGGCTAGAATTCCTAAAGGTGCTGATATGATACCTAACCCAATAAGTATAGCTCCTGGTTTTCAAATACAAAATGTTTTTGTGTTAGCAGGTATTCCAAGTATTTTTAAAGCGATGGTTGAAAATGTAATAAAAAATCTTGAGGCTGAAATTTCTATTAAATCTAAAACTATCACTGTAAATAAGGCAGAGGGAGACATTGCAGACAAACTCTCTATGATAGCATCACAATACCCAGATGTTTCAATAGGATCTTATCCATTTGAAAATGGTTCAATTATAGGAACTAATATAGTTATATCTCATCATGATGAAAAAATGATAAAAAAAATTGCAAAATTTACTGAAGCATTAAAATAGCCTATTTAACTTTTTAAATCAGAAGATAAATTATTTAAATTCAAAAATATCTATATTTTTATAAAGGAACAATTTTCATAAAACTGATAATAAATTATTTTAAACTGCCAAAACTAGATGATTTCTTATTAATGAGCATTATTCCAGTTTTCACCTACTCCACACTCAACTTTTAGCGGTACATCTAAAGTAAGAAAAGGATAAGATGCATTCTCCATTTGCGAAATAACTTTATTTTTTAAAATTTCTATTTCCTCATTTGGTACCTCAAATAACAATTCATCATGTACTTGTAAAACCATCTTTGCACTCAACTTATTATCAATGATTAGTTTTGGAATTTTTATCATTGCTAATTTAATAATGTCTGCAGCAGTTCCTTGAATTGGAGCATTGATTGCAGACCTCTTAGCAAAACCTGCGGCTGGACCTTTTGAATTGATATTTGGAGTATGTATTTTGCGACCAAATAAAGTTTGAACATACCCTTTTTCTTTAGCTTCATTTATTGTCTGATCCATGTAGTTTTTAATTTCTGGATAACGTTCAAAGTATTTATCAATAAAGTCCTTAGCTTTTTCTCTAGGAATTCTAAGGTTATTAGCCAAACCAAAAGGAGAAATTCCATAAATAATACCAAAATTAATGGCCTTTGCTTGTCTTCTGAGTTCAGAATCTAAATTTTCAATTGGTATTTGAAAAACTTCTGAAGCAGTTTGGGAATGAATATCTTGTCCATCTATGAAGGCATTTATTAAATTTTTAATTTTGGCTATATGAGCCAAAATTCTTAATTCAATCTGGCTATAATCAAAACTAACCAACTTTTTTCCTTCATCTGAAATAAAAGCAGATCTAATTTTTTTGCCATCATCAGTTCTAATAGGGATATTTTGTAGATTTGGATTAGATGAAGACAATCGACCTGTTGTGGCACCCGAAGAAAGGAATGAAGTATGTACTCTTCCAGTATTTATTTTAATATGGTTCTGAAGAGATTCTGTATATGTAGATCTTAATTTTGAAAGTTGCCGCCACTCTAAAACATAGTCAGGAAGATTGTGACCCTTTGAAGCTAATGTCTCTAATACATCCACATCAGTTGAATAGGTACCATTTTTTCCTTTTTTTCCACCCTCAAATCCTAACTTTTCAAATAAAATAATACCTAATTGCTTGGGTGAACCAATATTAAATCTATCTTTTGAAAGTTTATAAATTTTTTCTTCTAACAAATTTAATTTTTTTGAAAATTGGGTTGATAAGTTTGAGAGTATATTTGCATCAATCCGAATTCCATTCATTTCAATTTGAGCTAATACTGAAATCAATTTGATTTCTATATAATTATAAATTGTTGAGACTTTTTTTTCTGATAGCATTGGTCTAAATATTTTCCATAATCTAAAGGTAATATCTGCATCCTCTGCAGAATATTTTGTAGCAAGATCAATTGCTATTTCAGAAAAAGTTTTTTTATTTTTACCAATGCCAATTAGAGATTCAATTTTTATAGGGTTATGATGAAGAAATTTTTCTGACAAAACATTTAAATTATGACGATGCAACCCTGCATTTAATGAGTAAGACATTAACATTGTATCTTCATAGGAGCAAACTGAGACTGAATATTTTAATAGAATTTTATAATCAAATTTAATATTTTGCCCTATCTTTAGTATGGATGGATTTTCAAGAATAGGTCTTAATTTATCAATAACATAACTTAACGAAAGCTGATCCTTAACATTTTGTAGGTCATTTTCAGTATTTAGTGCACTAGAAATATGACCTAATGGAATATAGCATGCAATCCCTGATTCAACTGCTAATGATATACCCACTAAATTTGCATCAACTTCGTTAAGGGATGACGTTTCTAAATCTATTGCAAAATAATATATTTTATAAATCTTTTCTAACCAATCATCCAGTTTTTCCTTTGAATCTATAGTTTCATAATTACCAAAATTGTTTTTTAAAACATCTGAATAAAAATCATAATTCTCAAATTCAACAACATTATTTTGATCAAAAAAATCATCTTCTTTTATTTTAAACTTCTTTTCTTTTGTAGTTTCAGATATCTCATCTAATAGTTCATAATCTTTTTTAACTCTTTCTGATAGTGTCCGGAATTCCATTTTTTTGGTAAATGAAAGAAGTGATAAGGGATTAAAAGATGAAATGTTAAAATTCTGAATATTTTCTTTCAAAGGAACATCTTTTTTTAGAGTTACCAAATTTTTAGAAATTAATATCTTATCTCTTTCATTTATTAGGACTTCTCTTCTTTTTGGTTGCTTAATTTCACTTGCTTTTTCCAAAAGAATATTCAGGGTTCCAAATTGATTTATAAGTAAAGAAGCTGTTTTTACACCAATACCAGTTGCACCTGGTATATTATCTATAGAATCACCAGCTAATGCTTGAACGTCAATAACTGATGAAGGATAAACTCCAAATTTTTCAAGTACTTCCTTTTCTCCAATTTTCTTATTTTTCATTGTATCCCACATAATTGTGTTCTTAGAAACAAGTTGCATTAAATCCTTATCAGAAGAAATTATGGTTGTGCTCCAATTTTTTTCTGATGCTAATTCAACATATGTGGCAATAATATCATCAGCCTCATATCCTTCCATTTCAATGCAAGCTAATCCAAAAGCCTTTGTTGCTTCTCTAATTAATTCAAATTGTGGTATTAGATCTATTGGAGGATCGGTTCTATTCATTTTATAATCAGGATAAATTTTAGACCTAAAAGTTGGTCCTTTATGATCAAAAATAACTGCAACATGCGTAGGTTTTAAAATCGAGTCATTTAACTTATTAGTTAAAAGTTTATAGATCATATTGCAAAAACCAGATATTGCACCTACAGGCAAACCATCAGATCTTGTCAAAGCGGGTAGAGCGTAGTACGCCCTAAAAATAAATCCAGAACCATCAATGAGGTAGATATTTTTTTTATTGTTTTGAGACTGTGTAGACATTATTGAAACTTTAAACTAATTTTTTTCACGATCTTTATAGATAAATTTTATTTCGCAATAAGGACAACTGATAAAACCTACCTCTTCATCAATCTGAAGCCATACCAAAGGATGACCCTCTGAAGTGTTATTTGTTTCTCCATTGCACGATACCCTTAAAGAAAAAACATTTTTTGTTTTTTTATCATTTTCATGCATTTATAGTTTCCTTAAATTATTCTATTTTCTTGAGACCATGTAACCCATATTTCTTCCACCCAGAATATGAAAATGTAGATGAGGAACTTCTTGAACACCGTTTAAACCAGTATTCGCAATCAATCTATATCCATTACCATTTCCTTCTGGATCTAATTTTTCGCTTTTGATAACTTCATTAATCGTTTTATTGAAATCAATGATTTCCTTATCACTTGCACGTGATACAAAGTGATCAAAGTTGATATAAGGACCTTTTGGAATAACTAAAATATGAATAGGAGCAACCGGATTTATGTCCTTAAAAGCAAGCGAGTACTTTGTTTCAAATACCGTATTATTAGGAATTTCTTTTTTTAAAATTTTGGCAAATATATTGTTAAAATCATATTTAAATTCCATTTTATTTCCCTCTTAAATTATTTTTATAATAAATCTAACAATTTTTCTCTACCCAAACGGCAACCTAATATTTTAATTACTTCTCCAGCACATTTATTTGCAAATTTGCATGAAATTGAGGCATCATTTCCAATAAGTATTCCATACAAAAAACCAGTTGCAAATAAATCTCCAGCACCAGTTGTATCTTTAATTTCTACATTATTTGTAGAAATATTAATCCAACTACCTTTATCTTTAATAAATACACCTCTTTCAGCTACTGTACATATAACCTTGCAAGGATAATTACTACTCGTTTGCAATGCAGAGTTCAAATCTATTTGTCTAGTTAATGAAATTAATTCTTTTTCATTACAAAAAATTAAATCAACTCCATTATTCATTATTTTAAGGAATTTTTCTCTATGACGTTGTACACAAAATGGGTCAGATAACGAAAGTGCTACCTTGCCACCTTCTTTTTTTGAATGGTTAATTGCTATTTCAAACGCTTTTTGACTATCAATACCATCAAATCTATATCCTTCTAAATAAACCCATCCACAATTTTGTAAAGTCTTTAAGTTTAAATCATCTTTAGATAAAAACTCTGTAACACCTAAGTAAGTATTCATGGTTCTTTCTCCATCGGGAGTAACTAAAACAATACAATGAGCTGTAGATAACTTGGTAGAATCAATTTTTTCTGATACTTTAAATTCTACATTATGTGAATTCATATCATTGGAAAAAAACTCTCCAAACTCATCATTACAAACTTTTCCCAAGTAAGATGTTTTTATACCGAGCTGAGAAAGCCCAACAATAGTATTGGCTGCTGAACCGCCTGCTACTTTATTAGTTACTGAAATTTTTCTTAAAAGTTCTTTTGACCTTTGAGAGTTAATTAGATTCATAACTCCTTTTTTTATTTTATTTTTTACTAAGAAATCATCATTTACATAAGCTAAAATATCAATTATAGCATTTCCAATTCCAACCACTTGAAAAGACTTGGTCATAATGTACCTCAATTACATAAATCTAATTAATACTTGTATCATAAAGATACAACTTTGATTTAAAGAGTTAAATAACATTAAATATTAATAAAAAATCTTTTCAAAATTAAAATTCTTAAATTGAAAGCTCTTCCTGGTATTTATAACATTTTTTATTTGACAGTTTTAATTAGATGAAATTTTGAAATCTAATTAAGGAATTTTTTATTTATTAATTTTAATATAATTTTGTACCGATTTCTTCTATAGATTCTTTTGTAATTTGATTAGAAGTATTTTTATCTAATTTTTTATTAATACTTTCTTCTGCTAATTTAAATGCTGAATCTATGATTTCATCTCTAATAGAATTTAAAACTTTCTTTTCATTAGCTTCTATTTGTTTTTTTGCCATATCCAATTTACGAGAGACCGAAAACTTTATATCTAATTTTGAATCTTCTAAAAGCTTCTTACTTGTTTTTTCTGCAGAGTTAATTATTTCCTTTGCCTTTAAAATGTTATCTTTATGTTCCCTTTCTGAATTTGCTAGTAAAGACTTAGCTTCTTCAAGTAACTTATTAGCATCATCAATTTCCTGTCGAATTGTATTAGATCTTTTGTCTAGAAGATTAATAATAATTCTTGGCACTTTAAAATATACTAAAACACCAATAAAAATGAAGAACGATATGGCAACTACAAAATCAGTGTTTGCAAGACTAAAAGGTGGTGCATCGCTAGCTGCATTAGCTGAATTAAGATTGAAAAAGGTTAGTATTATTGTGAATATTGAAAATAGATAATAAATTAAAAAGTTTTTATTACTTGGGTTTATTTTTTTTAAATATAAAAACATGATTTATTTTTTTAAATTAAGGTATTAAAGCTTTAACAATCTCTGGAGCTAATTTTTTAGAAAGTGAATTAACTTCCTTCTTCGCTTCAGATTTCAAAGACACAACATTTTTTTCTGATATTTTTACCAACTCTTCAATCTTAATATCAATTTCAGCTAGCGCTTCTTTGGTATTTTTTTTTATCTCTTCTTTACAATTTCTTAGTATTTCATTTGCTTTATTACGTGCTGTTTCTATCTCATCATTTAAAGTTTTTTCAATTTCAACAGCTTTATCCCTGAACTCTTCAGCTTCTTGAATATCTTCCTCTATAATTTTACTTCTATTTGTTAATGTTTCTTCCATTCTTGGCATTACAAGAACACGAATAACTAAAAAAACTAAAAAAAGAAAAATTAAAAGCCAAAAAGCTTGATTATCAAAGTTTGAAAAATCAAGTTGAGGCATCCCTATAGATGAACTTTTTTCGGAAGTGCTAGCCATATTTATTTTAAATAATAATTAGGTTAAGTTTTTTTTGATATATCTAAAATTTACATAGCATACATTAATAGTAGTGCTACTAAAAAACTGAAAATTCCCAAAGCTTCAGCAAAAGCAATTCCAATAAACATAGTAGCTGTTTGACCAGCTGCAGCATTTGGATTTCTCAAAGCTCCTGAAAGAAAATTTCCAACCACATGACCAACACCAATTGCAGCACCACCCATACCAGTACAAGCAAGACCTGCCCCAATCAGTTTACCCATTTCAACAAATTCACCTTCCATAATTTTCTCCTTTATAAAATGTAATAAGATTTTTCAATGACCTGGGTGTAATGCATCATTTAAATACACACATGTCAATATCGTAAATACGTATGCTTGAATAACTACAACCAACATCTCCAAACCATATACTGCAACAATAGCTAAGATTGGTGCAATAGCTCCTAAGCCCATAACACCTGCAAACCCAGCGAAGACTTTTATTACTGCATGACCTGCCATCATATTTCCAGCTAATCTAATTGAGTGACTTATAGGCCTAACAAAATATGAAATAACTTCTATTATAAGTAATACAGGTCTTAAAACCAGAGGGGCGCTAGAAATCCAAAAAAGACTTAAAAATTTCAAACCATTTTTAACAAAACCTAATATCGTAACAGAAATAAATACAAAAAGTGCCAAAATCCCAGTAACTGCAATATGACTAGTAAATGTAAAGCTGTAAGGAAGTAAGCCCAAAACATTACCGAATAAAATCAGTAGAAATAGGGTGAAAATATAGGGAAAATATTTCAAACCTTCCTGACCTGTTATATCTAAAACCATTTTATGTACAAATACATATATAACTTCAGCTATAGATTGAACTCTTCCAGGTACTATTTCACCTTTTCTAATTCCAAATACAAACAAAAGAATTATACCTATAAGACAAATAAGCATCCATAATGATTGATTTGTAAAGGTATACCAATTTAAATCTCCCTCTGAAAACAAGGGTGAAATTATAAATTGATCCATTGGTCTAATATCAAATGTGCCAGTTTCAGTAGCCACAGGACCTCATGTTATTATTTAATAATACTTACATAAACTAATAAGAAAAAAAGACCAATAATACAAGCCATTTTATTCTTTTATATTTTTGTTAATTTCTTTTGCAGTTTTAATCATAGTTCTAACCCCTGCAGCAAAACCAAAGAAAATCAAAATAATTAAGAAAATTGGGGAAGTATTTAAAAAAGAATCCAAACTAAAACCAAGAATTATACCGATTATAATACCAATTACTAACTCTAATACCATCCTCCATCCGATGTGTGCTGATTTAAATGCAAGATTACCAGGCTTAATTTCACTTTTGTTATCTTTAATATTTTGTAATTTATCATCTAAATCTTTCAATTTTGGATTTTTAATATTTAATGTAGACATTTCTCGATCTTAATTTTTCTATATTTTTATTATTGAAATAATGTTTAAACCTTAGCTTAATATGAATACTTATTTACAACTCTTTAATTGTTTTTCAAATTTCATAGCATTGTTTGCAGTTCTTTGCGCTACATTCATAATCGCTTGACTAGATTTATATCTACCACTTTTATATCCTGCATGTCCCTGATGATAAGCTAAATATTGTCGGTAAACATTAGATTTTGGTATTTTAAGTTTTTTATTTGTCTGTGATACATACCAACCAATAAAGTCTGTTGAATCAGAAAAATCTGTTCTACTCGCACTTCTATTTCCAGTATCTTTTTTATACCAGTCCCAGGTTCCATTTAAAGCTTGAGCATAACCATACGCTGAAGAAATTCGGCCAGTAGGAATTATTCCTAAAAAAAATTTTCTAGGAGTTTTTGCTCTTGCTCTAAAATTTGATTCGGTTTTAATAAAAGCCAATTGAAGTGAAGGAGATACCCCCCATTTTTTTGCAGTAGAATTCACTGCTCTTCTCCATGACGATTTATGTGATAATAATTCGCATGCATTTCCTTGAGATTTTGGAATACGATTAAAAACCCCACAAGATTGAATAAATAAAAAGGCTAAAATTATTATAATGTTGATTTTAATTTTCATTTTCTAACTGCTTGCCTAATCTATATTAATACTTTTAACTAATTTGGTCTAATAAAAAAAATCGAGCAATTCACTTGTAGACATTATTTTAAAACATAGATAACTTATAATAAAGGAATAAAATGGAACAAAAAAAAGCTAAATTTGCTATTGGAGCAGTGGTGAAACATAAAATTCATCCTTTTAGAGGTGTAATTTTTGATGTTGACCCTACTTTTTCAAATACAGAAGAATGGTGGAATTCCATTCCTAAAAGCTATAGGCCCAAAAAAGACCAACCTTTCTATCATTTGCTTGCAGAAAACGATACAAGTTATTATGTAGCTTATGTATCAGAACAAAACCTAATTCAAGATGATAGTGGTGATCCTATTGATCATCCTGAGGTCTCCGAGTTATTTGAAAACTTATCAAACGGTAAGTATACATTAACAGATAGACTCCATTAAAATTTTTCTTTTTTAATAACCCAATGCGCAACCATCTTTTCTGGGATCTGACCCACCTATCAGATTGTTTTTATTTATATCCAACATTATAGCTTGAGCTCCACCTATAGGTTGTTCAGGTCTTAATATTTTGTGTCCTTTTTTTTCAAGATCCTTTGCTATCGTGTTTGAATAACCAGCTTCTAAATTTAAAATACCATCTGTTGGAAAACTTCTTGGAAAATCTATAGCCTGTTGTATATCCATTTCAAAATCAATAATGTTTGATATTAAACGAGCATGGCCATTTGCTTGGTACTGTCCACCCATAACACCAAAAGGCATAGTAAAATTATTTGTTTTTCTTAAAAATGCTGGAATGATTGTATGAAAGGGTCTTTTCCCTCCTAGTAGTTCATTTGGGTGGTCTTTTTTAAGTGAAAATCCTGCACCACGGTTATGAAATAACAATCCAAACTTTTCTGATGCATAACCAGAACCAAAACTATTAAAAATTGAAAAAATTAAAGAGACCATAACTCGATCTTTGTCAATTACTGTAAGATATACAGTGTCTTTATGAGTTGCTTCATTTTGTACTGTCTTAATATCAAGAGCCTTATCACGGCTTATTGTACTTACATACTTATTAACAACTTCTTCCGAATAGAATGATAAAGGATCAAATTTATAAAACCTCTGATCTCCTATTAATTGATCTCTAACACTATATGCTATTTTTGCTGCTTCTGCTTCAAGATGAATCCTCTCTGAACCCATGGGATCTAAATTTGATATTCCAAACTTTTGCAAAATTTTTGTCATCAAAATAGCTGTCACTCCTTGCCCATTAGGTGGCATTTCAAAAAGCTCGTAATCTCCAAAAACTTCTTTAATCGGTTCAACATATTCAACAGATACATTAGCTAAATCCTCATAAGTATGAATGCCCCCTAGCTTAGAAAGGGAATTTATAATATCTTCGGCAACCTCACCTTGATAAAACCCTTTTGATCCTTCTTCTGAAATTCTTCTTAATACCTCTGCTTGTCCCTTTGAGCCAAAGATAGACCCAACTTTTAATGGTTTTTCATTTTCTGAATAAAAATGTTTAGCAATACCTTTAAGATTATCAAAAGAGTTAGACCAATCAAAAGCAACTCTTGGTGCAACGACTATTCCATTTTCAGCATATTTAATTGCAGGTTTGCACAGATCCTTTAATGAAATTCTTCCAAATTTTCTATTTAGACTTTCAAACGCCGCAACTGCCCCAGGTAAAGTTATTGATTCTACCCCACACTCTGGTACTACAAAATAACCCTTTTCCCTTAATAAATTTGCAGATAAAGCTTTAGGTGTTGAACCAGAACCATTTAATCCAATTATTTTATTAGAATTTTGAGGTTTAATCATTGCAAAAACATCACCATATAGTCCGGTTGATTGTGGTTCACATAGTGGCAAGACTAAAGCCATTGCAATAGCAGCATCTACTGCATTTCCTCCTTTTTTCAATATATCTAATCCTACGCCTACAGCTATAGGGTGAGATGTGGCAACCATACCTTGCTTTGCATGGATCGTTGAACGGCCATTTAATTGAAAATTACGCATTGATTGCTAAAATTTTCCTTTACTTAATTATCCTAATTAACTTATTTTCAAATACTTTTAACACAATGGATAAATCATTTCCTTGTTTTAATATTCTTCCATCAAATTCTATTACTGAATACATACCCTGTTTTCTTGCAAAATAGGACTTCTTTACTACTCTGTAAATCGGATGCTCCGATGTGTGTCTGTAAATAGAAAAAATTGCAGCTTCTTTAAGCATAGAAATTCCATAATCTCTCCAATGGCCAATTGATACCATTCTTCCGTAAATTCTTAAAATTAAACCAAGTTCTTTACGATTAAAGATTACCTTTGAATTTTTTTTAATTAAGTTTTTATCTTCATTGAAGTTATTTTGAATTAACATATTTCTATTTTATATAAAAAAAATAATTATTCAAATGAGATAAGAGAAATTATAGAAACTTTTATTTTCCAAAAAGCTTTTAATTCAATATTAAAAGGTTGCTTTTTTTCTTTTCCTCTGACAATGATACCAAAATTTAGATTTATCGGGCAAAATATGCACGTTGGAATAATAATGGATGGAAATGGTCGATGGGCTACCGAGAAAGGTTTACCACGATCTTTAGGACATAGAAAAGGTGCATCAAAAGTTTCAGAAATTATAAAATCCTGTCCTGACCTAAATATTGACACTTTAACTCTTTATGCTTTTTCAACAGAAAATTGGAGTAGAGCAGCTCATGAAGTTGAAAGCTTGATGAGATTATTTAGGGGTTATATGCAAAGCAAATTTTTGCAGATAATTAATAATAATATAAAAGTAAAATTTCTTGGTGATTCAACTGATCTCCCAAAGGAGATTTTATTTCAAATGAAAAAACTTGAAAAACAATCTTCAGAAAACAATGGTTTTTTTTTAAATATTGCTCTTAATTATGGGGGAAGAAATGAAATTTTAAGAGCTACTAAAAACCTTATTGAAGATGTTACTTCTTTAAAAATAAGTAAGGATCAAGTAAACGAGGATTTGTTTAATAATTATCTTGATACAATGGGTCAACCAGATCCAGATCTTATCATTAGAACTGCTGGAGAAAAGAGATTATCAAATTTCCTACTTTGGCAATCAACTTATTCAGAACTTTATTTTACTGATGAAATGTGGCCAGATTTTACCCCTAATTCTTTGAAAAAAGCATTGGACTGTTATTATTTAAGAACTAGAAAATTTGGCAGTACTTCCATTGATAAAAACGCTAAGATTTTTAAATAAAATTATATTCAGTCCATTCATTCAAACTTAAATCTTCTCCTTTTATAACAGCTAATTCATATACAGATACGTTAGTATCCACTTTTTTTAAATAGAATATGTGCTGATCTTTCCCTTTCATTTCATTCTCTGACAGAATAACAATTGCTGAAGAACCAGTATCTAAATTTAAATATGAAAAATCATTATTATCAGTTAAAGAATTTTTTAAGTCATCCAAATTTGGTAATTTTTGAAAATTCCATAAGCTAATTTTTCCTGAGATATCTACTGAACTTTCCTGATTTGGCATTAAATACTGAAATAAAAGAGCGCTTCCAGAAAAAGAATTTATAATAAAGACGTCTCCAGAAATACCTTGCTTAAAATTAATTATTTCATCTTTACCATTAGAATTTATTTCAGCTTCAAAAATAACTTGATCTTCAACGAAGTTTGTTTCACTTAAATCAATGGTATCATCTCCTCTACCACCAATCATTCTATCTTTTCCTTCACCACCATATAAGACATCATTACCAGACCTGCCATCCAATATGTTATCTACATCATTGCCAATAATCCAATCGTTTCCATTGCCGCCAATCACATTCTCAATTATAGAGTCTCCAACTGTAAGTTGATAGGCTTTGGTAATAAGTTCTTCTTTTTTACCAATATATGAATGCGTATTAGCTCTCAAATCTATATAAGCATGTGACAAATAATTTTCGGCAGTAATAGTATCAATTCCAGCACCATCGATTAATATTCTTCCCTGCCAAGATAAAAAATTATAGACATCATCTTCAGGAAAGTAGTATTGGCTCACTCCAAATAAATTAACCAAAGAGGCCAAATCCAAAATTCTAAATTCACCATCAAAATAATTCTTATCAAAATTATAGGACATTACTGTCCATCTATTATTTTCTTCAAGGGGACTTAATAACGTTCCATCTCCCGTATTTTGTAAAAAAGGATGGCGTAACCCTATTGTGTGTCCTATCTCATGAATAAGTAGTTCATAATCAAAGTTTGTTTTTGAACCATTCAAAGTGGGATTCAAATAATCCAAATCAAAAAAAACGTCTGAAAATAAGTAATTTTCAGTAGGTACCAATACATCTAAGGGTCCATAGGCATATCCAGTAGTCTCAGTCTGCTTATTAGACATAATCGATATAACACTAGTTCCATAGGGACTGGTTGCTTCAACAAATTGAACAGCTAAAATATTAGAAAGATCATTAAATATTTTCCTTGAAGCTGTTTTAACCTCTTCTGTTACAGGAGCCCAATTTTGAAGATCATTTTCATTTGTAAGATATTGGGGTTGTACTGAAGGAAATGTATATTTAAAATTACCACCAGATGCATTTAATACATTTATAATACCATTAGTTGACGTCTGCTCCGCCTGGACAGCTTTCAACCAATACGGATCTGATAATTGTCCTGTATTTTCAAGGCCATAGCTCGTTTGTGGAGTTACAAAAGTAACACTATTTTCAATTAGTAATTCATTTTTTTCTAAATTACCTCCACATCCTGCTAATAAGAAAAAAAATAAATTTGTACTTTTGCTTCTGGAAAATTTCTGAGAGCACAATGCTTTGGAATTTTTAAGTATTTTATAATTAGCCATATTATTTCACAGCAGCATTTACTAATAATTTTAACATACTTAAAAGATCCAATACTCATAAATGAACATCAACTTAATAGATGGAAAAAATAGAACAAATATCTTTACATTAATTTTTTGGTTCTTCAATAGGATGAAATTTTTTACGATGATAATTTTCGAAATAAGGTATATTTTCAATTAAATAATCATTTACATTACTATAATTCTTAACAATTTTTTTTAATCCAAAATTAATTTCATTATTTATTTTCTTATTTTTTGAAATGTCAAATTCAATACATTTATTTAACCACCCTAATTTTTTACCATCTTCTCGTGGCAAATGTGACTCAATACATAGACTATCAAATCTATCTATAGGAAGACCTAATTTGAAAGATTCATAAGTACTCTCCACAACCATAATAAGAAAATCAATAGAATTATCCATAAGGAGAATATCGATTTTGGAGAGATCTTTTGACGATCCAGATAGTATGAGCTGATTATTTATTCTAATTTTTTGATGACTAAAAATTCCTGCTTTTTTACCATTAAGTGAGCAAAATGAAACAAACTTTCTTAAATCAGTTTCATTATTAGAATCAGATAATATAAGAACTGTGGGAACGCGACCATCTCCGCTGATAGCCTGACTAAGAATAATATCATATAAATGTGGGCTTGAAGGGCTTAGGTCAGGACAAGAATTAATTTCTAAAATTTTAGCTTCTTGTTCTAACCATGATTTACTTATATCCTCTATAAAAAAATCAATACCAGTAACATCTAGTCTAAATAAATTAGCTGCTCTTTCTATTAAAAATATATTATCAGGGTGTACTTTATCCTTTGGTATTACAAATGGTATAGCACCAGCATAAACATTAGATATAGTCCCTAACTTCACTTTTTCACCCTTGGCAGGAATACTATCCATGTCTAGATTTTGTTTCTTTAATAATATGTTTGTAGCTTCATTGATAGGAATACTTTTGTAAATAGAATTTCTTTTTGGACAGGAGTTTTCTTTTTTTATCAATAGTGATATTTTAGATTGACCATCACCTACTACGGCCGCAAGAAGCTGTTTAAAAGTCCAAACTAATTTACCATTAACTACTGTCAATCTATAATGATTTCCAGTTGCAACTCTTTGTATCAAAATATTCTTGGAAATTTTTAAACAATTCTTAAAAGCTTTTGATAACTCCTTTTGATTAGTAATATCAGCTTGAATACCAGCACCGGCATCCTTGTCTGCTGGTTTTATAACAACTGGAAATCCATATTTATCAATGAATTTTTTACAACTTTTTTCTTCTTTTACTAAGTCTTCATCCAAAACTGGAAAACCTGCCCTTTTAAGTATCTGGTTGGTAGCATATTTATTACGAACCATTACAACTGAATTTCTTGGAGTTTTTTCTGTAAAAGTACCCCCCAATTGAAAACTATGTTTTCCCCATCCAAATTGAAAAATTTCTGCGGCTATTTTTAGTATTGGTATTTTTAACTTATAAGCTGAATTTAAAAAATTCTTATTGAGTCTGTTTAATTTATTAGCTTGTTCAACTCTCTTAATTAAAGATTCTTGTGTTCTCCTAAACTCAACTTGAATATCTTTGGAATTACCCTCAAGAATTTGGCAGATATAATGTGCTAATATTAGAAATCCCTTTGGTGAAGAAGAGTATAGAAAAAGCTGGAAGCGTCTTTCAGAAGGCAATCTGTGTATTGGAAAAATAGACGGTAATTCTGTAACTAAATAATCATGTTCTGAATAAATATTATAGATTAGTTGTGAAAATTCAGCGATGACTTTTGTATGAATATCTAATTTAGGCCTTGATCCAAAACTAAATTTTTTTGCTGTTAAATTCGATAATTTATGTAACTCAAGGATTAATTTCTTTGCATCAGATCTTTTATAAGAAATCGTAAATAATATTGCGTGTAATTTCCTTGCGTTAATATATCGACTAATTATTTCACTTTTAATTATTTTCATTTAAGTTTTCTAAGACTATCAATTTTCTTATTACTATAAATGAATCTATCAATCTTTGAACTTAAAAAATCTTTGTTAGTATGAAAAAATAGCCCTGTAAACAGGGCTATATATAAATTTAACAATATAGATCTATAAATTATAATTTTTATTTAATAAGAAATACCTAAAAACTATTTATACTTCTGAAACCCAAGTCAGGTCATCAGTTATACCATAGTGATCCATTGCCCCACCAGAGTCTGCTGAACCAAAAGCCGTTTCAGCTGACTTTACTGTCGCAGTTGTCAAGGCTGCAACAATTGTCGTTTCTGTCGCATGCGAAATTCCAATTTGACCAGAAAGATTAAGCATTGGTGCATCTTCATCCATTAAATCAATATGTGTTTGTGTAATTGTTGTAGTTCCGGCAGTTATTGCATCAATAGTAGTTGTTGGAGCTCCTCCAGCAATCATTTGTGCAAGCATATCGTCTGTTATAATATCACCAACTGCCCAGTCAACAAGATCAGATGCATCAATTGCTAGGCCTTCAGCTACTGATAATAATGTATTAACTTCACCTTCTCCACTACTTAAATCTATGGAAGCAACAGATCCACTAGAATCTAGACTAATACGAGTTCCTGTTCCACTACCATCACCATCAATGTCCATAGCGATCGCCGTTTCACCCTCGCCAGGTGCGATTTCCATTAATGCTAGAAAATCTAGACTATCACTTGATGTCAAATCAGCAAGATGCGTTTTTACATTTCTCTCAGAATGATCCCAGGTCTCTACTGGAGCTCCAGTAGAAAAATCTAAATCATGGTGCATAACCCCTATTGAAAAAGTATCCGCACCTGAGCCACCGAGTAATGATGTTTGTCCACTATAATCTTTGTTAGCGGCATCGATAAGGGTATCATTACCCGAGCCTCCAGAAAGAAGATCCTGAGCCTCTTCGTCATACTCACCATCAAAACTTCCAGTTGCAACAAGGGTATCATCACCTCTTTGGCCATAAACCCTATCGGCTCCTTCCATACCATCAACAAAGTCATCACCTGAACCACCCTTGATAACATCATCTCCACCATACCCAAGAAGAACATCATTTCCTGTTCTACCGAAGATCTTATTATTTCCTTGGTTTCCTACAATGATATTATCTTCATCATTTCCGTATACATTGATATCCCTGGAACCACCGAAATATACATTTTTAATTCCATCACCAAGTTTGAATACTAACGGTCCGGTTGCTTTAGATCCAGATCCGGCTGCCGCTGTACCATGAGTTCCATGCGTAGTAGCATCACCTGTTGGAACACCTGCCATTTCTAAAGCTGTATCACGGCGTTCTATGTAACCACTTAACTCCCCTTTTTCAGCTTCATCAAGGGTAATTGGGTTACCAATAATTTCATTATTAGCATCAAGAACCAATAACTTTCCATCATCCGTAAAAGTAACCTTAGTATCTGGAGCTAATGCATCATTTCCTGTAAGTCCCAAGGCAGTATTAAGTTCCGCAACTTCAGTTGTATCAAGTCCGATAATACCTTCGTCGTGAATATCACCTTGTGCTTCGGCTTTTTCAGCATATTGCCCCAAGGCAAGTTGCGCTGTTTCATCTAGAGTTATCGGCGCACCAACCACTAAACCTTGATCATCTAGAACAACCATTTGAGTTCCGTCTTCATTAAAGGCAATATTAGCATCCGCTGCCAATCCTCCTGGAATTTCTGCTCCTAAAACAGCATTAAGAACCGCCGCATCTGTAGCATCAATTTTTACAACTTCTGCATCATTTAAAGAACTCTGAATTTCAACTTTATCAGCATAATCTTTAATTGCATTTTGCTTTGTCTCATCTAGAAGAATGGATTGACCCATCACTTTACCGTTGGTATCAAGGACAAACATTTCGCTACCATCTTCAGAAAAAGTAACTCTAGCATTTTCTGTGATACGTCCATCATTTCCAAGGGCGTCATTCAAAGCTTGTGCATCCGTTGCATCAAGAGTAATCGTATCGCTATCCTCCAATGATCCCTGAAGTTCTGCTCTTGATGCATAATCGTTCAACTGATTTTGTTTTGCCGCATCAAGGGCTATTGGATCACCCACTACCTCCCCATTATCATTAACGATTAACATCGTCTCACCATCTTCAGAAAAGGTAATCTTAGTATCTGGAGCTAATGCATCATTTCCTGTTAATCCAAGGATACCACTGACTGCTGTAGCATCGCCAGCATCGATTGTAATGATTTCTTCTTTATTAATACCCCCTTCCAATTCCGCTACTTGACCCTGAGAATCAACCTGAGCTTCTATTGAAGCAAGTGCTGTTTTTTGTGTTTCGTTAAGAGGTATGGGATTACCAACCAAATCCCCGTATTGATCTATAACAAGCATCTTACCATCATCTGTTATGGTAATAGTATCGTTCTCTATAATGATATCGGGTCCAGTTAGTCCTAAGGCTTGATTGATTGCAGTCGCATCAGAAGAAGAGACTGTAATAACTTCATCTTGATTTAAGGATCCCTGCTGTTCTGCTCTATCTGCATAATCATTCAACGCATTTTGTTTTGCCTGATCAAGCACAATTGGATCACCAAGTACTTCACCGGCATCATTAACGATTAGCATCGTCTCACCATCTTCCGAAAAGGTGATTTTAGTGTCAGCAGCTAGTGCATCTCCACCTGTAAGTCCAAGGACATTATTAACAGCGGATGCATCTGTAGCATCTATTGTAATGATTTCTTCTTTCTGAATATCACCTTCTAATTCAGCAGCTTTAACCTGTAGTTCCGCTTTGTCTGCATAATTTTGCATAAAAGCTACTTGTCCAGTCGTAAGAGTTATAGGTCCACCAATAATCTCATCATTAGCACCAATAACTACCATCTGTGTGCCATCATCATTAAAGGCAACCTTTTCTCCTGCAACAAGCGCTTCTCCCCCAGCAAGTTCCAATACACCACTAATTGCGGTAGCATCAGCATCACTGAGTTGAATAATACCTTCAGGTCTCAAATCGCCTTGAATTTCAGCCTTATCTGCATAAGCACCTATCTCTTGTTGTTGTGCGTCCGTAAGGGTTACAGGTGGAGCAATAACATCACCGGTTTCATTCACTAACATCAATGTTTTACCATCTTCGGAAAATGTGATCTTTTCTCCAGCTACAAGCTCTTCTGCTCCACTAAGACCTAAAGCCGTATTGATAGCAGAAGCATCATTTGAATCAAGATTGATAATGGCATCATTATTAACTGAACCCTGAAGCTCAGCCTGGTTAGCATAATTCTCTAACTGTGTCGCTTCTTGATCTGTTAATTCAAGGGGTGGCCTAACCAGGTCACCCTGTTCATTAACTATCATGATCGTTTTACCGTCTTCAGAAAAAGTAACTTTTTCTCCAGCTCCAAGCTCTTCTGCTCCACTAAGATTCAAGGTTGAATTGATAGCAGCAGCATCATCCTGACCAAGAGCAATAATTTCCGCTGTATCCACTGAACCTTGAAGTTCCGCTCTTTCTTCAAAAGTCTCAAGATTTGCCTTTTGAGCATCACTTAGCACAACTGGATTACCGATAAGAGCACCAGTCGAATCAACGATAAGCATCTTTCCATCGTCAGTAAAACTAATATTATCGCCTGCCGCCAATTGAGGGGCATCAGCACCTAAGGCACTTGTTAATGCAGTTACATCTGCAGCTGTAACTTCTAAAATTTCAGGTGGTTTTGATTCCACAACAGGACCAGCCATTGCCTCTGTTGACCAAAAGTCAATCAATAGATTATCAACTGTAATAGTAATATCTTCGGATTCATGGTGATCATTAGAAATACGAATTTCCGTTAAACTATCATTACTAGCTGCTGCAGCCATAGCTTCTGTAATAGTATTAAAAGTAATGGAGGCATCATCAGACTTACTGACCTCTTTAACGAATGTATTACCTTTAAAATCCGTTCCTGAAAATTTCATATTATGACCAGAATAAACGTAATATTCTACCGGATCACTAGCGATAGTGGCACTAATCGTTTCCTGAGCAAGAAAAACATTGCCACTGGCTGCTGCAAATGCGAGATCAGAGGCACTCAATTTTCCATCAGCACCTAAAGTTGTAATGTCCTTTGTTTGACCATTTGAATCTGTGGAGGTAACCACTATAGTGTCGGTTCCACCAGTTATATTTACATCATTACCACCTTCAGCCTTTAATGCCACATACGGATTACCAGTAGGTCCATCAACTTCTCCTACTGCACTATCCGTCATATCAATTTCACCATCATAAGCAGCAGTACTGAAATCTAAAGTAGTAACTTCATTATCACCAATAACATAACCAATCTTTAGTGCAAAATTCTCGCTAACTTCATCCTGATCACCATCGTTAATTACTTTTAGATCAATAACTGCTGTCTCGTCTCCTGCAGCCACATCGACATATCCAGATGTTTCAACAAAGTCATCAAGACTCGCTTGACCATCACCGCCGTTGGCTTCTATTTCCCAGAAAAGCGTTTGATCCTCTCCATAACCTCCCTCACCACTTTCACCAACATCCAATTCTATTGTATGGATTTGATAATCATCAGAGTCATTAGTTTTTTCAGTCAATTCTGCTTTTCCAAGTGCCATAGAGTGGGCTGCTGTTGCAGTATCACCAACCGACAAACCTGAAACGTCCACACCTGCTGCATCTAGTTCATCAATAATTGCAGTATCAAGAGCGGCACCTACAGCCAAAACATCAGCTGATGACAAATTCAGTCCAGGATCGCCTGCAAAAAACATTTCTTCTGATTGAACGAAAGACATGGTTCCAGATTCACCACCCGTGGAAATGGACCAAACCTCCGAAGGGTCAATAAGAGCATCTATTATGGTTGATGCATCAGCGCTAGTAAGATAAGAATTATCATCAATGACTAGATCAACACCATTCCCTTTAACAGCAATATCAAATTGCTGCTGTGTTGCAATATTAAAGGTATAATCCTGAAATTCTCCATCGAAAACAGCGGTATCATGACCCCCGCCACCAATAAATACATCACCATCATTAATACCGGTTGCAAAGTCATCACCATCATTACCAAAAGCCACATAATCACTGTCACCTAGATCATCAGTATAATCAGTGCCAGTAAAGTCAAAGCCAACACCTTCACCATCCATTCCATCATTGAAAGTCGCATCACTATAATCTGAGGTAGTTCCATCATTGAGATTAAATACATTACCTTGATTGGAACCTACTACCACATCATCATCAGTCACACCTTTGGTTCCAGAACTTAAAAGTTCAGCAACACCTTTAGGAGCGCCATCCCCTTCATTAGCACCATCGTCATGCTTATGAAACATATTGGCTAATTTTCCAGGTTCATTAGAGACTACTGTTTGATTGTAATCATCCCCATCTTTAACAAGACTCATAAACATATTAGCCTTGGCATAATCTTTAGTATAAAACATGACAGAAGTTTCAGTGACATCCTGTCCACCGGGAACAAAATCACTAGTACCTGTTATGTCATGCCCAGATTCATCACTATTGTAGACATTTAACTTCATTCCAATATTAGCCATTGAATCTGGTGTATCGCCGTCAAACATATCAATAACCGATACTAAAATTCCTGAACTTTCATCACCCGCTGTAAATGGATTATCTTTAAAACCAGTCCTACTCTGAATTACATATTCCCGAGGAGTTGCATCCACCTGAATTGTATTATAACCCATATCGTAAGTTTCTTGGCCTTCCGTTCTGGACATACTAAATTTAATTGCCTTACCTTCATTACTGGCATCATTAAAGAAAGCCGCCGTATCAGTTATCGCATTACCATCTTGACCATTGACATATTCTGAATATGTAACTGTTATGCCTAGATCAATCAGATCCTGTGAAAATAGTTCTTGCGTAGAACTATTACCTAAAATATCTGTAGTTATCTCGTAAACTTTATAACTCACACCGTCAGCAACTTTTTCGCCGTTAGCATTAAGTCCTACACCACCGCCCATATCTGTTTGTGTTTGTTGATAGTGAGCGACTAATTCATAAGAAACCCCACCACCCGGTAATTGGGGTAGGACTGTTGAATTAGTTCCGGTAATATTTGCATGAGATTCTAAACCAAGCGTAAAAATATCACCCACTGTAAACCCATCAATGACATCTCCACCATCCATGAAAGTAAGATTATTATTATCATCAAAGGATAGTTGATGAAGAGCAAATCCAGTAGAGGAGGGGAGAACAGCCCAGCTACCCGCTCCAATTTCTAAAGTGCCACCAGAAGAGGAAGTGAATTGGGTCATGGCAGATACAGTTTTGACGTTATTAGGTATATAACCGGCATCAATACTTGTCACAACGTCACCACCACCACTTAAACTTTGCACTACAGCAGCAAATTCAGTCGGATCTATGCCAGCGAAAATTGTCCCATTATCATCACCATCAGCAGTCATATAACCTGAAGCATCAGGAGTAGAAAGCGTAATAGGCAAAAGCGTCATTGAGTCGCCAGCCTTTGAAAATATTACTGAATAATTCCCGGCTAAAATTGAAGAATGGGAACCAACAGCGAAGTCATTTTGAATATTAATTGCATTTCTAATTTGCTGTGTCATTTGTATTTCCTCTTCTGTTTCATCTTGATTGTCTTGTGATACTAAAGCCATAAAATTTCTTCCAAAAACTACTTATAAAAATTCCAAAGCGAATCACTTAAGACTCAGTAGACACTTCGTTAATTTATTATAACACCTTTATGAATAACAATAAATAGTATTGAAATTTGATATAATTTAAATGTCGGTTATTCTTTAATCTCCTTAATAATTTACTACTCTGTAAGTGTTTCAATAAAAAAGTTTTCTGAGATTAGAAGTGATCCATCAGCAAGCTCAATGGCTCCATCATTATTAATAGTTGCTCCCTCAATAATCACTTGACCACTATGACTAATATTCTCCTTAATCCAGGAAGAAATATCAATTTTTACTCCTGAAACTTCTCCCTCTGTGTAAGCTGTTGAAGAAGATATGATATCATTAAAGTTTAGTGCCACACCCTCAGATTTTTCAAAGGCTCTAAAATCAATCTTATCATCTTCTGAAACAAAATCTTTAATGAGTAGAGTCCCACTTAAATCCAGGACTTTAAAGACATCTTTTCCTTCACCACCAATAGCTTCAGTATTATTACCTGAAGCAATAATGGTATCATCTCCTCCTCCACCATCTACAACATCATATGTATGGCCTAGACCACCAAATCCTTCTAAGATGTCGTTGCCCCAGTCACCATTGATCATATCCTTAGTGAAGGATGTACCCTTCATGTGATCACTGCTAATACTGCCGGTGAGACTACCTGAAACTTCATCAAAAGATAACCAGGAACTGTCCCCAGTAAACCTGACAATTTCACTTTGAATATAAATATAACCTGATGTATCACTCTCCTTTTGAGCCACCAATAACCTGCTAGACCCAAGATCACCCTGATCTAAGGATAATTCAATAATTTGATATAACTCTGTGCCAGTAGTTTCCGAAAAGAATTTATAATCACTTTCCTGTCCGGATAAGAAAACAGCATCCTTACCTTCACCTCCGATAAATATATCACCTACATTGAGAGCAGTTTCATCTGTTCCTCCACCAAATAAATCATCACCAGCTCCTGCAAAAATAATATCGTCATCAGCTGAACCAAAAAACTTTTCAGCATCATCCGTCGATTGAAAATCAGGTTCAAGTAAAGATAGCTCTCGAGCGACCCTATTAGCTGTAATTTCATCCTGGCCAAGAAGTTGACCAAAAACTTGACCCTCAATAGTAACAGAATCACTAATTTTTTTATTAGCTGCAGCCAAATCTTTTAGTAGGTCAGGTGCGTCATCATCATTAGAAGGCGGAGAATTATCAACTCCAAAAATGGTTTCAAGATCCTGCTGAACACTCAAATCAAGCTTTTCGTCTCCTTCTGATCTTGATAACAAATGATGAGCAATTTTTTTGATTACTTCATTTGAATCGGATAAATCATCAAGTAAATACGGAAGAGAAACAAAAAGATTACCAAACTGAGACGACACTCCCTGCACCTGAACATTATTTAAGGCAATTGGATCGTAGTGATAAACGTTAGATAAATCTGATAATCCAACAAAAGATTCAGTTAGTTTTTTTATTGCTTGCTCAGTTTCTATGACCTTGGACGTAGGCGGAGTTGATTTAGCCTCATCAAGAGAAGAAAAAGTTTGGGTTTCTATAATAGTATTAGGCAGGTTCTCTGTAATTTCACTTGTATCAAGATCATTAATATCAAGTGTTTCATCACTATCTAAATCTTGCTGAATAGCTACTACTTTTACTCCATCAATTCCTTCATCATTAGGTAATCCAAGCGAAGCAGTGATATCTTCGATTAAATCATTAATTTCAGTTTCAGATAAAATAGATTTATCTATTGTTACTTTACTTATACTTTCGCCATTTTTGATAAAAACTAATTCAGCCTCATAAGTAGATAAATCTAATATCTCTGAGTTTAACTCTATAGAAAATTGAGAGTTTTCAGTATTATAAATTAAATCAAGAGCGTCCTCATCAATATTTTCTTTACTGACTTTCACCATTTGGAAAACAATGCTGGTCAGGGCGTTAATCACCGTTGCATCACTTCCAGCATATAATGTAATACCTGAAACCGATCCATCTACAGACTTATAGGAGAAATCAAGGCCAGTAGAAATATCCAAACCACCAATTGAAACTAGTGGTGTATCTACATCACCATGTAATCCTTTGAATACCCCATTTGAACCTGATTGGACAGAAACCTCTTTTTGATCTGAATCAAAAATCCCGTTTTTATTTAGATCATGAAAGACTTTTGCATTCGAAAGATAACCATCTGCAACGACACCTTCAGAGCGTAGGATTATAGAATCATTGATGACATTCACAGGAGAGGGATCTATGATAACTTTTCCAACAGTATCTTTATAATTAGTGAGGCCATCTGTAACAAAATCAAGTGTATAGCTATCCCCTTTGAATATTGGAAACTCTAGGGCAATTGTGATATCTGACTTTAATTCATTATTTCTTTGTATTTGAGCATCAGTTAAATGAATTACATTTGTCAATCCGTTTCCAGAAGTTAAGTTAATTGAATAATCTGAAACGTCAGGATCAGTATCCAACTCTTCACTAAATGCCAACTTGATAAATCTTCCCGTTTCATCAATTGTAGCTGATTTTAATAATGGAGGGACATTATCAACCCATATGGATTGTTCTGTGCTTGTGTCAGGTACAATATTTCTATTTCCTGCATCATCCTCAACGGCAACATGATAAAATCCCTGAGTTTCATCTGGAAATTCTGTGATAAAACTTACAGCATAATTTCTTCCCTCATTAGCAACTGTATAATCAACTCCTTCTTCTAAATTTGAATTAGGATTAACTGTATAAGTTCCTATAGAAGTATCATTGGGTTTTAACTTATAATCGTTTGATATGTCTTCCGTTTCTTCATTTGGCTCAACCTCTTTGAGAAGGTAATTACTTTCAGTTGTTTCAATAGTGTAAAATCCTTCACCATGCAAACTTGATAATTGTTCATTAGATAGTTGATAGACTTTAATTGCCGAACTGCCTTCAGGTGTATAAGTTCCAACAGAAGTATCAGTAGCGTCTTGTCCAACCAAAAATGGGGCTATTTTGTCAGTCCCGTCAACACTTGTTTTTTCTATAATATAAGAATTCTCTTTCTGATTATGAAGAAAGTTAACCATACCTGCATTATCTTTAGCTATAGTTATGGTATCATCTTCTTGTATTGTTACTTTATAACTATTAAGTTTTGTATTAATGCTGTCATCAAGTATCACTTTTTCTAAAAGGTACTCAGAGCCTGTATCTAAAATCGCATACGAACCTGCACCCATTGTTCCAAACTGATCTTCATTAAAAGTATACACTTTATTATTTCCTGCGTATTGCTGATCAACCTCAATTGATTTGGTAATAAAAACACGAAGACCCTCTTCTGATTCGAAGCTAAAATCAGGTTTTCTTTCGGTTGTTCTTCTGTCACTATCTGAAAATCCTGTATCAAGTCCTGATTCAAGAACCAGTGTAGACATAACAGGAGCTAC
>JBJLFR010000036.1:0-110360 GCA_045565285.1 Paracoccaceae bacterium
AAGAATTTGATAATTTTAGAGATCTATCAAATAAACTAGCCGACGATACTTTTTCTACTGCTAAAAATTTATCTGATGTTGAAGATTTAAAACCTGCACTTAAGACCATTGCATTAGGTTGCAAAGGATGCCACTCTAGATATCGTGAATAAATGAAAGCTTTGATTATTAATAGAACTGTACTCATTATTTTGCCCTTGTTCATCATTGCTGTGATTGTTTACACTCTTATCACCCAACCAAAAAAATTAACTCCTATTGATTTATCACTACTAAAGGCAAACCTTGATAATGGAAAAAAAGTGTTCTTAGCTTCTGGCTGTAATAGTTGCCATATATCAGGGAGGGTTCCGACAATAAACTATTTACTAGCTGGTGGGCAGAAATTTGTAACAAATTTTGGAACATTCGTTGCTCCTAATATCTCGAACTAGCAAAGAACATTTGGCATAGGATCATGGAGTTTTTCCGACTTTTATAATTCAATAAAATTTGGGCAAAGCCCCTTAGGCGAACATTATTTTCCAGCTTTCCCTTATAATTCATACCAACATATGGAGTGATACAACGATGTTTATGATCTGTGGACATATTGGAAAACTTTACCAAGTGATGAAACACCAAGTCAGGTACATGATTTAGTTTTTCCATTTAATATCAGACGCAATATTGGAATTTGGAAAATCCTATTATATGAAGGATAAATATTTCGACCAAACAATAGATCGATCAACTTACCTAGTAGAGGCTTTAGGTCATTGTGCAGAATGTCATACACCAAGAAATTATCTTGGTGGATTAAAAAAATCAGAATGGATGAGAGGTGGAATAAATCCCAGTGGAAAAGGTAAAATACCTAGTATTCATCCAGAAGATTTAAGGTGGGCTAAAGACGAAATAATGGAATACCTTTCATCTGGATTTACTCCAGATTATGATATGGTAGGTGGAAAAATGGCATCTGTTGTTGAAAATATATCTCAATTAGGTGACTTAGATCGTGAATTAATAGCTGATTATTTGTTAAGGATAGAATAAGTACACTTTATTGAAATTATTCATACTATTTTATATTTGGATATAATTATTAAGAGAATGCCTATAAAAATGCTCATAAATACAAAACCACTCCATCCAACTTTTGGTATAATCATTGAAGATCTAGACCTTAACCAAGTCTCTAAAAACTTTCTTTATAAAGAAATACGTGAATTATTTGAAAATTACTCAGCTATTCTTTTTAAGAATCAAGAAATTTCCAATGATGCCCATATCAGTTTTGCAAAATTATTTGGAGAATTAGAAAATAGAGAGGCAATGGCAAATAATTCAGATGTAGAATTTGAATTATCATTAGTAACTAACCAAAAAAAAGATAAATCCGTTTACGATGAATTCGATATAAAAACGTTAGATTTAAAAGCTAATATGCTATGGCATACAGATAGCACTTTTTTGCCAATACCAGCTCTTGCAAATATAATTACTGCTAAAATAATTCCTTCTTCAGGAGGAGAAACAGAACTAGCATCAACTAGAGTTGCACTTAAAGAACTACCCACGGATCTTTACCATTATATCAAAGATAAGAAAATTTGGCATAATCTTTCTCACTCAAGAAAACAAGTAAACGAACAACTAGCTGAAGAAACCTATATCAGTAGGTGGCCATCACAAAAGTGGGATGCTATTTTAAAAAATCCAATGACTGGTGAAAAATCAATATACATAGCCTCTCATTCTTATCAAATCGAAGGAATGAGCGAATTAAACTCCCAAAAAATAATTACTGAAATAATTAATTTCTGTACTCAGGATGAATTCGTTTATTCACACAGCTGGTCACTAGGTGATGTTTTAATTTGGGATGAAAGATCCATTCTTCATAGAGGACGTCCATGGCCTTATGAACAACCAAGAACAATGGCAAGTATTTGCGTTTCAGTTGGCAAAAATGATGGTTTTAAAATTTAGATTATACAGTAATCATTCTATAAATGATGGTTCTATAACTCACTTTTTTGCATGATCTGCTACAAATAATTCACCTCCATCTGTTTCAGCTATACCAAAAAGACGGAGCATTTTATTTTTTTGCATTTCTTTTAACCAAGAATTTAACTGTTTAGATCCAAATCCATTATTTTCAAACATAGTTACTACCAGGCCATTTTCCAAACAAGAAATGATTAAGTCATCATCACTTCTTATTTTTTCTACAGCTTCAGCTAACAAATCAACCAACTCTAACCCTGTTGGTGAAGCATCTGATCCGCTTGCCAAATAATCTGCTTTAGCGGTTGGGTGTTCAATCCCTCTTAATAGTGGAATTTCTGCATCATATATGTTGGCTAATAGTCCAGGAAAAGCAACTATCGTATTTATTTCACAATCTAACATCATATCTCTAACATTCTCATCATCAGAAGGTAAACCGAGACTCGATGAGATATGATTTTATAAAATCTTTCCTAAAATTAAAATTCGTGAATCTAGAACCTAACCACATCATATATGGTAAACCAAAGTCCAAAACAGCAGCACCAACTTGAACTAAATCATAATCTATTGCTGTAAGTTCTTTTGTTTCAGGATCATATAGTATGTTATCAGGCTTAAAATCATTATGAACAACAACCTCCCTTTTCCCTGCATCAGATGTTGGGAAAAAAGCTGAGCACTGCATTACCTTTTTATAAACTCCAGTTTTTATCTTTAATTCAAATATTTTTTTCGCTGTCTCTGTATTTGGATTACCTACACCTAATACGGGCATTTGTGTATCAAAAGCAGACCAAGGCAAACACCAACATGGAGCATATGATGGCATTGGTTTGAGTATAGAAGAAATATTAAGATCCTGTTCTAAGAATTCTTTTTTTAAATTTTGATACCAATCAATTGGTGTTGAATGCAATTTAGCTAATAATTTAGCTACTTTTTCTGGGGGAGCTAATTTTTTATCAAAATGAAAAAAATCTTCCATCACTGAAATACCGCGGCAGATCTCTCAATATGAAAATCAGATCCATGTAATACTATCGGGGGAGCAATACCACTAGAGCGTAGAATTTCTGTAGCAGCTGATACCCGTTTGAAAGTATTTGGGTGGGAGTTCATAATACTTTCATTTCCTTTTACTTTTACAATGCACTTGGGAATATTGCCTTCAAAACAAATAAATGTTTTTGCACCACTGTTCCCTGAAACATCCTTAATTGATAGTGATTTTTTTTCATTTTTATTTTGATATATGACATCACTTGCCACTTTGGCTATTTCATCCAATGAGGCGTCTTTCAATTTTAATTCTGAATCCATCATTAATTTCCCTCTTTCAACTAATCTCTAAACTTTATTAATTAAAAATATTATAGCATTGTCATAAATCTGATCCACATCCATAAAATTACTGCCGTGGCAGGCACCCAAATAAAAGAGCGAAAAGGATACCCCCCTTTAATAATCAAGTTATTAAAAAAGATATGATAAATAGAATGAATTAGTCTTAAATAAAAAAACCAGTAAGCTAAAGTTATAAAATAATCATCAACTTTATCAGTAACAAAAATGGAAATACAAACAACATAAAATAAAATTGGGAATTCTAAAAGGTTAGAAAGATTTCGTTGAGTATTTTTTAATGTAACACTACCCGTTTCAAATGGAGGATGTCTAAACTCCTCTCCGTCTACTCCATCCTTATTAAGTATTTTATCTAAATATATTTCTTTAAGTCTTATTGATGTTGCTAAAAGAAAAACTCCTATGGTTAATAATACAAGATAAAACATAGGTATAAAAATTTCATTTCCCATGGAATACTCCATAACATTAATTAGAATAAAAAAATAAATTCCAGCTTAAGAATAGTAAAAATCTTAAATAAGTTAGATTGGTGCTTTTTCGAATAGGTCCCCAGCAGCGCTAGTCACTTCATTGATTTTCTCAACTTCTTCACAAATTCTTAATATTGTTGGACATTCTTTGAAGGGATCTCCCTCGCAAGAATCTCTTAATATCCCAAAACCTGCAGTTTTCTGTACTGTACGAACACAAGTGTATAGAAATATGTCTGCATAAGAACAATTTGAACCTGTTAAAAAATTACCACCTTTAGAGGAGGACAAGTGTTTTTCTAAAAATCCAGTTCTTACATTATGAAGCTTAGTAAGATTTGCAATACCAGTTTCCTTTCCTCCTTCCGCAAGTGTATCTGTAAGACGTAAATTTCTCCAAAAGGGTTCATTATGGCCAGTAATAATATCGTGAAATGGGGATAGTACAAAAGAATAATAATCTTGTGCCCAACCCCAGTACATGTTTACAAGTGCAGCTTCTTCTGGGTTTTTAGGCGTTAAAGGGCCTTGATATTTTGAGACGAGATATAAAACAATAGCCATAGAGTCATTTAACTCTATTCCATTATTATTATCTTTCATCCATGGAATAGTACCAAAAGGAGCCTGACTATCTTTATCAAAATCTTCGCCCATTGGGTTAGAAAGCATATAATTAAAATCAATATTGTGCATTGCACAGATAATTTTTATTTGTAAACCTCTACCTACCACAGGCAGATATGCTAAATCTATATTTTTCATCTTTCTTTCTCCCTAATGAGTATCACATGACTATAAATTCTTATTGTTTTATTTTCAATTTAAATTGCTCTTATTAACCTTAAGTAACATGCTGAATATTAATAACTGTGAATTTGTTTAATATGGCGCACCGGGAGGGATTCGAACCCCCGACCACCTGATTCGAAGTCAGGTGCTCTATCCAGCTGAGCTACCGGTGCTTAAATTAACAACTACATTCAGCTAAATCTATAAGCAAGAAATATATGAGAAACAATTGTCAAAAAAAATAATAATTTATTTATTTAAAATAAATTGGAACAAATTTAACTTTTTCAAAATTATTGGTAAAATAGAAATAATACTCAAAATTAACAAACCAACTAAAATTTTTTTCTGTTCAAAAATATTCAAATTGAAATCTATTTTTTGACTAACAATATCTTCTACACCTGAACCAATCATGATTATAGATAATGTACCAGGCATAATACCAATAAACGTAGTCACTAAATATGGAAAAAACCTTATTCCTATTATAGCTGGAGCAATATTTACAAACCAAAAAGGAAAAATAGGAAAAAATCTTATGAAAAATAAATAACTCCAAATATTTTTCTCAGTTCCTGATTTAATTTTATTCAATAACTTTGATTTTTTTTGAGCACTTTCTATAGTTTTTATCAAACCTAACTTAATTACTAAAAATAAACCTACAGCCCCTAATGTAGCACCAATAATAACAGGAAAAAAACCATAGTAAGTCCCAAAAATGTAGCCACCAAAAAATGTTAGGAAACTTCCAATGGGTAGGGATAAAATTGTAGAAATTGAATATAATATTGTAAATAATATCAGAGAAACTACGAATTTACTTTCTACAAAATTTAATAGTTCTAAATGATTATTTAAAACTAATTCTAAAATAAAATTCCAATAATCAAAGAAAAGGCTTGAGAATAGAATTACTGATAAAAAAATTAGTGAGAATAGATATCTAACCATTTATATTTAAACAAAAATTATTATTTCAAAATGATAACTATTTGAATTATGTCCTAATGTAAAACTGTAAATGCAATATAGTTAGCAATTGACACCAAAGAATATGCATAATAAAAGAACTTAATTATTATTTAGAATTGAAGGTGCAATATGAAAAGGACTTACCAGCCTAGTAATCTTGTTAGAAAAAGAAGACATGGTTTCCGTTCTAGAATGGCTACTTCAAATGGTCGTAAGATCATTAATAGAAGAAGATCACAGGGACGCAAAAATCTGTCAGCTTAACTCTTCATCTATAATCATGCTAAAAATATTTTTTTAGAATTAATATTAAATAAGGTTGGGTGGCTAAAATGAATAGCACAAAACCTAAACTCAGTAAAATTACAAAAAAAAGTGACTATCTCCGAATGAGAGCAGGATTGAAAACTGCTACTCCTGGTTTTATTATACAAGCAAGGAACAGAAATAAAGAGGTACCAATAGATTCACATTTAATTCGATACGGTCTTACTTGCTCAAAAAGAATTGGTAATGCTGTAAAAAGAAATCGAGCAAAGAGAAGATTGAGAGCTCTAGTAAATAATATTATTCCTGTTGAAGGTCTAAAAGGCTGGGATTACGTCTTGATAGGAAAAGAACAAACTACTGAAAAGCTATCATTTAAAATTCTTGAAAAAAATTTAATAGAAGCCTTATCTAAACTTCACAAAATGGATTTAAAGAAACTTGAAAAAAATTAGAAATTTAATAGTAATCCCAATTTATTTATACCAAGTTTGCATTAGCCCTTTTTTAGGACGTAATTGTAGATTTTATCCTACATGCTCTCAGTATTGTAAAGAGGCTATACTTACTCATGGTATTTTAATAGGATCATTATTAAGTTTCAAAAGAATTTTAAAATGTAATCCATTTGGAGGATTTGGTTACGATCCTGTTCCAAAAAAAAAAGTAAATAAAAATGATTGATACCAGAGAAGAAATTCATCCCATATTTAATAATTGTCCAAATAATCTTGAATTTCGAAAATTAAGAAAGCGTATCATAAGGCAAACTAGAGATATAATTCATAATTTTGAAATGATAGAAAAAGATGGAAGATGGTTAGTTTGCCTTTCTGGAGGCAAGGATAGTTTCACATTATTAGCTTCCCTAATAGAATTGAAATGGAGGGGACTTTTACCAGTAGAAATTCTGGCTTGTAATCTAGATCAAGGTCAACCAAATTTTCCCAAAACAATCCTACCAAATTTCTTAAAGAACCTTGGTATTCCTCATCGCATAGAATATCAAAACACCTACTCTATTGTTAAAAAAAAAATACAAAATAATAAAACCTACTGTTCATTATGTTCAAGATTAAGGAGAGCACACCTTTATAAAATAGCAAGAGAAGAAAATTGTACAGCTGTAATTTTAGGACATCACCAAGATGATATTTTAGAGACTTTTTTTCTCAACCTTTTTCATGGTGGAAAACTATCTTCCATGCCTCCAAAATTAATAAATGATGAAGGTGATTTATTAGTATTAAGACCTTTAGCAAGTGTCAGTGAAAAAGATTGTGAAAAATTTTCTAATGATATGAAATTTCCTATAATTCCGTGTGATCTTTGTGGTAGCCAAGATGGTTTGGAAAGAAAAAAAATTAAAAAAATGTTAACACAATGGGAATTAGATTTTCCTGGAAGAAAACAAATCATGTTCAAAGCTCTTTCAAACAGTAGACCTAGCCATTTACTTGACCGATCACTATTTAATTTTGCAAATCTTGATAGAAACAGGTTGTAAATTTTTATTAAATCTTTATTTCGTAATAAAAAAAATGTATTGGTGAGTAATTCATGGATGAACAAACAAAAAATCTAATATTAGCTACAGCTTTAAGCTTTCTTGTTTTATTAACTTGGATGTTTCTTTTTCCACCTGAACCTGTTACCGAAAATAACTTGATAGAAAATCAAACTAATCAAAATATCAATGAAAATAATAAAAAATTATCTCAAGAAGAAATTTCAGATTTAAACAAAAATACATCCCAAAATAGTGAAGATATATTTGCACCAAGAGTAGAAATTTTTACGAAAAATCTTAAAGGTTCTATTTGGTTAAAAGGCGGCAGAATTGATGACTTGAGTTTACAAAATTACCGCGAAACTCAAGATGAAAGTTCTAATAATGTGTCCCTATTATCACCTGATGATAGTAAAAAGCCTTATTATGCTTTTCATGGTTGGGCAGGGATGGAAGGTTTAGATGAAAAAGATACCCCAAATTCTAATACAGTTTGGTCGTTGAAATCTGGAAGAGTTCTTACAGAAAATTCTCCAATAACTTTAAGCTGGAAAAATAAAAAAGGTGTTGTTTTTGAAAAGACTATTTCTGTTGATAAAAATTATATGTTTGAAATTTCTCAATCAGTAATCAATGGAAGTTCTAAAAATATAAAACTTTACCCATATGGAAATTTAACGAGAAATGGGCAACCAGACACCATTGGCTTTTATATTCTTCATGAAGGTGTAGTTGCAATGCATGATGGAGAATTGATAGAGACTAATTATGGGGATATAACAGATCTTTCAAAAGATGAAGTTACTAGGGAAATTCAACAAAATGGATGGATTGGATTTACTGATAAGTATTGGATGTCCACTTTAATCCCTAGAGCTGGTCAAACATTTAAAATGGATCAAAGATATTATCCTTCTACTGATAATTTTGAAGTTTGGATGCGCTTACCTCCCATAGAAGTTGGCACTAATGAAAGTGCCTCTATAAAAACAAATCTATTTATAGGTGCAAAAGAAGTTAATACTATTAAATCTTATCAAAATTCCTTAGATATTGAAAATTTTGTAGATTCAGTTGACTGGGGCTGGTTTTTTTATCTAACTAAGCCAATTTTTTTCCTATTAGATTGGTTTAATAGTTTCACCCATAATATGGGCTGGTCTATAATTCTATTAACTCTTTTTATTAAAACTTTATTATTCCCACTTTCTTATAAATCTTTTGTATCAATGTCTAGAATGAAACATTTGCAGCCTCAAATGGAGAAAATTAAAAAAAACGCAGGGGATGATCGAGCTAAATTACAGCAAGAATTAATGGCTTTGTATAAAAAAGAAAAAGTAAATCCAGTCGCCGGATGTTTGCCAATTTTATTACAAATTCCTGTTTTCTTTTCTTTGTATAAGGTTTTGTTTGTAACCATAGAAATGCGCCATGCACCATTTATTGGATGGATAAAAGATTTATCTGCTCCTGATCCAACTTCATACCTAAATTTATTTGGCTTATTACCATTCTCTCCACCTGATCCAGCAAGTTTGTTTTCTATATTTTCTATAGGTGTTTACCCAATATTGATGGGTGTCACAATGTGGTTACAACAAAAACTAAATCCTGCACCTACAGATAAAACTCAAGCTATGATTTTTGCTTGGATGCCTTGGGTTTTTATGTTCATGCTTGGTCAATTTTCTGCTGGATTAGTAATCTATTGGGTTGCTAATAATTTGATACAATTTGGACAACAATATATAATAATGTACTCGCAAGGAGTAAAACCAGATATTTTTGGCAATATACTAAAATCATTTAAAAAATCTGAATAATGTGATTACAGAAAAACAAGAATTCCATTTTTATATCGGGAATGATAGTATTAATAAAAATTCAAAAAGTGATAATAAGCTTTTTGCGGGAAACATTGATTTTATAAAAGGAATAAAATCTATTAATGAAATGCCTATTGGTGATTTTATAGAAATTTGCTTTTCAGGTAGATCAAATGTAGGGAAATCCTCATTAATAAATTATTTAACAGGGAGAAGATCAATTGCTAGAACATCGAAAACCCCTGGAAGAACAAGAGAAATAAATTTTTTTAGAATTAATAACAATAGACAATTAGTTGATTTACCTGGTTATGGATATGCACAAGTATCAAAAAAGGAAAGACAAGCTTGGTTCAAAATGGTAAAAGATTATTTTTTTCATAGTAATAATTTAAGAAGAGTATTTCTTCTAATAGATAGTAGGCACGGCATAAAACCTAGTGACATTGATCTTATGAAAATTTTAGAAGAAGCGGCAATAACATTTCAATTAGTATTCACAAAGTTTGATAAAATAAAACCAAACGAATTTGATAAAATCAAAAAAATAACTTTTACTAAATTATCTTTATTTGCAAATGCTTTTCCTGAAGTTATAGTAACTTCTACCAAAAAAAATGTAGGTATCGAGGCTCTAAGAGCTTCAATTGGTAAACTGTTTATATAACCATGATAAAATTTCACCAAGGTTAAAAAATGAAGGATTATGATAAAATTGATTGGATAACCTCAGCAAAAACTCTTTCTGAAGCACTTCCTTATTTGAAAAGATACGATTCAGCTACAATAGTCATTAAATTAGGTGGAGCTGCAATGAGTAATATTAAAAACCTTTCCTCATTTGCAAGAGATATTGTATTAATGAAACAATGTAAAGTTAACCCCATAATTATACATGGTGGTGGACCTATGATTAATGATGCCCTAAAAAAATGGGAAATAGATTTTAGATTCATAGATGGAAAACGTGTAACTGATAAAGATGCTATTAAAATAGTAGAGATGGTTCTTTCTGGGAATTTAAATAAGACAATAGTTTCATCCATAAATAGTCAAGGAGGAAAGGGTGTTGGAATTTCAGGCAAAGATGCTTCATTAGTTATTTGTGAAAAAGATAATCCAGAATTAGGTTATGTTGGAAAACCAGTTCATAT
This sequence comes from Paracoccaceae bacterium, assembly GCA_045565285.1. GTDB lineage: Bacteria > Pseudomonadota > Alphaproteobacteria > Rhodobacterales > Rhodobacteraceae > CACIIZ01. The sequence continues at coordinate 10,370 of JBJLFR010000036.1, forward strand.
AAATACTAATTTAATTTCCACTCTAGTAGAAAATGACTTTATACCAGTAATTTCACCTATTGGAACTAATGAAGAAGGTGAAACATTTAATATAAATGCAGATACTATGGCAGGAACTATTGCGTCTGCTTTGAAGGCAGATAGGTTACTTTTGTTAACAGATGTGTCAGGGGTAAAAAATAAAAATGGTGACAAAGTTGAAAAAGCATCCTTAAAAGAAATCACAGATTTAATAAATCAAAATATAATTAAAGATGGAATGATACCTAAGGTTAAAAATGCAATTAACGCCATTAAAAATGGGGTAAGAGCAGTTGTTATACTTGATGGAAGCATACCTAATGCTTGTTTGTTGGAGCTTTTTACAGATCACGGAGTAGGTACATTAATTCGAGAAGAACTTAATTAATGTCCTAGAATTTGACTCAGGAACAATTTGGTTCTATCAGATTGAGGTTTACTAAAAAAACTTTCAGGTTCATTTTGCTCAACTATTTGACCATCATCCATAAAAATAACCCTATCTGCTACTTGTCTTGCAAATCCCATTTCATGAGTTACACAAATCATAGTCATACCATCTTCTGCTAATTGTATCATTGTATCTAATACTTCTTTTATCATCTCTGGGTCTAGAGCTGACGTAACCTCATCAAACAGCATTATTCTTGGTTTCATACACAGCGATCTAGCAATTGCTACTCTTTGCTGTTGACCACCTGATAGTTGTCCTGGATATTTATTAGCTTGTTCTGGAATTTTTACTTTCTCTAACATTTCCATTGCTATTTCATTTGCTTCTTTAGAAGGTGTTTCTCTAACCCAAATTGGTGCCAAAGTACAATTTTCTAGCGTAGTTAAATGAGGGAATAGATTAAAATGTTGAAAAACCATTCCTACTTCTGATCTTATTTTATCAATATTCTTCAAGTCTGTTGTTAATTCAGTCCCATCAACAATAATACGACCTTTTTGATGCTCTTCTAACCTATTAATACATCTAATTAGTGTAGATTTTCCAGAACCTGAAGGACCACAAACAACAATTCTTTCACCAGTTCTAACATCGAGGTTGATATCCCGAAGGACATGAAAATTACCAAACCACTTGTTCATATTTGAAATGTGAATTGCTATCTCATCAGTTATATTTATTTTGGTTTTTTCCATCTTTCATTTTTCTCCTAAACTAAAATAAAAAACTAACTATTTGTCTGTTTTTAATTTGCGTTCTAAATATTGAGAGTATTGTGACATTCCAAAGCATACAACAAAAAACATTAAACCAATAGCGACATATAGTTCCCAATAAATACCATTCCATGTCTGATCTGCTCTTATCGTAGAAGCTAAGCCCACTGGATCTCTCAGACTTATAATTGATACGAGTGTTGTGTCTTTAAATAAACCTATAAATGTATTAACAATTCCAGGAATAGATATTTTTAATGCTTGTGGCATAATTACTAAACGCTGTGATTGCCAATAAGTCAAACCTAAAGAAGCTGATGCTTCATGCTGACCCAATGGAAGACCTGCTAACCCACCCCTTATTACTTCAGCCATATATGCAGCTGAGAAAAGTGTAACCATAATTATTACACGTAAAACTATATCAAAGTTAGTTCCAGGAGGTAAAAAATAATTAAGTAATACTGAGGCTACAAAAAGTAGAGTAATTAGAGGAACACCTCTTATGAACTCGATAAAACCAACACATATCATTTTAATTACTGGCAAATTAGATTGTCTCCCTAAAGCTAATAAAATTCCCAAAGGAAAGGATGCTACAATTCCAGTTACTCCTACTATTAGAGATAGGGTGAAACCACCCATTTTTAGAGATTCTACAGGTGGTAAGCTTATTGGTAATATAATATCTAGTATCGATACTAAAATGTTTGAAATAGACATATAGAAAATAATTATAAATAAAATTGATATTATCCCTGCCAAAGTATAATTTTTAATAAAAGTTTTTATCATAACTATAAAACTAATCGCACCAAACACCAAACCAATATAAATCATTCCCACGTTCCAAACTGATCCTCCCCAAAGTAACCAAATAGCTAAGCCCGGATAAATTAACGAAAACCAGAAAAAACGAAAATACTTTGGGAATAAAATTGGAATAATAGATAAAACAAGGAATCCAAAAGTAACTGTTGGACGCCAATATTCTTCTGCAGGATATAAACCAAAAAGTAATTGTTTCCATCTCGCTGTTAATACAGAAAAACAAGCTACATCAGGATTTAGATCTAAACATTCTCTTAGTGATTTAGTATTCCAATGCCCTCCCCAAGCCCAAGGAATAAATTCCGAAAGCATAACAAATAAAAAATATGCAGATAACAAAGTAAGTAAACTATTAAACCAATTTGAAAAAAGATTTTGTTTAAACCAACCTATTATTCCCACTTCAGAAATAGGTGCTGGAGAAGGTGGGATTTTATTTTTTTGAACAAAAGCAAATTCTGACATTCATCTCACCACTATCTGAAATGATCTATTAAAGTAATTTATTACAGATGCTATTAATAAAGATACTGACAAATAAAAACCCATCAAAAGTAACATCGACTCTAATTCTCTACCAGTTTGATTAAGTGTTATTCCACCTAGTGTACTTCTAACATCCATATAACCTACAGCAATAGCCAAGGAGGAATTTTTAGTAAGGTTTAAATATTGAGAAATCATTGGAGGGACAATAACTCTTAATGCTTGTGGTAAAATAATCAAACTCATAATTTTGTTTGGACGCAACCCCAGGGATGCCGCTGCTTCGGTTTGACCTTTAGAAACAGCCAGAATTCCTGATCTTACTATTTCTGCAATAAAAGCAGAGGTATAGAATGCCAGTGCCAAAGTTAGAGCCATAAAAGAATTTCTAAGATGTATTCCATCTTTGAAATTGAAGCCTTTCAAATATGGATACTCAAGTGAAATAGGTTTTCCAAGGGCAAAAAATAACAATATCGTAGGAGCAATTAAAATTATTAAAATAGGCCAAAAAGTAGGCAAACTTTTACCTGTTTCTTTTTTCTTTTTATTAGTATAGCTCTTTAAGTAAATAATTATTGCTAATGATAATAAAAAACAAAAAACTACCCAGTATGAACCTTCCGAAAATACTGGAGCCGGGAGATAAGTACCTCTATTTGTAACTGCTACACTCTCAAAAAATATCATGTTTGCTTGAGGATCAGTACCCTTGAAGGCTTTAGGAGCAGGTGTAAATTCGATTAGAAGAGCAAATACCATAACAATCCAAAGTAATATTGGAACATTTCTGAACCCTTCAATGTAAATTGACATTAATTTTGCAACAATCCAATTTTTGGAAAGTCTTAATATTCCAACAAACAAACCTAATATAGTAGCAATAATACATCCTACGAAGGCTATTAATAATGTATTTAAAATTCCAACTATGGCAGCTTTACCATGAGTACTGTCACTACTGTAAGGAATTAAACGTTGGTTTATATCATAACCCGCTCTAAGTGATAAAAAGTTAAAGCTTACATCCTTACCTAATAATGCAAGATTTCTTAATGTGTTATCTACTAGCCAGAAGAAAACAGCTACAAATAAAATAAAAGTTATAACTTGAAGAGACATTCCCCTGTAACGAGTGTCACTAAGTAACATGCCCAGTCTAAATGTTTCCTTAGGTGGAGTAGAAGCTTTCATATAATTAACTTAATATTGAATTATGAAAGTTAAAAAGGGGCAAATTATAAATGCCCCTTTTCTTAATTTATTTTTATCTAAATGGTGGTGAGTATAAGATACCACCTTTAGTCCAAGATGCATTAACACCTCTCTCAATGTTAATACCGCTAGTAGCACCTAGGTTATTTTCAAAAATTTCACCATAGTTACCACCCGCTTTAATTGCATTATACATTGCATTCTTTGGTAAACCAACCATAGCTAAAATATCATCATCACCAGTACCAAGAAGTCTGTGAATTTCAGCATCTTTACTATTCTTCCAACTATCAATATTACCTTGAGTAATACCCTTTTCTTCAGCAATAATAAGAGCGTTTAAAACCCAGCGACCAATATCACCCCAATTGTCATCACCATGTCTCACAAGAGGTCCAAGAGGCTCTTTTGAAATGATTTCAGGTAAAACAAGATGGTCATCTGGATTTTCAAGGTTAACTCTAGTTCCGTGAAGAGCTGAAGCATCAGTAGTGTAAGTATCACATGCATCAGCAAGGTACTGCTGTTGGGACTCTGCATTATCTGCTGTTGGAACTGGTTCATAGCTCATTCCATTTTCTTTAAAATAATCAGCCAGATTAAGTTCTGTAGTAGTTCCAACTTGTATACAAACTGTTGCACCATCCAAATCAAGTGTTGAATTAACACCAAGTTTTTTCTTTACCATGAAACCTTGACCATCATAATAATTGACACCCAAAAAGGTTTGCTTTAAATCAGTATCTCTGCTGTATGTCCAAGTTGTATTTCTAGCAAGAATATCAACTTCACCTGCTGCCAAAGCAGTAAATCGTACTGCAGAAGTTAATCCTACAAATTTAACTGCCATAGGATCACCAAAAATGGCCGCTGCTAATGCACGACAGTAATCAACATCAAAACCTACATCTTTGCCAGAATCATCAATGGTAGCAAATCCAGGAGCACCAGTTGATACGCCACATAATAAATTTCCACGAGCTTTAACATCATCTAATGTCGCAGCTTGTAATCCGCCAGCAATAAATAATATTGAAGACAAGATTATAAAAATAGATTTTCTCATAGTTTCCCCTTATTTATTTAAAAAAATTTTGATCAAAATTTATACCAAAATAAGTCGTGAAGGTAATGCATTAATAAAACTTTTTCTACCCTTTATTTGATAATAATTTATTTAAGAAAAAATCCATTTATTTCAATAGTTTAAAAAGAATAAATATATATACTAAAACTATTTTTGGGTTTGTAATAAAATATTTAACATTTAAGTGATTCTTATTAAATTTAGAAAATCTATTTAATTTAAGTTACTAACAAATTTACAAGAAATAAAAAAATATTTTTTTTTATTTTCATCATCTTCTAATTGCTCAGGAATTGTTCCCCAATTTGAACGTTGCCAATCTTCATCTACTTTTGACAAAGACCATGCTTGATTTGGTAATATTTTTTTTTTTAATAATAACATACCAAGTATCAAAGATCCAGAAAGTGTAACTATTTCGTTAATAGCTGTTAATGAAAAAGAATCTAATTTTTTTAACTCTTTAAGAAAAATATTATAGTTTTTTGAAGGTTGTTTAACTGGCATAAGACCATTTACTATATTAAACTGTAAATTGAATTCATTTTCTATCCAATTTAATAGCTTATCCCATTTTTTTGATTGTAATTTTTCTAATTCAGTACCTAAATCATCCCTATAAAATAGTAAATCAGTCATTCCATATTCTATCAGTTTTTTGTGTAAAACTATTTGTTCTTTTTTTTCTCTATCTAAAGATGCGAAACAAATTTGAGTAAATGGCATATTATTAAAATTAATCTCATCCTCAATAGAAGACCATTCTTTGAATAAATATTCTGCTATTATTTTGTTAGAGATAGTACAATCTTTTTTTTTGGGTGTTTTAAGTAAATTATTATCTAGAAGAATTCCAAATTCAGATTCTTTTTGATTCAATCGAATAGACTTCCAAAATTTTTTTTTCTTCCACATGAGCTTTATATAAACTAAATTAAAGTTTTTCAATTTCGTTAGAGGGCAAAAGTTTTTTCATATGTTCAGGTGGTGAGCATTTTACTTTAATTAATTCACCAGTTATTGGATTAATAAAAGTTATTTCCCTAGCATGTAATTGAAGTTTTTCTTTACGATTTCTTTTAAAGGATTGTGCTGTTTGACCATACTTATTATCTCCAAAAATTGCACAACCAATAGAGGCTAGTTGTTTTCTTAATTGGTGTTTTCTACCTGTAACTGCCAAAAGTTCTATCCAAGATAAATTGTCCTGAATTAACTTAATTTCTTTATAAGTAGAAACTGTTTCTTTATCTTCTGCATTCAAAGCATATAACTTAGCTTTAATAAATTCATTATCAATACTATATTTCTTTATAAGTTCTTTTTTTAAGATAAATTTATTATAAAGTGGGTTATATAAAATTCCTATCTTATTTTTTGGAGGATTATTTACTAGTGCCCAATAAGATTTTATAATTTTTCTTTCAATCATTAATTTTGAAAATTCTCTTGCACTTTTTGGAGTTTTAGCAACCACTAATATACCGGAAGTTTCTTTATCCAATCGATGAACTAACTTAGGTATAGGACAGTCTTTTTTTGAAAAAAATGGTAAAATCCCATCTATATGAACACTTCCTAATTTAGATCCCCCTTGTACTGCCAAACCAAATGGTTTATTAAAAATCAAAAAATATTCATCTTCATATACTATGGTTTCTTTTAATTTTTGAAATAAATCTGAATGTTCATTAGTAAAAATTTTACTCGATTTTTTGTTAATATATCGAATAAAATTGGGAATTCTTATTAACTGATTTTCAACTAACTTAAAATTAGGTTTTACTCTTGCACTATCAACTCTTATTTGACCAGTTCTGCATAATTTTTCCATCATAACTTTAGAAACATTACTAAACCGAAACTTGATCCATTTATCTAACCTTTGACCATCTTCTTCATTAGTAACAATTAATGGTTTAAGCTTATCAGTCATTTTTTTAGTATAATCCGTTCAAACTTTGTTATTAGTCTTTTAAATTTTATTTCTTAGTTTTGAAAAATATGAAATTCTCTTTTTTAATTCTCTTTCATAACCTCTTTCTACAGGATGATAGAAAATTGTGCGTTTAAATCCATCAGGAAAATAATTCTGCCCAGAAAATCCACCTTTTGAATCATGATCATATTTGTAGCCAACTCCATATCCAAATGTATCCATTAATGCAGTTGAAGAATTTAAGATATGTTTAGGTGGTTGTTCTGAATTATGTTTTTTCGCAAATTTTTTAGATTCTTTTTCTGCAAGATAAACAGCATTAGATTTTGGAGATAATGATAATGCGATAACACTCATAGCTAATGCAATATCACCCTCTGGAGAGCCTAATTTTTCGTATGAACTCCATGAGTCTAAAACTTGTCTTTGAGAATCTGGATTGGCAAGGCCTACATCTTCTATTGAAATTCTTAGTAATCTTCTAAAGATATAAAATGGATCCTCACCTGCATTAAGAGCTCTTGCTAACCAAAACAATCCTGCATCTGGATCAGAACCTCTGATAGATTTATGAATAGCAGATATTAATCCATAATGATTATCCCCAGATTTATCATGCTTTGGCACATTTAAGGAGAGTATTTCTGTCAATTCTGTGGATCTAATTTTTCTATTAAGAGTAAAAACTTGATCAATAAGATTTATTAAAACTCTAGCATCCCCACCACTCATCTGTATTAAAATTTGCTTGCCATCATTTTCTAAAAGTAAATTTTTTTTTAATAATTTTTCAACTCTTATAATTATTTTTTTAAGAGATTCTTCAGATAAAGTTTCTACTTGATATACCAAAGATCTAGATAAAAGAGCAGCATTAAGCTGAAAGCTCGGGTTTTGTGAAGTAGCACCTATTAACCCAATGCTTCCTCCTTCAATAAAAGGTAAAAACATATCTTGCTGTAATTTATTAAAATAATGGATTTCATCAACAAATAGAATTAATTTTTCACCTCTAAGTGAAACCTCTTTACCTAATTTGAATATTTCTTTTAAATCACTAGTTCCTGATGAAACAGCGCTTATTTCATGAAAATGACTATTTTTTAATACTTTTGGAATAATTCTAGCTATAGAAGTTTTACCTGTACCAGGAGGACCCCAAAAAATGATGGAGGATAGGTTGTTATTTTTTATTATTGTATTTATAGGACCAGTTTCACCTGTAATATGATCTTGGCCAAAAATATCTGTAATGGAATCTGGACGTAATTTATCTGATAAAGGTTTTAGTGAATTATTATTATCTTTTTTTTCTTTAAAGTCGAATAAATCACTCATTATATATTATAACTTAAACTAAGAAAATAAACAGTGCTCTATTTTTTTAAAATTTATTAAATATAAATATTACTCTTGGGGTTTATCGTTTTTTTCTTCTTGATTCTCTTTATCCTTAGCACCTTTAGCTGAAATATCACGATCTACTAACTCAATTACTGCTAGTGGAGCTGCATCACCGTACCTAAAACCAGCTTTCAAAACTCTTGTATATCCCCCATTTCTTTTTTTGTATCTATTAGCTAGAGTATCAAAAAGTTTTATGACCGTAGAATTTTGTTTTAAACGAGATATGGCTAACCTTCTTGAGTGAAGAGACCCATTTTTTCCTAGTGTTATATATTTATCGACAATCCTTTTTAGTTCTTTGGCCTTTGGAAGTGTAGTTTGAATTTGCTCATGCTCAATTAAAGAGCAAACCATATTAGCAAACATTGCTTTTCGATGTTCGTGCGTTCTATTTAACTTACGATTCTTATTTCCATGTCTCATTTTTTTTTAACCAAATAACTTTATAAAGAATAATTTATAGGTTTTATCATTCTAAGAGATATTATCAACCCTCAAAACTGATCTTCATATTTTTTTGATAATTCTTCTATGTTCTCAGGTGGCCATTCAGTTACGTCCATTCCTAAATGTAGTTGCATACTTGTTAGAACCTCCTTTATCTCGTTCAAGGACTTTCTACCAAAATTTGGAGTTCTTAACATCTCTGCTTCTGTTTTTTGTATTAAATCACCAATATAAACTATATTATCATTCTTTAAGCAATTTGCAGATCTTACAGACAACTCTAACTCATCTACTTTTTTAAGAAGCAGTGGATTAAATTCTAGTTCGTCTTCAGCTTCGTCACGTATGTCAGCTTCAGGTTCATCAAAGTTAATAAATACATCGAGCTGATCTTTCAATATACGAGAAGCAAATGCTAATGCATCTTCGGGAGATACTGAACCATCAGTTTCAATATCAATAGTTAATTTATCGTAATCTAGGACCTGACCTTCTCTTGTTGGTTCGACATTATATGAAACTTTTTTGATTGGAGAAAATAATGAATCAATAGCAATTACTCCAATAGGATTATCCTCAGAAATATGTTTATCTGCCGCAACATAACCTTTTCCTGTATTTACAGTTAACTCCATTGAAAAGGAAACTCCATCATCCAAATGACAGATTATATGATCTTTATTCAAAATTTCTATGCCATTTGTTTCTTCAATATCACCAGCGGTTACAATACCCGGTCCTTTTACGTTAACAGATATTTTTTTAGGACCTTCAACTTCCATAGATACAGATACACCTTTCAAATTAAGGATTATATCAGTAACATCTTCTCTAACTCCTGCTAATGATGAGAATTCATGTAAAACACCATCTATTTGTACAGAAACTATAGAAGCACCTTGTAAAGAAGATAACAAAATTCTTCTAATAGCATTACCTAAGGTTAAACCAAACCCTCTTTCTAGAGGTTCAGTAATAATAGTAGCTTTACTCTTAGGATCATCACCTGGTTTGATAGAAATACCAGTTGGTCTTATTAGTTCTTGCCAATTTTTATGGATCATTAGTTCCTCCATTCCTGTAAAAAACCTAATCCAAAAGTTTTTTACGCCCGAGGGTTTAAATTATAAGTATTTTAATAATGTTAAAATATTCTAAACTCTTCTTCTTTTAGGTGGCCTACAACCATTATGGGCCATAGGTGTGACATCTCTTATTGAAGTTACTATCATACCCACTGTAGACAAAGCCCTCAATGCAGATTCCCTGCCAGAACCAGGGCCTTGAATTTCAACTTCCAATGTTTTCATTCCATGCTCTTGTGCTTTTTTACCCGCGTCTTCTGCAGCCATTTGTGCGGCATAAGGAGTAGACTTTCGAGATCCTTTGAAACCCATAGTTCCCGCTGATGACCAGGCAATAGCATTACCTTGTGCATCAGAAATTAAAATCTTTGTATTATTGAAACTAGAATTTATATGAGCTACGCCTGTAGAAATATTTTTTTTATCTTTCTTTTTAGTTCTTGATTTATCAACAGCCATATTTATTTATTCCTATTTTTTCTTTCCTGCAATAGTTTTTGCGGGACCTTTTCTAGTTCTTGCATTAGTGTGTGTTCTTTGTCCTCTAACAGGAAGACCACGTCTATGCCTCAAGCCACGATAGCATCCAAGATCCATTAATCTCTTAATATTCATAGATTTTTCTCTTCTTAAATCACCCTCTACCATCAAATGAGAATCAATATAATCTCTAATTGATGACAATTGTATATCATCAAGTTCATTTAATTTTGTTAATAAAGGAATTTTAAGTTCTTTACATATTTTTCTGGCAGTATTTGTACCAACACCATGTATATATGTTAAAGATATAGAAACCCTTTTTCCAGTAGGTAGATTTATACCAGCTATTCTAGCCAAATTTTACTCCGTATTTTTTATGTTTAACAAATTAAATAAATTATTATATAATAAAATAAATAATGTCTCGCGGATTATATCTATGGAATTAACTTCGTCAAGTTCATAGTTAAGAAAACTTTTTTTAAATTATGAGATAACACTCCTAATTTCACCTTGGATTTCGTCAACACTTCCAAGACCATTAATTTTCTTTAATTTATTGAGTACATGATAATATCCTATAAGTGGAGAAGTATCTCGATAATAAGCGAGTAATCTGATTTTTAAAGAATCTTCATTATCATCTTGTCTATGGTTAAATTTATTCTCACTACCACAAACATCACATTTTTTTGGATCCTTTGGCATCTTGGTGGTCTTATGATAAAGTTCTCCACAAGAAGAACATGTGAAGCGACCTACTATGCGTTGAACTAATTTTTCATCATCTACATATAATTCAATCACATGATTAATTTCCTTACCAATTGTTTTTAACAAATCACCTAAAGCATCAGCTTGTGCTAATGTCCTTGGAAAACCATCAAATATAAAACCATTATTATTTTCTTCACTAGTAAGTTTTGTTTCAATAAGTCCTATTACAATCTCATCTGTAACTAATTCTCCTTTTGCCATAATATTGGCAACTTTTTTTCCAAGATCAGATTGATCTTCTTTAGCTTCTCTTAGCATGTCTCCAGTTGATAATTGAACAAATCCAAATGTGTCGCATAAAGTTCTAGCTTGAGTACCTTTACCAGCGCCTGGAGGTCCAAGAAGAATTAAATTCTTCATCTCTTTCCTCTCTTATTTCTTTTACTAGATCCACGTATCTTGGATTTTTCTATTAAACCTTCATACTGGTAGGCTAACATATGAGACTGAATTTGAGTTATAGTATCCATAGTAACTGAAACTACAATTAATAGTGAAGTACCTCCAAAATAAAAGGGAATTGCAAACTGAGATCTCAAAACTTCGGGAAGTAAACAAATTGCAGCAAGATACCCAGAACCCAACACAAGAGTTCTTAAAACTACATACTCTAAATACTTAGCAGTTCTTTCACCAGGGCGTATACCAGGGACAAATCCTCCCTGCTTTTTTAGATTATCGGCAACTTCGTCAGGCTTAAAAGCAACATTAAGAGTATAAAAATATGTAAAAAATATAATCATTCCACCAAAAAAAACATAATACAATGGCTGACCAGGTCCTAAATAGGCGGCTAAATATGATAAAAAACCATTACTATCTTCACGTGCAAAAGTAACTACGGTAGTTGGAAGCAATAACAAAGACGAGGCAAAAATTGCAGGGATTACACCTGAAGGATTAAGCTTTATTGGAAGATTTGAAGTATCTCCACCATACATTTTCATACCTACTTGCCTTCTAGGATATTGAATATTAATTTTCCTTAAAGCACGCTCTAAATAAACAACTAAACCAATAATCACAACAACCATAAGAATAACCGCTAGGATTACTATAGGACTTATAATACCCGATCTACCAGATGCAAAAAACTGAGCAAGCGCTGATGGAAGTTCTGCGACGATACCTACGAAAATAATTAATGATATACCATTTCCTATACCCCTAGCAGTAATCTGTTCACCAAGCCACATTAAAAACATGGTTCCCCCTACTAAAGTAATTATACAAGATGCTCTAAAGTACCAACCAGGATCAGAAGCTAATCCTTGACTTTCTAAACCTACTGAAATGCCATATGCTTGAAAGAAAGCAAGAACGACGGTACCATATCTGGTGTATTGGTTTATTTTTTTTCTACCTTGTTCTCCTTCCTTTTTAAGCTGCTCCAATTGAGGTAGCATAGACGCTAATAGCTGCATTATAATAGAGGATGTTATGTAGGGCATTATACCAAGTGCAAATATGGCCATTCTACCAACTGCACCGCCAGTAAACATATTAAGCATACCACCAATACCAGTATTTGCTTGTTCAAAAAAAGAGCGAAGTTGAGAAGAATCAATTCCTGGAACTGGAATGTATGTACCAATTCTATAAACTATTAATAATCCTAGAGCGTAAAAAATACGTCGCTGAAGGTCTTTTGCTTTACCAAAAGAACCCCAACTTAAATTTGCTGCCATTTGTTCTGCTGCAGAAGGCATTTAAAACCCTTTTTAACCTTTTTTTCTAAATTCTAAGAAAAGTAAAATTTTATTAAATTTAGGATAATTTTGAAAATGTTCCCCCATGCTTTTCTATAGCAGAGATAGCACTTTTCGAAGCTCCAGTAAGTTTGACAACAATCTTATTTTTTAGTTCACCTTTAGCCAAAAGACGTACACCATCAAAACTCCTTGAAATAATACCAGAAGAACATAATGTATCCTCATTAATCTCATTGTCTGGATTTATTTTTTTTCTATCTATAAAATCTTGTAATGTTCCAATATTAATAACACAATATTTTTTAGGATTAGGAACATTGAAACCTCTTTTCGGAAGTCTCATATATATAGGCATTTGACCCCCTTCAAAACCATTAATAGAAACACCTGATCTAGACTTTTGTCCTTTAAGACCTCGACCACATGTTTTACCTACACCAGATCCTGGACCTCTACCCAGTCTTTTTTTGGTTTTAAAAGCACCCTTTTTTTCTCTTAATTCATTTAGTTTCATATCAATATCTCTAAATTTAAATTTCAAACAATCTTAGACTAAAATTAATCAATTTAATTATTATGATTTTTCTACAATTTGAACCAAATGAGGTATTTTTTTAATCATTCCTCTTATAGAAGGCGTATCATTCAATTCAGAAATTTTATTCATTTTATTTAGTCCAAGACCCTTAAGTATTTTTTTTTGAATTTCAGGTCTTCTTATTGCTGATCTAACCTGTTTTACATAAATTTTGTTTGTCATAATTTTTTCCAACTTTTAAATTATGTTGATAATTCTTTTGGTTCGTCATCTTTAACAAGAATTGCAGAAAGTTTTTTGCCCCTTCTACGGGCTATGATCCTAGGACTTACTTCTTTTTTTAGACCATCAATTGTGGCGCGTACCATATTGTAGGGATTTTGAGAACCTATAGACTTTGCTACTACATCTTGAATACCCAACATCTCGAATACTGCTCGCATGGGACCACCAGCAATTATACCTGTACCTGGTTTTGCAGTTCTCATAACAACCATACCAGCTCCGTGTCTTCCATTTACATCGTGATGAAGTGTTCTTCCTTCCTTGAGGGGTACTCTTAATGTTTGAGTCTTAGCCTGATCTGTAGCTTTCCTAATTGCTTCTGGGACTTCCTTAGCTTTGCCTTTGCCAAAACCAACACGACCCCTCTGATCGCCAACAACAACTAATGCTGCAAACCCAAAACGCTTTCCACCTTTAACTGTTTTCGAAACCCTATTAATTGCTACCAGTCTATCTGAAAATTCTGACGAATCTTCACGATCTTTTTTTTCTTTACGATTAGAATCCCTTGCCATATTAATTTTCTCCTAAAATTTAAGGCCACCTTCTCTTGCAGCATCAGCCAAAGCTTTAACTCTTCCATGATAAAGGAATCCTCCTCTATCAAAATATACTTCTGATATACCAGAACTCTTTGCTCTTTTGGCTATTTCTTTTCCAACAAGCTTAGCAGTTTCCATAGTATTCTTTAAATCTTTACCAACAACTGACATTCTAGAAGAAGCAGACGCCAACGTATTTCCAATTTTATCATCAATAAGCTGAACATAGATATTTTTCGAAGATCTATGAACACTCATTCTAATTTTGTTGTTAACTATACTTTTAATCTTATTTCTATTTCTTAGTCTTCTTTTTTTGAACAAAGTCAATTTTTTGTTAGACATCTATAACTTCCTACTTTTTCTTACCTTCTTTAGCAAAAACATATTCGTCTTTATATCTTATGCCTTTACCTTTATATGGCTCTGGTTTTCTTTTTTCTCTAATATTAGCCGCCACCTGACCAACAATTTGCTGATCTATTCCATTAATACTAATTTCAGTAGGTTTAGGAACAGTAATTTTTACATCTTTGGGTATCTCAAAATCAATTTCATGAGAATAACCTAATGATAGTTTTAAGGTATTGCCTTGTAAAGCAGCCCGGTAACCTACACCGTTTAATTCTAAATTTTTAGTAAAACCTATCGTAACACCTTCAATTAGATTGGCAATTTGCGTTCTATTCATACCCCAATGCTGTCTGGATTTCTTTGACAAATTTTTTGGTTTTACAATTATATTATTATCATCAAGTTTTATCTCTACTTCTTTTGATGAAAAAAATTCTCTAGAACCATTAGGTCCTTTTATTTCAATTTTGTTACCAGCTATATTTGCTGTTACATTATTAGGTACAATGATCGGTTTTTTCCCAATTCTAGACATTTTTAATCCCTTAAAACACAGTACAAAGAATTTCGCCACCTACATTAGTAGCTCTAGCCTTAGTGTCAGACATCACTCCTTTTGGAGTTGAGATAATAGCTATGCCTAAACCTTGTCTTACTTTTGGAATATTTTTTACATTAGTATATACTCTTCGACCGGGTGTAGAAATTCTTTTCAATTCTTTTATAACTGGCTCACCATCAAAATATTTTAAATCAATTTGAATGTTATTTTTACCATCTTCGCTTTCTATTGGTTTATAACCCCGAATAAAACCTTCTGAATGAAGAACATCTAAAACCCAAGCCCTTAATTTTGACGAAGGTGTTATAACATCACTTCTTTTTCTCATTTGAGCATTCCTAATCCTTGCAAGTAAATCACCAATTGGGTCATTCATAACCATTCGATTCTCCTTATTTACCAACTAGATTTGATCATGCCAGGAATTTCACCTTTAGAAGCTAAATCTCTTAAGGCAATTCTAGACATTTGCAATTTTCTATAAAAAGATTTTGGTCTACCCGTAATTCTACACCTATTATGTAATCTTGTCGGTGATGAATTAGGAGGTAATTTCGCTAACTTAATTTGAGCTTTAAATCTTTCTTCCATTGGCAAATCTTTATCCTTTACAATCTTTTTAAGTTCTATTCTTTTGTTAGAAAACTGTTCCACCAGTTTTTGCCTTTTTAATTCACGGTTTATCATTGACGCTTTTGCCATTACTATCTCCCAAACTTCATTAATTATAAAAAGGCATATTAAATTCCTTTAATAATTCTCTCGCCTCATCATCATTATTAGCACTAGTACATAAAACTATGTCCAATCCCCAAATAGAATCAACTTTATCAAAGTCAATTTCTGGAAAAACAATATGTTCTTTTATACCTAAAGCGTAATTACCTCTTCCATCAAAACTTTTTGGTGAAATACCCCTAAAATCTCTAATCCTAGGCATTGCAATAGTAATTAATCGATCTAAAAATTCATACATTTTGTCTCTTCTTAAAGTTACTTTAACCCCAAGAGGCATTTCTTCCCTAACTTTAAAACCCGCTATAGATTTCTTTGCTTTTGTTATAAGTGGCTGCTGACCAGATATAATTTTAAGATCCTCATGAGCACTTTTGATTTTTTTACTATCTCCAACTGCTTCACCTACGCCCATATTTAAAACAATTTTTTGTAGTTTTGGTATCATCATATCGTTCTTATAGGCAAACTTATCTTTCAATCCGCTACGAATATCTTTTAGGTACTTCTCTTTCAGTCTCGGTACGTAATCAGCCATTAATTAATTCCCCAGATTTTTTAGCAAAACGAACTTTTTTTCCATCAATTAACTTAAATCCGACCTTTGTGGGAATATTATTTTTGGGATCTATCAAAGCCAAATTTGAAATATGTATATTTGCTTCTTTAGGTATTCTTCCACCAGCATTTTTTTCAGATTGCTTCAAATGCCTGATGGACATATTTATTCCTGAAACTAAAGCTTTTTGTGATTTTGTAAAAATCTGAATCACTTCTCCATTTTTT
Source organism: Paracoccaceae bacterium (assembly GCA_045565285.1). Lineage (GTDB taxonomy): Bacteria > Pseudomonadota > Alphaproteobacteria > Rhodobacterales > Rhodobacteraceae > CACIIZ01. The sequence goes on from JBJLFR010000036.1 coordinate 26,832, forward strand.
CCTTTATCTTTACCAGTTAAAACTATTACCTTATCACCTTTTTTAATTTTTGACGGCATTAAAGAACCTCCGGTGCTAAAGAAACAATTTTCATGAAATTTTTTGATCTTAATTCGCGAACTACTGGACCAAAAATCCTGGTGCCAATTAGCTCACCTGCGTTATTAAGTATAACAGCTGCATTTTTATCAAACTTAATTGTACTCCCATCTGAACGTTTTATTTCTTTAGCAGTTCTAACAATAACTGCCCTTCGGACGTCGCCTTTTTTAACTCTTCCTCTTGGGATAGCATCTTTAACAGACACTACTATTATATCTCCCACTGATGCATACTTTCTCTTAGCACCACCTAAAACTTTAATACATTGAATTTTTTTTGCGCCAGAGTTATCGGCTACATCCAAATTGGTTTGCATCTGGATCATTTTTTTTCTCCCGACCTTCGAGGTTATTCCTCACGGTTTCGTTTTATACTTAATATAAAGTATTTTTAATTTGTCAATACTTCCCATCTTTTTGATTTAGAAAAAGGTGAACATTCTTGGATCCTAACAATATCACCATTTCTAAACTTATTTGATTCGTCATGAGCTCTATATTTTTTTGATTTTCGGATTGTTTTTTTGAGTATAGGGTGTGTGAAACGACGTTCAACTAGAACTGTAATTGTCTTGTCGTTACTGTCACTAGTAACTTGTCCTTTTAATATACGTTTTGGCATCTAATTACTTCTCCAACTCATTTTTTAATTTATTATTAATTAGAGTTAACACCCTAGCAACACTCCTTTTAACCACTTTAACTCTAGCGGTATTCTCTAGTTGACCATTAGCTTTTTGGAATCTTAAATTGAAAGCTTCTTTTTTTAAATCAATCATAATACTTTTTAATTGATCTAAAGTTTTATTTTTTAATTCTTCAATTTTCATAGGGGATCCTAAAATTACCAATCTTCACGTTTTACAAATCTAGATTTGACTGATAATTTCATAGCAGCTAATCTTAATGCTTCCATTGCCACATCTTCTGCTACTCCGTCAACCTCAAACATTATTCTACCAGGCTTTATTTTGGCTACCCACCTATCTACAGAACCTTTGCCTTTTCCCATTCTAACCTCTATTGGCTTGGCTGTTACAGGAACATCAGGAAAAATACGAATCCAAACACGCCCTTGCCTTTTCATGTGCCTTGTTAAGGCTCTTCTAGCAGCCTCTATCTGTCTTGCATTTACTCGATCAGGTTCAATAGCTTTAAGCGCATAGTTACCAAAATTTATTTCGTATCCACCTTTAGCATTCCCATGTATGCGACCTTTATGCTGTTTTCGAAACTTTGTTCGCTTGGGTTGAAGCATTTATTTCTCCTATAACTTTACTCTTAACTTCTACTACCTACAGAATTATCTTGAGCTTCATTAATCCTTTTATCTCTTCCTGAAGGATCATGTTCCATAATCTCACCCTTAAATATCCATACCTTAACCCCAATAATACCGTAAGCAGTTAATCCTTCAGCTAAAGCATAATCTATATCAGCTCTTAATGTATGCCTTGGGACTCTTCCTTCAGAATACCATTCAGTTCTGGCAATCTCTGCGCCACCTAGCCTTCCTGCGAGATCTACGCGAATGCCAAGTGCTCCCATCCTCATAGCATTTTGGACAGATCTTTTCATAGCTCTCCTAAAAGACACTCTTCTTTCCATTTGCTGAGCTATACTCTCAGCTACAAGTGCTGCATCAATTTCAGGTTTTCTAACTTCTATAATATTTAGGTGCAATTCACTTTTAGTTAATTTTGCAACTTTATTTTTTAAAGTTTCTATATCTGCACCTTTTTTACCAATAATAACGCCTGGCCTTGCAGCATATATAGTTACCCTACACTTTTTGTGAGGTCTTTCTATTACCACTCTACTAATTCCTGATTGAGCACAATTATGTTTAATAAATTTCCTAATTTCTAAATCTTCATGAAGCAAATCACCATAATCTTTAGTATTAGCAAACCATCTACTTTCCCATGTTCTATTTACCTGTAGTCGGAGACCAACAGGATTAATTTTTTGTCCCATTAAACCTTCTCCTCTTCTTTATCATTTGACAAGATCTGCTTTACTTTTATGGTTAATTGACTGAATGGTTTTAAAATTTTACCATAACGACCTCTAGCTCTAGGTCTTCCCCTTTTTAAAACTAGATTTTTACCCACAAATGCTTCACTAACTATTAATTCTTCAATGTCTAGATCATGGTTATTTTCAGCATTTGCAATAGCAGATTCTAAACATTTTCTCACATCTAAAGCTATTCTTTTCTTTGAGAATTTAAGCTGCGACAACGCAATATTAACAGGCTTGTTCCGGATCATTCTTGAAACTAAATTCAACTTTTGAGGGCTAGTTTTCAACATTCTAACCTTAGCAATAGCTTCTAATTTTTCTTCTTTTGGGTTTGTTGATTTATCAGACATTTAACTAACTTCTCTTTGCTTTTTTATCTGCAGCATGACCGTAATATGTTCTTGTTGGACTATATTCACCAAACTTTTGACCAATCATTTCTTCACTTACTGAAACTGGAATATGCTTTTTTCCATTATAAACACCAAATGTCAGACCTACGAACTGCGGAAGTATAGTAGATTTTCGAGACCATATTTTTATGATTTCATTTCTACCAGACTCTCTTGATTTTTCAGCTTTTTTTAAAACGTAACCTTCAACGAAAGGTCCTTTCCAAATAGATCGTGCCATTTATTTTCGCCCTTTCTTATAATGTCTAGACCTTAAAATATATTTATCAGTTGACTTATTAGTTCTAGTCCTTGCACCCTTAGTTGGCTTTCCCCATGGAGTAACAGGATGCCTACCTCCTGAGGTTCTACCTTCACCCCCACCATGTGGATGGTCTATTGGATTCATAACCACACCTCTGACAGATGGCCTTATACCTTTATTACGGTTTCTACCTGCTTTTCCTAAGTTTTGATTAGAATTATCAGGGTTTGAGACTGCACCTACAGTAGCCATACATTCTTGACGGACTAACCGCATTTCTCCTGATGAGAGTCTTAATTGTGCATAATTACCATCTCTACCTACAAATTGAGCATATGAACCTGCAGCTCTAGCAATTTGTCCACCTTTCCCTCTTTTTAACTCAATATTATGTACAATTGTACCTATAGGCATACCAGTAAATGGCATTGCATTTCCAGGTTTAATATCTGAACTTGTTGAAGATATTATATTATCTGAGACCTTAAGCCTTTGTGGCGCAAGTATGTAAGATTTTTCTCCATCTTCGTATTTCACAAGAGCAATGAATGCTGTTCTATTAGGATCATATTCAATTCTCTCAACAGTTCCTTTTACATCTAACTTATTCCTTTTAAAATCTATTAATCTATAAAGACGCTTGGCACCACCGCCTTTACGCCTCATAGTAATTCTACCTGAGTTATTCCTACCTCCTTTTTTATGCAATCCTAAAGATAGAGACTTTTCAGGACGACCACCCCATAATTCCGACCTATCAACTAAAACGAGGTCTCTTTGACCTGGCGAAGTAGGTTTATATGATTTCAAAGGCATAATTTATCACCAACTTTCATTATAATCCTGTACTAACATCAATGGTATTACCATCTGCAAGAGTCACGTATGCCTTTTTAAAGTCACGTCTCTTACCTAATTTTCCGCGAAATCTCTTAACTTTACCTTTGACAATTAATGTATTTATTGCTTCAACCTTTACATTGAACAATTTTTCAATTGCACTTTTTATTTGTTTTTTTGTACTATTAATTGCAACTTCAAACGCAACAATTCCATGTTCTGAAGCCATGGATGCTTTTTCTGTAATTATTGGTCTTCTAATAATATCATAGAATTCAGTTTCCGATTGATCTTTCATGATAATCTATCCTCCAAAGCATCAACAGCTGCTTTAGTTAAAACTAGTGTATCTCTTCTTAAGACATCGTAAACATTTATACCATTTACAGCTAAGACATCTAATTTCGGAATGTTTTTACTAGCATTAAAAAAATTTTGACTTTTTGGGTTATCTTCTCTACCAATAACAAGAACACGCCCCCACTTTAATTTTTTTAACTTTTTTGAAAAATCACTGGTTTTCTGATTATCTAGTTCAGCTTTATTTAAAATAACCAAACTACCATTAGCATATTTGGAAGATAGAGCATGTCTAAGCCCTAAACTTCTTAATTTTTTTGTTAAAGAAAACGCGTGGCTTCGAGGCTTAGGACCTTTATAAACACCACCTTTTCTAAAAATTGGTGCTCTCCTTGAACCGTGACGAGCACTACCTGCTCCTTTTTGACGGACTACCTTTTTTGTAGAATAAGAAACTTCCGATCTTGTTAAAACAGAATGTGTACCTTGCTGACGCTTAGCTAATTGCCATCTTACAACTTTATTCAATATATCTGGTCTAGGTTCAAGCCCAAAAAGTGAATTATTCAATTCTATTGAGCCAGATTTTTTATTATCAATATCTATAATATCAATTTTCATTTTTTGGCTCCAAATCCTTTTGTTGATCATTAGAAACATCAGCCTTAGAGGATTCTACAACTTCATCTTTGACGGTATCCGATTTATTTGAAACAACCACATCTGAAACTTTACTTTCCAAGTTCTGTTCTAATGCAGTTGGAAATGGGGTATTATCTGGAAGTTTTTTCTTTACTGCATCTTTTAAAGTAACCCAACCTCCTTTAGCCCCAGGAACAGCACCTTTAATCATTATCAAACCTCGTACAGGGTCAGTTTTTACAACTCTTAAATTCTGAATTGTTACGCTACAATCTCCCATATGACCAGCCATTTTTTTTCCTTTAAAAACTCGCCCAGGGTCTTGGCACTGCCCGGTTGATCCATGTGACCTGTGCGAAACAGATACACCGTGAGAAGCTCTCAAGCCAGAAAAATTATGTCTTTTCATGGCACCAGCGAAACCTTTTCCAATTGATAAGCCGGAAATATCAACATATTGACCTTCTACGTAGTGAGAAACACTAATTTCTTTTCCTACATCAATCAGGTTATCAGAAGAAACACGAAACTCTTTAAGTTTTCTCTTTGGCTCAACCTTAGCAACCGAAAATTGTCCACGCAATGACTTGTTGCAATTTTTAGCTTTTATTGTACCTGAACCTAGTTTCAAGGCAAAATACCCATCCTTGTCTTCCGTTTTTTGAGCTACAACTTGAACTTTGTCAAGCCTTAATATTGTAACAGGTATTTGCTGACCATCGTCATTAAAAATCCTAGTCATACCCACTTTTTTTGCAATTATACCAGATCGCATTTTAATATCCTAAAGTTTAATCTCTACGTCTACACCAGCTGCAAGATCTAATTTCATTAAAGCATCAACAGTTTGAGGAGTAGGATCCACTATATCTAATAAACGTTTGTGAGTTCTAATTTCAAATTGCTCTCTACTTTTTTTATCTACATGTGGTCCTCTGAGAACAGTAAATTTTTCTATCTTATTAGGTAAGGGTATTGGTCCTCTTACCTGTGCTCCAGTTCTTTTGGCAGTAGACACAATTTCAGCCGTGCTAACATCCAAGACTCTGTAGTCAAAAGCTTGTAATCTTATCCTTATATTTTGACTTTGCATTTACTATCCACCTATTAATATATCAAATTTCATTAGCTGTAAGATTAATCCAAAATCTTTGAAACAACTCCAGCTCCAACTGTTCTACCACCTTCTCTTATTGCGAAACGCAATTTCTCTTCCATTGCAATAGGAGCAATCAAATCAACAGTAAATTTTAAATTATCACCCGGCATAACCATTTCTGTACCTGAAGGAAGCTGTACAGTACCTGTTACATCAGTTGTTCTAAAGTAAAATTGAGGTCTATAATTTCCAAAAAAAGGTGTGTGCCGACCACCCTCATCTTTTGTCAAAATATAAGCTTCTGCCTCAAATTTTGTATGAGGTTTGACAGATCCAGGTTTAACCAAGCATTGCCCTCTTTCAACTCCATCTCTTTCGACACCTCTTAATAGGGCCCCAATATTATCACCAGCTTCCCCCCTATCTAGAAGCTTCCTAAACATTTCAACACCAGTGCAGGTAGATTTGGATGTATCTCTTATACCAATTATCTCAATTTCATCGCCTACATTAATAACACCACGCTCAACTCTACCGGTAACAACAGTTCCTCTACCTGAAATTGAAAAAACATCTTCAATTGGCATAAGGAACGGTTGATCTATAGGCCTATCTGGAGTAGGAATAGCATCATCGACAGCAGCCATTAATTCTGTAATTTTATTAGCACCAATTTCAGCATCCCTATCTTCAAGAGCAGCTAATGCAGAACCAGACACAATAGGAATATCATCTCCTGGAAATTCATATTTAGAAAGTAATTCCCTAACTTCCATCTCAACTAGTTCTAATAATTCGGCGTCATCTACCTGATCTACTTTGTTTAAAAAAACTACAAGAGCAGGTACTCCAACTTGCCTAGCCAACAAAATATGTTCACGCGTTTGAGGCATTGGACCATCAGCTGCATTCACCACAAGGATTGCCCCATCCATTTGCGCAGCTCCAGTTATCATATTTTTCACGTAATCAGCATGACCTGGACAATCAACATGAGCATAATGTCTTTTTTCAGTTTCATATTCAACGTGTGCAGTAGAAATGGTTATTCCTCTTGCTTTCTCTTCAGGCGCACCATCAATCTCATCATAAGCTTTAAAATCTCCATAATGTTTTGTTATTGCTGCAGTGAGAGTTGTTTTACCATGATCCACGTGACCTATAGTTCCTACATTAACATGCGGTTTATTACGCTCAAATTTTTCTTTTGCCATTTTTGGTCTCCATTAAAAAATAGTTAAAAGTTGATAAGTTTTTTATGCATACTTTGCTTGAATTTCCTCTGAAATATTAGAAGGAACGGTTTCGTAGTGATCAAAAATCATTGTGAATTGAGCTCGACCAGATGACATTGACCTTAAATTATTTATATAACCAAACATATTAGCGAGAGGTACGAAGGCATTTACGACAATAGCGTTACCCCTTGTTTCTTGACCAGTAACCATTCCCCTCCTCGAAGTAAGATCTCCAATAATACTTCCAGTATAATCTTCAGGAGTAACCACTTCAACTTTCATAACTGGTTCTAATAATTTTGCACCAGCCTTTTTTAAACCTTCTCTCAAAGCTGCTCTTCCAGCAATCTCAAAAGCTAGCACACTTGAGTCAACATCGTGATAAGCTCCATCTATAAGGGAAACTTTAAAATCAATAACTGGAAATCCAGCGAGAGGACCACTGTCCATTACAGACTGAATACCTTTTTCTACACCTGGTATGTAGTCTTTTGGGATAACACCACCAACTATTTTACTTTCAAAATTATACCCTTCACCAGGTTCAGTTGGTGTAATAATCATTTTAACTCTTGCAAATTGTCCTGCGCCACCAGATTGTTTCTTATGAGTATAGTCAACTTCAGCTTCTACGGAAATAGTTTCTCTATATGCAACCTGAGGTGCTCCTATATTAGCTTCAACCTTAAATTCTCTTTTTAATCTATCAACTAAAATATCAAGATGTAATTCTCCCATCCCTTTCATGATAGTTTGTCCAGATTCTAGGTCAGTTTCAATTCTGAATGAAGGATCTTCGGCTGCAAGTCTTTGTAAACCAGCAGACATTTTTTCTTGATCATTTTTTGTTTTTGGTTCAATTGCTATTTCAATAACTGGATCTGGGAAAGTCATAGTCTCTAGAACTACTGGAGATCCTATATCGCAAATTGTATCACCCGTAGTTGTATCTTTTAAACCAGCAAGAGCTATTATATCTCCCGCATAAGCTTCTTCAATTTCTTCCCTATTAATAGAATGCATCATCATCATCCTACCAATTCTCTCTTTTTTTCCTTTTGTTGAGTTAAGAAAACTATCCCCCTTTTTTACTACTCCAGAGTAAATTCTAAGAAAAGTTAGAGAGCCTACAAATGGATCGTTCATAATTTTAAACGCCAGACCAGAGAATGGTTGTGTATCATCTGCAGATCTTTCAATAGTCCTTTCTTCATCAACATCACCAGGTTTGAAACCAATATATGCAGGAACATCAAGGGGTGAAGGTAAATAATCAATAACAGCATTTAAAAGAGGTTGTACCCCTTTATTCTTAAATGCTGAACCACACAAAACTGGCACAAAAGTCATGTTGAGAGTACCAAGTCTTATTAATTTTCTAATTTCGCTCTCTGTTGGTTCTTTTCCATCAAGATAGGATTCCATTATCTCATCGTCCATTTCAACTGCAATCTCAATCATTTCAGATCGCATATTTTGAGCAGTCTCTAAAAGATCTTTTCTTATTTCTTTTTTTGTCCAAGTCGCTCCAAGATCTTCACCTTGCCAAATCCACTCCTCCATAGTTATAAGATCGATCATACCCTCGAAAGCATTTTCAGAACCTATAGGTAGTTGAATTGGACATGGTTTTGCACCAGTTCTGTCCATAATCATTTCAACACAATTACTAAAGCTGGCACCAATCTTATCCATTTTGTTAACGAAAACTATTCTTGGAACTTTATATCTATCCGCTTGTCGCCAAACAGTTTCTGTTTGAGGTTCTACTCCTGCATTAGCATCAAGAACACATACAGCACCATCTAAAACAGCTAAAGAACGTTCTACTTCAATTGTAAAATCAACGTGCCCTGGAGTATCAATAATATTAAATCTGTGTTTAGGACCCTCTGCAACTTCACCATTTTCAGTACGCTCCCAAAATGTTGTTGTTGCAGCAGAAGTTATTGTAATACCACGCTCTTGCTCTTGCTCCATCCAATCCATAGTAGCAGCTCCGTCGTGAACTTCTCCTATTTTGTGTGATTTACCTGTATAATAAAGAATTCTTTCAGTACAAGTTGTTTTCCCGGCATCAATATGAGCCATAATTCCAAAGTTTCTATATAAATCAAGTGTATAATCTCTGGCCATATTCTTAATCCCTAATTGCTACCCAACTAAATTCATCACCAACGATAATGACTAAAAGCTTTATTAGCTTCAGCCATTTTGTGGGTATCTTCACGCTTTTTAACAGCAGTACCCCTAGAAGAAACTGCATCAATTATTTCTGATGCCAATCTTTCTTCCATAGTATTTTCATTTCTACCCCTAGAAGCCTTTATTAACCATCTAATAGCCAATGCTTGTCTTCTTTCTGGCCTAACCTCTACAGGTACTTGGTAAGTAGCTCCACCAACCCTTCTAGATCTTACTTCTATAGAAGGCTTAATATTTTCAAGAGCTTCATGAAATAATTCTACGGAAGATTTTTTTAATTTATCCTCAACTTTTTTAAGGGCTCCATAAACAATGGTTTCAGCGGTTGATTTCTTCCCATGAAACATTAAACTATTCATGAATTTAGTTAGAACAACGTCTCCAAATTTAGCGTCTGGTAAAACTAATCTTTTTTCTGCACTGTGACGTCTTGACATTAAACTTCCTTCTATTTTGGCCTTTTTGTACCATATTTTGAACGACGTTGTCTCCTATCTTTAACGCCTTGTGTATCTAACACACCTCTCAGTATGTGATACCGAACTCCAGGAAGATCTTTAACTCTACCACCGCGAATTAATACAACAGAGTGTTCCTGAAGATTATGTGATTCACCTGGAATATAAGAAATAACTTCAAATCCATTTGTTAATCTTACTTTTGCTACTTTACGCATAGCTGAATTGGGCTTCTTTGGAGTGGTAGTGTAAACTCTGGTACAAACTCCTCTTTTTTGAGGACAAGATTGCATATGCATAGATTTTTGCCTTACAACTCTGGGCTTTCTAGGCTTTCTTATTAGTTGTTGTATAGTTGGCATTTATACCTACTCCAAGATTATAGAGACTAATCCCTAATATTAAATGACCACAATCCAGTAACTAAAAATAACTGGTATATACAGAGGATCTGAACAAGTCGGATCGTGTGCCAAATTTAAAATAATAAAACCCTAAAAAGAAAGGGATGGAGTTAAATATTCTGGGTTTTAAAAAATGTCAACAGTAATGAAACAAATATCTTATAAAAAAGTTATTTTTTTTAAAAAAAAGAGAATTAATAACATTAAATCTTAATAAAACATAAATTTAACCAGAATTTTTCCTTACTCCGTAATTTTTATTGCTTAATACTAAGTTATATACAACCATTAAATGTCTCTGATTTCTTCTGTACTATTAGTCTCCATATTCGATTCATCAGAAACAAGTACATTTTCCTCTTTCTTCCTCTGTTCTATAATTAAAGAATCTCTTTGTGATGCTATTTTTTTAATATCCCTAGCTGCACCTCCAGTACCTGCAGGAATCAATCTACCAACAATTACATTTTCTTTAAGACCAATAAGTTTGTCCCTTTTACCTTGTGTAGAAGCCTCAGTAAGTACTCTTGTAGTTTCTTGAAATGAGGCTGCTGAAATGAAACTTCTGGTCTGAAGACTGGCTTTTGTAATGCCTAATAGAACAGGGGCACCTTTTGCTGGTTCATATCCTTTTTCAATTGCTTTTTTATTAATTTCTTCAAATTCTACACGATCAACTTGTTCACCTTTCAATAAAACAGTTTGCCCACTGTCAGAAATTTCCCATTTCTGCAACATTTGACGAACAATAACCTCAATGTGCTTATCATTTATTTTTACACCTTGTAATCTATATACATCTTGAACTTCTGAAATCATATAATTTGCAAGGGCTTCCACACCAAGAATGGATAAGATATCGTGTGGAGCTGGATTTCCATCTACTAAATTCTCTCCCTTTCTAATGAAGTCTCCTTCGTTTACAGGTATATGCTTACCTTTTGGAACAAGGTATTCAATTGGATCACCCTCTCCTTCAGGAGGTTCAATAGCAAGCCTTAATTTATTTTTGTAATCCTTTCCAAATCTTACATATCCATCAACTTGGGCGATTATTGCGTGGTCTTTAGGTCTTCTTGCTTCAAAAAGTTCTGCAACTCTTGGTAATCCTCCAGTTATATCTTTTGTTTTAGCACCTTCTCTAGGAATTCTGGCTATTACATCACCTGCACTTATTATGTCACCATCTTCAACAGATAAAATTGCCTCAACAGACATAGAGTGTCTTTCGGGGTTTCCATTCTCTCTTTTTAGTGGTTCGCCATTATTCGGATCAGCAACAATTATTTCTGGCTTTAGTTCGCTTCCTTTTGGGGCTGATCTCCAATCTGAAACTATTCTTTGCGCTATGCCAGTGGCATCATCGGTTTCTTCTCTAAGAGAAAAGCCTGCAATCAAATCTATAAATTTAGCTACACCATTATTTTCAGCTATTATAGGTAAGGTGTAAGGATCCCATTCAAATAACTTTTGTCCAGCTTTTATATTATCACCTTCTTTAACATATATTTTAGATCCAAATCCAACTTTATGACTAGATATTTGGTTACCTTTATCATCCTCAATCAATATTTCCATATTTCTACCCAATACAATATTCTCCTTAAAAGAATTTTGAATCAACTTAACATTTAACAGTTTTATTTTTCCTGAATGAGTTGACTCTATAAAAGATTGTGATCCTCCTTGAGCAATACCTCCTATGTGAAAAGTTCTCATAGTCAATTGAGTTCCAGGTTCACCTATAGATTGTGCTGCAATAATACCTACTGCTTCACCAGGATTTACCCGTGTTCCCCTAGCCAAATCCCTGCCATAACATTGAGCACATATGCCATCATCAGCTCTACAAGTTAAAGCTGATCTTATCTTTACAATCTGAACATTTAACCCGTCAATAAAATCTGACATCCTTTCATCTATCATTACTCCTTTTTTAACTACAACAGATTGATCTGATGGTGATAATATATCCTCAGCAGCAACTCTACCCAAAATTCTTTCTGACAAAGATGCAACCACTTCACCATCGTTTATAACAGCCGAAACCTGAATAAATTCTTCTGTACCACAATCTTCTTCTCTGATTATACAATCTTGAGCAACATCGACTAACCGTCTAGTTAAATAACCAGAGTTTGCTGTCTTTAATGCGGTATCTGCTAGACCTTTTCTTGCACCATGTGTTGAGTTAAAATATTCTAATACTGTTAAACCCTCCTTAAAATTGGATATTATAGGTGTCTCAATAATTTCACCTGAAGGCTTTGCCATAAGACCACGCATTCCACCCAATTGCTTCATTTGTGCCGGTGAACCCCTAGCTCCTGAATGAGACATCATGTAAACAGAATTCAATTCTTTTTCATCATTTAATTGGTCTGGTTGAACCGCCGATATTTCTTTCATCATAGCATCTGCAACAGAATCAGAGCATATTGACCATGCATCTACTACTTTATTATATTTTTCACCCTGAGTTATAAGTCCATCCATATACTGTCTTTCAAACTCTTTAACTTGAGTTCTAGTATCTTCTACCAAAGACCATTTTTTTTCTGGGATGACTATATCATCTTTACCAAATGATATTCCTGCCTTGAAGGCTTCCTTAAACCCTAACTGCATTATTTGATCACAAAATATAACGGACTCTTTTTGACCACAGTGTCTATAAACTGTATCTATTACTTCTCCAACTTCTTTTTTTCTAAGTAATCTATTAACAATTTTAAATGGAGCTTTATGATTTTTTGGAAGCAAGCTACCAATTCTTAATCTACCAGGAGTTGTATCAAATCTACTATATACAGTTAGTCCTTGTTCATCAATTTGAGGCAGTCTAGCAATAATTTTTGAATGTAATTCAACAATACCTTGTTCTAATGCATGCTCAACTTCATCAACACTCGCAAAAGACTTACCTTCTCCCACTAATCCTTTTCTTTCAAGAGATAAATAATAAAGACCTAATACCATATCTTGTGAAGGAACTATTATGGGTTTTCCATTTGATGGAGACAGAACATTATTAGTTGACATCATTAATACACGAGCTTCAAGTTGAGCCTCAAGACTTAATGGAATATGAACTGCCATTTGGTCACCATCAAAATCTGCATTAAATGCTGAACAAACAAGTGGGTGTAATTGTATAGCTTTTCCCTCCACTAAAATTGGTTCAAATGCTTGTATACCTAATCTATGAAGCGTTGGAGCTCTATTTAAAAGAACCGGGTGCTCTCTTATAACCTCCTCCAATATATCCCAAACTTCTGGTCTTTCCTTTTCAACTAATTTTTTTGCTTGCTTAACAGTAGACGAAAGACCTTTTGCTTCTAATCTAGAGTAAATAAAAGGCTTGAATAATTCTAAAGCCATCTTTTTGGGTAAACCACACTGATGCAGTTTTAATTCTGGACCAGTTACAATAACTGACCTTCCAGAAAAATCTACCCTCTTTCCAAGTAGATTTTGTCTAAATCTTCCTTGCTTTCCTTTTAACATATCTGAAAGAGATTTAAGGGGGCGTTTGTTACCACCTGTTATTACTCTTCCTCTACGTCCGTTATCAAATAATGCATCTACAGATTCTTGCAACATTCTTTTTTCATTACGTATTATAATATCTGGAGCTCTTAACTCAATTAACCTCTTTAAACGGTTATTCCTATTTATTACCCTTCTATACAAATCGTTCAAATCAGATGTCGCAAAACGACCTCCATCTAATGGCACTAATGGCCGAAGCTCCGGAGGAATTACAGGAACAACAGTCAATATCATCCATTCGGGACGGTTAGAACCTTCAATAAAATTCTCAACTAATTTAAGCCTCTTAATTATTTTTTTTGGTTTAAGCTCTCCAGTTGCTTCTGCTAGTTCTGCTCTAAGTTTTTCTGCTTCTGCTTCTAAATCAATTGAGGCCAACATTTCTCTTATTGCTTCCGCTCCTATTCCTGCAGTAAAAGAATCTGTCCCATACTGATCTTGAAAATCAAGATATTCTTCTTCAGTAAGGAGTTGGCCGTGCTTAAGTTCTGTAAGTCCAGGCTCAATTACTATATATTGTTCAAAATAAAGGACTCTTTCTAGATCTCTTAAAGTCATATCTAGCATAAGACCTATTCGTGATGGCAAAGATTTAAGAAACCAAATGTGAGCAACTGGAGAAGCTAAATCAATATGCCCCATCCTCTCCCTTCTTACTTTTTGAAGAGTCACCTCGACCCCACACTTTTCGCAAGTTACCCCTCTGTATTTCATTCTTTTATATTTACCACATAGACATTCATAATCTTTTATAGGCCCAAAAATTCTGGCACAAAACAATCCGTCTCTTTCAGGTTTAAAAGTTCTGTAATTAATTGTTTCAGGTTTTCGAATTTCTCCAAAAGACCAACTTACAATTTTTTCAGGTGATGCAAGTGAAATCTTAATTTCTTCGAATGATCTTGCACGTGAATTTGAATTAAAAGGGTTTGCTATTTCTTTGTTCATTAAATGATCCTAATAAAAAAATTAATCCAAAATATTATATATTTAATCTACTGTTTTACGTCTCTATCAAGAAGATCCACACTTAGACCCAGTGACCGAATTTCCTTTACCAAAACATTGAAGGATTCAGGAACTCCAGCTTCAAAATCATCGTCTCCTTTAACAATGCTCTCATATACTTTTGTTCTTCCTGCAACATCATCAGATTTTACTGTTAGCATTTCTTGAAGAGTGTATGCTGCACCATATGCTTCAAGAGCCCAAACTTCCATTTCACCAAATCTTTGGCCACCAAATTGAGCTTTTCCTCCAAGAGGTTGTTGAGTTACTAAACTATATGGTCCTGTTGATCTTGCGTGAATTTTTTCATCAACCAGATGATGTAACTTTAAAATATACTTCATGCCAATAGTAACAGGTCTTGCAAATTGTTCCCCAGTTCTGCCATCAAAGACTATGGATTGACCCGATTCATCAAGACCCGCCCTTATTAAAGCATCATTAACATTTGCTTCCTTTGCACCGTCAAAAACAGGTGTTGCAATAGGAATTCCATTTACTACATTTTGTGCTGCTTCAATAATTCTTTCTTCACTCATATTTGAGAAGTTTTTATCAAAATACTCTTCACCGTAGGCTTTTTTAACAGAATTTATTACTTCTACTGAGTTTCTAGATCTCTTATACTCATCAAGAGCTTTTCCGATAGTTTTACCTAAATTATGTGAAGCCCAACCCATATGAGTTTCCAAAATTTGTCCCACATTCATTCTACTTGGAACACCAAGAGGGTTTAAAACAACGTCAACAGTTGTTCCATCCTCTAAAAAGGGCATATCTTCAATGGGAACGACTCTTGAGATAACACCTTTGTTTCCATGCCGCCCTGCCATTTTATCTCCAGGCTGCAATTTACGTTTAACAGCAACAAAAACTTTAACCATTTTCATAACACCTGGAAGTAGATCATCCCCTCTTCTAACCTTCTCAACTTTATCGTCAAATCTACTTTCAAGTGTTTTCTTTTGCACATCAAATTGATTTTTTAATGCTTCTATTTGGGTAATTTTCTTATCATCATCAATTATAAGTTGCCACCACTGTCCTTTAGATAATCTGTCTAATAAGGGCTTGTCTACTAGCTTAACATTCCCAAATTCACTAGGTGACTTAATTACTTTTTGATCTAATAAAAGAGTCTCCAACCTAGCATAAATATTTCTTTCAAGTATCGCCAACTCATCGTCTCTATCTCTACTTAATCTCTCTATTTCTTCTCTCTCAATTTGAATAGCTCTTTCATCTTTCTCAATACCATGTCTATTAAATACTCTTACTTCTACCACTGTTCCACTATCACCTGGACTCATTCTAAGAGAAGTATCTCTTACATCTGAAGCTTTTTCACCAAAGATTGCGCGTAACAATTTTTCTTCTGGGGTCATTGGGCTTTCTCCCTTAGGAGTAATTTTACCAACTAAAATATCATTTGGCCCCACTTCTGCTCCAATATATACTATTCCGGCCTCATCAAGATTTCTAAGTGCTTCTTCTCCAACATTTGGAATATCTCTAGTTATTTCTTCTGGACCAAGTTTTGTATCCCTGGCTGAGATTTCATACTCTTCAATATGAATAGATGTAAAAACATCATCTCTAACAATTCTTTCAGAAATTAATATACTATCTTCGTAGTTATAACCATTCCAAGGCATAAATGCCACAAGAACATTCTTACCAAGAGCAAGCTCCCCCATATCTGTACAAGGGCCATCAGCTATCACTTCTCCTTTAGCAACTGTATCACCCACTTTTACAAGTGGTTTCTGATTTATACATGTATTTTGATTAGATCTTTGAAATTTTCTCAACCTATAAATATCAACACCAGGGTCACCGTCTTCTAGTTTATCAGTTACTCGAATAACTATTCGCATGGCATCTATTTGATCGATAATACCAGCCCTCTTAGCCATTATAGATGCACCAGAATCTCTAGCTACTACACTTTCCATTCCAGTACCTACAAATGGTGCTTCAGCTTTTAATAAAGGGACAGCTTGTCTTTGCATATTTGAACCCATTAAAGCTCTGTTCGCATCATCGTTCTCCAAGAAAGGTATTAATGAAGCAGCAACAGATACTAATTGCTTGGGACTAACATCTATCAATTCAACAGATTCAGCTGGATTTAGCATGTACTCACCTGATTTTCTAGTAGATACTAAATCATTTATAAATCGACCTTTGGCGTCAAGTTTAGCATTTGCTTGTGCAATAGTATATTTCATCTCTTCAGTTGCTGACATGTAAATTACTTCATCAGTAACTTTTGCATCTTTAACTCGCCTATATGGTGTTTCAATGAACCCATACTTATTAACTCTAGCAAATGAAGCTAAAGAATTAATCAATCCAATATTCGGCCCTTCAGGTGTTTCAATAGGGCATACTCTTCCGTAATGAGTAGGATGGACATCTCTTACTTCAAAACCAGCTCTATCACGAGTTAATCCACCAGGTCCAAGAGCTGATAATCTTCTTTTGTGCGTTACTTCAGAAAGGGGATTTGTCTGATCCATAAATTGTGAAAGTTGACTTGACCCGTAAAATTCTCTTACTGCAGCTGCTACCGGCTTAGCATTTATCAAATCTTGAGGCATAACTGTATCGATTTCAACAGAAGTCATCCTTTCTCTAATAGCTCTTTCCATTCGAAGCAAGCCAAGTCTATATTGGTTTTCCATTAACTCACCAACAGACCTAACTCTTCTATTTCCTAAGTGGTCAATGTCATCAATTTCACCTCTACCATCTCTTAAATCAACCAGTGCTTTAATAACACCAACAATATCCTCTTTTCTTAAAGTTCTCTGAGTATCCTCAGTATTAAGATCCAAACGCATATTTAATTTTACTCGTCCAACAGCAGATAAATCGTACCTTTCAGAATCAAAAAACAAATTATCACATAAATTTATAGCTGCATCTAAGGTTGGGGGCTCACCTGGTCTCATTACTCGATAAATATCTACAAGTGCCATTTCATAATTAAAATTTTTGTCGGCCATCATTGTATTTCTGATATATGGACCAATGTTTACATTATCTATATCAAGGGTGGGTATTTCATTTATTCCATTATTAATAAGCGTTAAGATTGATCCACCTGTAACATTACCTGTTTTTTCATCAACTTCCCATGTTAACTCTTCACCTGCTTCAATCCAAATTTCACCAGTTTCTTCATTTATTATATCAACAGCTGCATATCTACCAATCAAATTTTCGAATGGCACCAATATGTTGATGTAACTTTTCTTATCTAGAAGTTTTTTTACTAATCGGGGAGTAATTTTTTTATCTGCTGGAGCAATAACTTCACCAGAATCTGCATCGACAATATCAAAACTTGGTTTAACTCCTCTAAGACGCTCAGGAAAGAAAGGGCAAATCCATTTATTATCCTTAGATTTTAAATAAGTAACAGTATTATAATATGCTTTACATATATCTTCTTGCGTCATACCCAGCGAATACAACATTGTAGAAACAGGTAATTTCCTTCTTCTATCAATTCTAACATATACTAGATCTTTAGCATCAAATTCGAAATCTAGCCAAGATCCTCTGTATGGAATTATTCTACAAGTAAATAGAATTTTACCTGAAGAATGTGATTTACCTCTGTCATGATCAAAAAATACACCTGGAGATCTATGCATTTGTGAAACAACAACCCTTTCTGTACCATTAAATACAAAAGTTCCATTTGGGGTCATTAAGGGAATATCTCCCATGTATACATCTTGTTCTTTAATCCCTTTTACTGACTTAGAACCAGTAACTTCATCAATATCAAAAACAACAAGCCTAAGTTTCACCTTTAAGGGTGCACTGTAAGTCATATCTCTTTGTTGACATTCCTCAACATCATATTTAGGTTTTTCTAGTTCATAGCTCACATATTCTAAAACTGCTGTATCATTAAAATCTTTAATGGGAAATACGGATTGGAATACACCTTGAATTCCTTCACTCTCTAATTGGTTCTTAGATTCTCCAGATTTAAGAAAAATATCGTAAGACGACCTTTGTACTTCTATAAGATTTGGCATTTCTGCAATTTCGCGTATTTTGCCGTAATATTTTCTTACTCGCTTTTGGTTGTTATGAACGTTGGTCATTATCACCTCTAATTTAAAATGCCAGTATTTATATTAATTTATTAAAAAACCTAATTTTTATCTCAAAAAATTTTATCCAAAAAATTTCAAATTAATTTCTAAAATTGTTGGTGCCTTTAAAGTTAAAGACACCAACATAGATTTTAATTGATAAGAAGAACTATTTTAATTCTACCTCAGCACCAACTTCTTCTAATTGGGATTTAATTTTTTCAGCTTCATCTTTAGAAACACCTTCTTTAACACTTTTACCACCAGCCTCAACTAAATCTTTTGCCTCTTTTAAACCTAAGCCAGTGATAGTTCTTACTTCTTTAATCACATTAATTTTCTTATCACCAGCAGCTTTTAGTATTACATCAAATTCAGTTTTCTCTTCTGGAGCATCTCCTGCATCACCTGCACCTCCAGCTGGCCCAGCTACCATTACTGCACCACCTGTTGCAGCCTCAATACCATATTCATCTTTCAAGATATTTTTTAATTCTACAGCTTCCAGAAGTGTTAAACCAACAATTTCTTCAGCTAATTTCTTTACATCTGCCATAATTTATTCCATCCATTTAATTTAATTAAGTTTTTTTACATTTACTAAAGTCAAAAATATTTTATTCTAAAATTATGCTGCTTTTTTTTCTTCTATAGCAGCAGTTATTCCAGCTATATTGCTACCTGGAGAACCTACCAATTGTGCTAATGTAGATCCTGAAGATCCAATTAATCCAACAATTTCAGATACAAGCTCTTCTCTAGAAGGAAGTTTTGATAAATTTATAATGCCATCTAAATCTAAAATTTCTTCGCCTAATGATCCTCCAATCAATTTTAAATTCTCATTAGATTTAGAAAATTTTACTGAAATTTTTGCTGCTGCAACAGGATCTTCTGAAAATAGTAACACAGTTTGACCATTTAAAAATTCAGAAATCTTGGCATTAGCTTTACCTTCAAGTGCAATTTTTGATAACCTATTTTTAGCTACTCTTACTCCACAATCAGATTCTCTCATTAAATTTCTTAATTCAGAAATTTCTGAAACAGTTAGCCCAGTGTAGTGGGCTACCAATACAACTCCAGAATTTGAAAAAATTTGACTCAAATCTTCAACTACTTTTTCTTTTTGTTTTCTATTCAAACTCCTACTCCAAAATTAAAGGCAATGCCTTGATTTTTTTTTAAGTTAATATGTTATTAACTCAGTTAATTGTCCGGGTTTCCTTTAATCAAGATTATAATCTTTATCAAAATAACCTATTTATTAGTCACCAATCTAAAGCAGGACTTAATCTTTTAAAGAGCCCACTGTCTCGGACGGTTTAGCTTAGCAAGAGCCAAGCTTATTCCCATAAGGGAAACTTAATTTATGTAGAATTATCAATTGTCATAGATTTACCCATAGTTGATGACATAGAAATTTTTTTTATAAAAACACCCTTAGCACCTGTTGGTTTAGATTTTTTAAGCTCAGACATAAATGCCATAAAATTTTCAATTAACTTTTTCTTATCGAAAGATACTTTTCCGATTCCTACTTGAACTACTCCAGCTTTCTCAGCCTTGAATTGGACTTCTCCATTTTTTGCAGCTGAGACTGCAGTTGCTACATCTGGTGTAACTGTACCAACTTTTGGATTTGGCATTAAATTTCTTGGACCCAAAACCTTACCTAAACGACCAACAATAGGCATCATATCAGGAGTTGCTATACACCTATCAAATTCTATATTACCTTTTAAAACAGTTTCCATAAGATCCTCAGCTCCTACAATATCCGCACCCGCTTTAACTGCATCTGACGCTTTGTCTCCCTTTGCAAAAACTGCAATTCTAATAGATTTACCAGTTCCATGAGGTAAAGCACAAACACCCCTAACTAGTTGATCTGCATGCCTTGGATCTATACCCAAATTTACTGAAACTTCAACAGTTTCATCAAATTTAGCTGAAGCTCCAGTCTTAATAAGTTCTATTGCATCTTCTGCAATTAGATTCTCTTTATCTATAAACAATTTATCTTGAATTTTTCTTTTCTTTGTTATCTTTGGCAATTTGTCAATCCTTTACTTCTATTCCCATAGAACGAGCTGAACCCATTATTATTTTCATTGCCCCCTCTACAGTATTTGCATTTAAATCTTTCATTTTAGCTTCAGCAATTTCTTTTATTTTATTTGAAGAAATTTGAGCGACTGTCTCCTTACCAGCAGTTTGAGAACCTGATTTAATGTTAGAAGCTTTCTTTAGAAAAAAAGAAGCTGGAGGTGTTTTTATCTCCATAGAAAATGATTTGTCAACATAATAGGTTATAATAGTAGGACAAGGGGCGCCAGCCTCTAATTCCTGAGTTTTAGCATTAAAAGCTTTACAAAATTCCATAATATTTAAACCACGTTGTCCTAGAGCAGGTCCTACTGGTGGTGAAGGATTAGCTTTTCCAGCGGGAATCTGTAGTTTAAGTTCACCTGCTACTTTTTTTGCCATTTAGTTTTTACCTTTCAATAACTCAAATAACTATTGCCAATAAATTTTTGTATTATAGTCAAATTTGCTTCTGTACTTGACCATATTCTAATTCAACTGGAGTTGCTCTTCCAAATATAGAAACTGATACCTTCAACCTGCTATTAATTTCATCAACTTCCTCTACAAGTCCTGAAAATCCTTCAAATGGACCATCTATAACATTTACTTGTTCACCCACTTCATAAGATATAAGTGCCCTTGGTTTTTCGGCACCTTCTTCTACTTGATTAAGTATTCTAGCAACTTCAGCATCAGCTAAAGGCATTGGCTTTCCTTTTTGGCCTAGAAAACCAGTAACCCTATTAGTATTCTTAATAAGATGATAACTTTTATCAGTCATATTCATTCTAATAAGTACATAACCAGGCATAAAGCGTCTTTCAGATTGAACTTTTTTGCCTTTTCTTACCTCAAGTACTTCCTCAGTTGGAACTAAGACTTCTTCAATTTCATCCTCAAGAGAATTTTGAATAATTGCTTCTTTGATAGTTTCAGCAACACGCTTCTCAAAATTAGAAAGTACACTAACTGAATACCATCTCATAGACATAAAAATTCCCTCACAAAAAAAAATCAAAACATACTTAGTTAAATTTTAACTGTAACCTATAATAAAATTTGGTATGTACGAATCGATTTATTAGGAAGGCTATACAACCGCTAGTTTATTAAATCAAGAGGATAACTTCAAAATAATATCTAAAATATTACTTGTAATAGTATCAATTATAAAGAAAAACAGAGCTACCAATGCTGACATTATAAAAACCATAATAGTAGTAGTCATTGTCTCTTTTCTAGTTGGCCATACAATTTTTGAAACCTCATTTCTGACTTGCTGAACGTACTTAAATGGATTTATCATCATTTCCTCAAAGATTTAGTGTTAGAACTCTATTTAATAATTGGCAGGGGCTGAGGGACTCGAACCCACGACCCTCGGTTTTGGAGACCGATGCTCTACCAGCTGAGCTAAACCCCTACTACACAAGTTTAATAAAGATTTTAAATTAGATTTGCAAGTTTTAGAAAATGTAAATATAAAATATTGAATATTAGTAATGATTAATTACTGATAAAATTTAGAAATATTGAAAAATATAAATATCTACAATTGAAAAAATCGTTAAAAAATTTATGAAAAAAATTCTTATCACATCAGCTTTACCCTACATTAACGGCATAAAACACTTAGGTAATCTAATTGGAAGTCAATTACCAGCTGATGTTTATGCAAGATATATGCGTGCAATAGGTCATAAAGTACTTTTTATTTGTGCTACAGATGAACATGGTACCCCAGCTGAACTTGCAGCGATAGAGAAAAAAGAAACAGTAGAAAAATTTTGTAAAAATATGTGGAATATTCAAAAAAAAATTGCTGATGATTTTTTTATTTCTTTTAATTATTTTGGCCGCTCATCAAGTATAAAAAACCATGAACTCACTCAGCATTTCGCTACTAAATTATGGGAGAATAATTTTTTAGAAGAAGTAAATGAAAAACAATTTTATTCAATAGAAGACAGCAGATACTTACCAGATAGGTATATTACAGGCACTTGTCCATCTTGTGGATATGAAAAAGCACGGGGAGACCAGTGTGAAAATTGTACAAAACAGCTTCAACCTACAGACCTTATTAATCCTTCTTCTACAATTTCAGGATCTAAAACCCTAGAAATTAGAGAAACGAAACATTTATATCTAAAACAAAGTCAGTTAAAAAATAAATTAGATGAATGGATTTCAAAAAAGGATGATTGGCCAATACTCACAAAATCTATAGCAAAAAAAATGGCTTCATAATAAAGAAGGCTTAAAGGATAGAGGAATAACTAGGGATTTATCTTGGGGCGTAAAAGTAAAAAAGAATGGCAAACCTTGGAAAGGATTTGAAAATAAGGTTTTTTATGTATGGTTTGATGCCCCTATTGCATATATAGCAGCTACAAAAGAATGGTCAGAAAATAATTCCAATACAGAATGGGAGAAATGGTGGATTACCGACAAAGGAGCCGATGAAGTATATTATGTTCAATTCATGGCAAAAGATAATATACCTTTTCATACCTTATCTTTTCCCGCAACTATTTTTGGATCTGGAGAAAATTGGAAGTTAGTTGACTACATAAAAGGATTTAATTGGTTGCTTTATGAAGGTGGTAAATTTTCAACTAGTGAAAAGCGGGGTATTTTTATGGATGTTGCCTTAAAAATATTTCCTGCTGACTACTGGCGTTGGTGGTTATTATCTAACGCTCCAGAAAATTCTGATACTAATTTTACTTGGGATAGTTTTCAAAATACCATTAATAAAGATCTTGCAGATGTATTGGGAAATTTTATAGCAAGAGTAACAAAATTTTCTTTTACAAAATTTGGTAATAAAATCCCTGCTAATAGAGAGTATGGAGATTTAGAAAACAAAACCATTAATGAATTAGAACTACATTATAATCTATATAACAATTTTCTAAAAAAAATTGAAATTAGAAAAGCGAGTCAAGAATTAAGAAATATTTGGGTCATTGGCAACGAATATCTTCAAAAAGCTCAACCTTGGTCAATTTTGAAAAAAGATGAAAATAAAGCAAAAATGATAATTAGATTCTCTTTTCATTTAATTGATCTTTATTCTTTGATATCTGAACCGTACATACCTGCATCATGTGAGAAAATTAGAACGCATTTTGGATTCCCTAAAAATTCAGAATGGCCTGGTGAATTTAAAAAATTCTTTAATAACCTTACTAATGAAAATGATATAAATCCTCCTGATATTTTATTCCCCAAAATTACTGATACAGAAAAAGAAAATTTTCAGGAAAAATATTCTGGTTCGTGATAAAAAATAATATTATTAAGAAAATTTTATGAAAAAAAACTGTGTGCTTTATATCCTACATAAGCCATAGAACTGGATATAATTATTCCCCATAATGTATCAATTAACACTAAACTAATCTTCCAATCTTTAAGAATTACGTAATTAGTAATTTCATAAGTACCAAAAGCCAATAAGCCAAGAAATGCACCTGAAAATATCGCAACCAAAGATGATTCTGACTTAATACCAGCTCTAGTAGCAAACCAAAAAACTCCTGCAACATATACCAAATAGAAAATTGCAGCAATTGAGAAGTTAGTTTCTTCCTTCATTAAAAAACCAATATGTTTTTTAAATAAAGGTTGCATAATATTAGTTAATACAATTATTTCTGCAACTATAAAGAAAATTAACATCGAAATATAACTAACAAAAATTGACACTTTTACCCTCAGATTATGATAATTTATATGATTTTATTGTAGACTGAATTGTATTACATTTTTTTAACACAATTACAAATCAATTAAAATTCTAGTGATTGACGATTTGGTTTAGCATAATCTATGTGTTATAATAATAAATAATTTGAATATTATTCGAAAAAAAAACATAAAAGTAAAAGAGGAATTGTAAATAAAGGCTACCAGAGCTTGATGCTAACCAATCAACTTATCTTTTAGCTATATCTTTAGTTAATAAACTCTCAAGAAACCACCCTTTTACGATTAATTAATTTATAAGGACTAAGAAGTTATTTACATATCGTTATGTCTATATAATAATTATAATAACTATTTTTTGTTCAAAAGATACTTTATATCCCTTTGATATAGAATGTGCAGAAAAAAATAGGCTTTTGTTGGTCATTGTTCATGTTTTTTTGTGAATGTATCTATTTTTTCTCTTGTTATATTATAAAATTATCTTTTGACTATAGTATATTAAAAGAATCCTAGATTTAATTTTAATATTACATGTTCAATAGTTATTAAATTTAATTTAATCTTTGGGAGTAAATTACTTATTGGGGATAAGCATAAGATTCTATTAGCAGACGAATATTGCCATCAGTTTCTAAAACTCCCAAAGATTAATTAACTTATTGCATATCAAATGCCAGAATCTGAATCTTTTTAAATAAAAAATAATTAATTTAAAACCCTTCACTTTTCAAAAGATATTTTAACATGATTCAATTGATAGATTAACAAATAAGAAGAAACCCTTTACATGCATGATTTTTGTTGGCGTGGCTCGGGTCATACTTGCGTTAGTAGATTAGTGCAATGTAATATATCCCATTAATTGATCTTAAGGAGTGAGTAGCCCATAAAGGGATATAAATGACTAAACCATATGCCTATTTAACATCTAACCCTTTATCCCAAGGGATTAGAGTCCTTGAGGAAAATAATGATAAAAAAGTACGCAAAAGGTACGTTGACTTGGTACACAACTATTGAGTAAGGTTAATTGTAAAACGAAGAAAAGTGTAAAAGTTATTAACTAAAATAAACATGCCCGCTTGGTGGAATTTGGTAGACACAAGGGACTTAAAATCCCTCGACGTAACAGTCGTTCCGGTTCGAGTCCGGAAGCGGGCACCAAAAAAATTACAAATTATTCATAATTTTTAATTTCAATTTTTTTTAACCCAAAAATTCCTGAACGAGACATTCTTGGAACCATGGTGTAACTATCAGTAAGTTTAATTGATATATTTTTTTTATCAAATAAGTTGAATAAGATTCCTTGTTCTTCAAGTTTCCACATTACTCTTTCTTTATTTATTTTAGATGGATAAGTATAACCAGGAGCCATTCTATTTTCAATTTGGATATTATAATTTTTAGCAAACTTTATTATTTCAGATCTTGCATCTCTTAAAATCAGCTCTAAAGCTAACCAGGAAGCATTCTCTAGAAATAGAGCTCCGAGAGGTTCATTCGCGTCATTTGACATTTTTTTTATTTTTTCATCCATTTCTTTCCCTAGAGTTAAAAGAAAAGCAATTAAAAAGTTACTTTGTGACAAACGTTCATTAAAAATTTCACAAGTAAAAACTGATCCACAATTAAGCTCTATTCTATTTAAATCCCGCCTGCTTATCTCTTTAAAACAAAAATAACCTACTGGTGAAGAGTAGTAAGAAAGCCTTTCAACTGCTTTATTAGCCGCCTCAAAAATTTTTTTCTTAATGACATTTCTATTTTTATAGCCATGAGTTCTTAATAGTTTTGACACAGAAACATTTGGTGAAGAAAATAAAATTTTCTCAAAATTTGAACTTTCAAACATTACTAATCACAAGTTAATCTAGTGATTGTAAGGCTTTTAATTTTATATCTTTATATTTTCTTTCAAAATATTTAGACATCTCAAGGACTGCTTGCTTTGCTGATTTTTCAGTACTAGGAAGCCTCTTTTTTTTCCAATTTTGTAGGTAATCATCTGTTCCTATTAAACCTTTTTTCATGGCTACTAAATCAACTAATTCACTAAATCTTTTAGAGAGTTCAACTTTTTCAATACCAGTTAAATCCCTAGCTTCTATCACAGTAGGTATGTCTTGCCAAAATAATACAGAAACTTTTGTCATAATATTAAATACTAAAAACCTTAATTTATTATATAAATATAAATTCATATTAAAAGCAAAAATCACAAAATATAAGTTACCTATTGATTGTTTTATTTACTATCATTTATATAAAATGTGTTATTTAATAAAATTTCTGTTTTTTTTTGGTATTTTATATGAAAAATAATAAATCTTTCCAACCTGCAATAAATGATTATAACAAAATTGTAAAATTTCTAAATGATTTTTCTTTAGAAACAACACCTTTTGTAGCTAATAAAATTGAGAATTTTTCACATTTTGTTAGACCATCTACAACAATATTTATTACTTTTCTACCTGGATCTGATTACAAAGATACTATAAATACAGCAATAAAGATAAGAAATGAAGGACTTAATCCTGCACCCCATTTTGCTGCAAGATCAGTACTTTCAAAGGAAATGTTAGAGGATTATGTTTCAAGAATTACAGGTGAAGCTGATGTAACAAAAATTTTAATAATTGGTGGAGCAGGAAAAAAGCAAATCGGACCATTCCCAGACTCTATAAGTCTGTTAGAAACGGGCATTTTTGATAAGTATGGTATATCTGAAATAGGAATAGCAGGTCATCCAGAAGGAACTCCAGATATATCAGATGAAGAAATTAAAAAAGCACTAGATTTAAAAAATAAATTTTATGAATCATCAGATGCTAAGTTTTTTATAGTGAGTCAATTTTGTTTTGATCCAGATACTATTTAAATTGGTCTATTAAAATTAATTCTGAAGGAAATAAAATTCCAATTATAATTGGAATACCCGGCGTTGCAAAGCTTTCTACTCTAATAAAATACTCATTATCATGTGGAATAGGCAACTCTATGAATTTTTTAAAAAAACAAGGTGCCAATGTGTTAAACTTAGTTAAAACCCAAGAACCAGACAAATTAGTCAGAAAACTTGCAAGTGCTGAAGAAATTTTACAAAAAAATGGAATAGAAGGAATTCATATTTATCCATTGGGTGGGATAAAAAAAAGTTCAGAGTGGGCTCATGGAATAGTTGATGAAAAATTCAAACTTACTTTTAATGGATTTAAGGTAAATTATTAACTAAAACACCACTTCATAATTCCTTTTTGGACATGTAGTCTATTTTCAGCTTGTTTGAGGAATATTTTAAAAAATTCATCTGCTACATCTGACATAATCTCATTGTTTCTGTAAATGGGCATACAATGAAAAACCAAACAGTTATTTTTGGATATTTTAACTAATTCATTAGTTAAAGAGTATTTTTTCATAATTTTTTGCCTTAATTCTTTTTCTTGTTTAGTTTGATTCATAGAATACCAAGTATCTGTTACTATTAGGTCAGCATTTTTTAGTGCTTTTACAGGATTAACTTCATACTTAAAGTTTTGCATTCCTTCTGTTTTATTGGGTAATATTTCTAGTGGCCCAGAAATTATTAACTCAAAGTTAAATTTATTTGAAGCTTGGATGTAACTATTACAAACATTATTTAAATCACCAAGCCAGATAACCTTTTTACCCTTTATTGGCCCAATTATTTCTTCGAACGTAAAGATATCTGAAAGCACCTGACATGGGTGAGATTGGTCAGATAGGCCATTAATTATTGGAATTTTTGAATTTTCAATCAAATCGATAAAATCATTGTGGTTCTCAGTTCTCAATACTATCATATCTAGGTATCCAGAGAGAACACTAGCAGTATCAGACATGCTTTCTAAATTTGAAAGTTGCATTTCATTACTGGAAACAGTGATAGTTTGACCACCCATTTGAGATATACCTACTTCAAATGAAAACCGGGTCCTTGTTGAAGGTTTTTTAAAAAGCAAAGCCACAATTTTATTTAATAAATATTGATTTAAATCTTTAGTACCTTTACTAATATCTTGTCGTGCTGCTTTTATACTCGAAGAAAAATCAAAAATTTTTTTTAATTGATTTAAATCAATATCTTTAATGTCTATAAAGTTATTCAATTTTCAATCCTTTTGAAGTCTTTCTTAATAAATTTATTACTAAATCAACTTCTTTTTTAGAAATATTAAGGGGAGGCAAAATACGCACTACATTGTCAGAAGCTGGAGCTAATAATAAATTTTGATTGAATGCTTCGTTTGTGAAAGTAGTATTCTCAATTTTTGTTTTAACCCCTAGCATAAGACCAGATCCTCTTATTTCCTCAAAAACAGAAGGGAATTCAGATACTAAACCTAGAATTTTTTGAGATAAATATCCTGATATTTTTCTTACATTTTCTAGAAAACCTTTTTCCAAAACACTGTTCATAACTTCGCAACCTACTGCACAAGCAAGTGGATTTCCACCATAAGTTGAACCATGTTTTCCTTGTCCCATACCAATGGATGCATTTTCACTAGACAAACAAGCTCCTAGAGGAAAACCTCCTCCTATTCCTTTTGCTATAGTCATTATATCAGGCTTTATATTAAACCATTCGTGAGCAAAAAGTTTACCAGATCTGCCTACACCACATTGAATCTCATCAATAATAAGAAGTGCACCACATTTGTCACATAAATCTCTTATTAATTTTAGCATTTCTTCTGAAAATAGCCTTATTCCTCCCTCTCCTTGAATTGGTTCAACAATAACTGCTGCTGTTTTATCTGTTATATTTTCAAATAAAGCACTTTTATCATTGAATGCTATTGATTTGAACCCAGGAATTAAGGGACCAAACCCTTCTTTCATTTTATTGGAATTTGAAGTAGAAATAGCAGCCATTGATCTACCATGAAAACATCCATCAAAAGATAATATTTCATATCTCTTTTGATTTAATTTTGAAAAATATATCCTTGCCATTTTAATGGCACATTCGATTGCTTCAGTACCTGAATTAGTAAAAAAAACTCTATCAGCAAAAGTATTGTCAACAAGTAATTTAGCTAACTTCTCCTGATTTTCTACTCTGTAAAGATTAGAGGTGTGCCACAAATTTTTGGCTTGCTCTATTAAAGTATTTACTAATTTCTCATTACAATGACCTAATATATTTACAGCAATACCGGAAGCACAATCCAAAAACTTACCTCCATCTTCAGAATATAACCATATACCATCCCCCTTTTTGAAGGAAACATTTTTTCGGTTATATGTTGCTAAAACACAATCTTCCATAAATATTCCTATCTAAATAAAAATAATTTAATATTAATAATCATTTTATATAAAATTCTTGAATTATTAGAATGTTATAACATTCGTTTTGAAAAAATTGCAAAAGAAAAGGAATGAATTAATTTTATATCTGATATATGATTAATATGATAATTATCAAATCCAAGCTGATTTACGAATTAAATTACAAAAAATTACTATAACCTCAAATTTATAGTTTATTTATGATTTAATATTATATATTAATAACTAAAATTTTAAAATAGGAAGATAACCTTATGGCGTGGACAGACGAAAGAGTAAAAAAGTTAACTCTCTTATGGAAAAGCGGAAACAGCGCAAGTAAAATTGCTACTGAATTAGGGGAAGGTGTTTCTAGAAATGCTGTAATTGGTAAAATCCATCGTTTAGGTTTGTCAGAACGAGTGTCAGGATCAACTGCTAATGAAACAAAAAAAATACAAAAGAAAATAAGAGATAAAAATTCAATTGATGATCAAAACTCAAAAATTTCAAAATTCGAAAGTAATTTAGAATTATATACACAAAAAAAAGGGAAAAAGAGAGGAAGAAAACCATCTATAAAAAACCTTATAAATAATGAAAATAAATCTAATGTAGTTTCCAAATCTAATGGAAGTTCTTCCGAAGAAATTGGAGAAACAGACACTGAAATTGATAAAGTTACATTAGAAAATATGTTAGAAATGGAAAAAAATGCAAAAAAACTAAATTTGTTGGAACTAACAGAAAAAACTTGTAAATGGCCTATTGGAGATCCTGCTACTTCAGAATTTTGGTTTTGTGGACATCCGTCAGAACAAGGAAAACCTTATTGTGAAACTCATATTTCAATTGCTTTCCAACCAATAACCACTAGAAGAGAAAAAAAACAAAATAAAATTAGTACCTAAAGTTAAATTATGATTAAGTATAAACTTCAATGTAAAAATTTACATCTTTTTGAAAGTTGGTTCAGAACATCTGATGACTACGAAAAATTAAATGATGCGCAATTACTTTCTTGTGAAACTTGTGGATCTAAATCAATTTCTAAATCTCTAATGTCGCCCAGCCTTAATTCTCAAGAAAAAAAGCAACCAAAAGTATCTTTAAAAACTTTACCTTCAAAAGAGCAGAAGTTTTTGAAGGAATTAAAAAAAGAAATAGAAAAAAGTTGTGAATATGTGGGAGATAATTTTGAAAAGGAAGCAAGAGCTATTCATTATGGAGATTCTCCCGAAAGATCCATTTATGGAAAAACAACATATAAAGAAGCAAAATCTTTATATGATGATGGTATAACAGTAACTCCTCTTCCTTGGGTTGACCGTAAAACTAATTAACTAAATTAAGTTAGTTTATTAAAAAATCGTTACTATTTATAAGGAATAAAATTTGACTAAGATCGTAATGAAATTTGGTGGCACATCTGTAGCCGATACACAAACTATGAAAAATGCTGTGTCAAAAATTTCTGTAGAAGTTAAAAAAGATAATAGAGTAATAGTTGTGGTTTCAGCAATGGGAAGTACTACAGATAATTTAGTAAAAAAAATAAAAGAAGTTTCTACAATTTATGATGCCAGAGAATATGATGCCATTTTATCAACTGGAGAGACCATATCTTCTTGTTTAATGGCTCTACTACTACAAAAGGAGGGAATTAATGCAAGAAGCTGGCAAGGGTGGCAAATTCCTATAAATACTACAGATAATCATTCTAATGCGAGAATATTAAGTATAAACACTAAAAAGATTGAAGAAAAATTTGCAGATGGAATGCAAGTAGCAATTATTGCAGGATTTCAGGGAATTAGTAATAATAACCGAATAACTACACTTGGAAGAGGTGGGTCTGACGCAAGTGCGGTTGCAGTAGCTGCAGCAATAAGTGCTGAAAGGTGTGATATCTATACTGACGTGGATGGAGTTTATACAACAGATCCCAGAATTACACCTAATGCAAAAAAATTGGATAAAATTTCTTACGAAGAAATGTTAGAACTTGCTTCTCTTGGGGCAAAAGTTTTACAAACTCGGTCCGTAGAATTAGCAATGCAGCATAAGGTAAAGGTACGTGTTCTTAATAGTTTTAATGAGGGTTCAGGTACAATATTGTGTGATGAGGAGGATATAATGGAAAAACGTGTGGTATCGGGAATTACATTCTCAAAAAATGAAGCAAAGCTAACTATTCTAGGCGTTAAAGATAAACCAGGAGTTGCGGGAATTGTTTTTGACTGCTTATCAAAAGCCCATATAAATGTTGATATGATAATTCAAAATATATCTGATAATAACTTAGCAGATGTTACTTTTTCATGCCCTACTGATCAAGTTGAAATGGCCAAAAATTCATTAGAGAATGATAAAAATAAAAATATCCTAGAATATACAAAATTAGATGTGGATACAGAAGTTTCAAAGATATCAATTGTTGGAATAGGAATGCGTAGTCATTCAGGAATAGCACAAACTATGTTCAAAACGTTAGGTGATGAAAACATTAATATAAAGGTCATTTCTACATCTGAAATTAAAATTTCAGTACTCGTAGAAAGAAAGTATCTTGAGTTAGCTGTTCAAGCTCTTCATGAGGCATTCGGACTAAGCAAGGTATAACTTAATGATTTTGCCAAATAATAATTTTAACTCAAGGAATTTACTTAAAAGACTTAAAAAAACGTTATCTGAACTAGGAGAAGCCCAAGCTAGACTGAATAAAATTGTGAAAATAATAGCAGATTCTATGAGATCTGAAGTTTGTTCTATTTATTTAATGAATAGAAGTAATATACTTGAACTTTATGCTACTGAAGGACTTCTCTCAAAAGCTGTACATTATTCACAACTAAATATTGGACAAGGACTTGTAGGAAAAATTGCTGCTACTGCAGAACCAATAAAAACATCTCAAGTATCCAAAACTAAGGGTTTTAGATATCTTCCCGAGACTGGTGAAGAAATTTATAATTCTTTCCTTGGTGTTCCAATACAACGCTTAGGAAAAATTCTTGGGGTTTTAGTAATACAAAATCTTAAAAATCGCGATTATACCGAAGATGATGTCTACGGATTAGAAATAGTAGCAATGGTAATTGCTGAAATGGCTGAATTAGGTGCTTTTACTAGTAAAGATGGTAGTGATGAACTTATTCATGATAAAAAAAATCCAGTATCTATAAATGGATTAATAGGAAAAGAAGGTATTGTGATCGGAATAACAATTTTATTGGAACCCCAAATTAAAATTACAAATCCAATAGCTGACAACCCAAAACTTGAAAAGCAAAAACTAAAAAAAAGTATTAGCAAACTTAATAATCAATTATCTGAGATAATAAGTAAAAAACATTTCAAAAAGAAAAGCGAATTTTTAGAAATATTGGAAACACATAAACTTTTAATTGAGGATAAAAGTTGGATAAAAAGAATGGAGACATCAATAGATAGTGGCTTATCTGCAATTGTTGCAGTAGAAAAAGAACAGACAACCACAAAATCAAGGATTGCCAAAGTTCAAAATTTTTATTTCAAAGAAAGACTTAATGAATTTTACGAAATTTCAAACATTCTACTTAAAATTCTTACAAATCAAAAAACTCAACTTAACCTGGAAAACATAAAAGAACCAATTTTAATTGCAAGAAATATTAGCCCTTTAGAGTTAGTTTCTTTAAGACATAAATTAAGTGGAATAATATTAGAAGATGGTTCTGTAGGAAGCCATACTACTATTGTTTGTAGAGCGTTAAATATCCCTCTATTAATACAAACAAAAGATATAATAAATAAATCATCAAATGGAGATGAGATAATATTAGATGCTGATCAAGGAATAGTACATTTAAGACCTGAAAAAACCATTTCATTATTATATAAAAGTAAATTAGAATTAAGAACGAAAGCTAAAAAAACATTTGTAACCTTAAAAAATCTTGAAGCAAGAACTCTTGATAATAAAAAAATATTTTTAATGATGAATGCAGGTTTAATGGCTGACCTACCCTCAATGATTGATTCTGGAGCAGATGGTGTTGGGTTATATAGAACTGAATTACAATTTCTAATTAGTAATAAATTACCTAAAAGATCCGAACAAGCTGAAATTTATTGTAAAGTGTTAGATTCAGCTGGCTCAAATCCTGTTTACTTTAGAACATTAGATATTGGAAGTGATAAAATACTCCCATCGATTACTCCAGAAATAGAACCAAACCCAACTTTAGGGTGGAGAGCAATACGACTTACATTAGAAAGATCAGGTATTTTTAAAATGCAAGTTCAAGCATTGATTAGAGGTGCTAAAGGCAGAAATTTGAACATTGTTATTCCTTTAGTAACAGAGCCTAAAGAATTTTTTCACGCCAAAAATATCATATTAGAAGAAATAGATAGAGAAAAGAAGAGAAACCGAATTATTCCTAAATTAATCAAAATAGGAGCAATGTTGGAAGTTCCTAGCCTTGCTTTTGCACCAAATTCATTTTTTAAAAATGTTGATTTTCTAATGGTTGGTGGGAATGACCTAAAACAATTTTTCTTTGCTGCTGATCGTGAAAATGAAAAAGTTAGAAAAAGATACGATTTTTTAAGCAATAGTTTCTTATCATTTCTAAAATTAATTATAATAAAAAGTGAAAAATATAAATTACCATTAAGTTATTGCGGTGAAGATGCTGGAAAACCTATTGAGGCTTTAGTACTATGTTCTTTGGGTTTCAAAACCTTGTCAATGCAACCAGACAGTATTGCCCCTGTTAAATCAATTTTAAGAAATATAAAATTGTCACAAATGAAAAAAATTGTGGATAATGCCCTAGAAGAAAATTATGAAACAATCCGAAAAAAAGTTGTTCAGTATTTAGAAGATATCAAGTATGTCCAAACCGTTTAACAATAATTATTTCCTAACAAAATCTATTTACTTTACCTTCGATTCCTTTAAAAGAATTATTTTCTAATTCAAGCAATAATATCCTTTTTGGATCAGTAGGTGGAGGAAATTCTATTTTATTTCTATATTGTTGAAAGAACCCGAAAGATTTATAGTAATCAATATCTCCAATTAATATCGCCCTTTTCCAACCATATTTTTTTGATATTTTGATTGAATGATTAATTAAATAAGAACCTAAACCTTCACCTTGAAATGTAGGATGAATTGCTATTGGGCCTATTAAAAGTGATAAATTTTTCCTTTCTCCTATTAAAATAGGCCAATAACGAATTACACCTAAAATTGAACCATCAATATTCTTAGCAACAAAACAAAGTGTTTTTATTTTAGGAACTTTCTTTCTTAAAGAATAAGAGCTTAAATTAATTCTTGTTGGAGAAAAAACTAGATCTAGTAAATTTTCAATTCTTTCTTCATCACTTGGAGATTCATATTTAAATTCAATCATATCAAAAAATATAAATTAACTTGTTAAAATATTTGGAATGTAGTTTTATAGTTAAATTATCTAATTTAAAAATTAAATAATTTATATTGATTATCAAGTATTGATTTCATTGAAAGTAAATTAAATGTTTTATGATCCAAAATCAGGACATAATCTACCACATGATCCTTTTAAGGCAATTGTTTCACCTAGACCAATAGGTTGGATTTCTTCTATTGATAAAGAAAAAAATGTAAATCTTGCACCTTATAGTTTTTTTAATGCTATCGCAGATAATCCTCCTATGGTAATGTTTTCAACTACAGGACAAAAAAAAAATGATGATTCATTAAAAGATACTCTTAAAAATATTATTGATACTAAATGCTTTGTTATTAATATAGTTGGGAAAGATCTGTTACAACAAATGAATCAAACTTCAGGAAATTATCCTAAAGATATTGACGAATTCATATTGGCTAAATTAGAAAAATCTAATTGTATTAAAATTGATATCCCAAGAGTTAAGAAATCCCCTGCATCATTAGAATGTAACCTTTACAAAGTTTTGAAGCTCCCTGGTTTTAGAAATAATATGGTTATAGGAAAAGTCGTTGGAGTGCATATAAATGACAAAATTCTAAAAAATGGTATCTTTGATGTATTAAGTTATGATCCTATTGCTCGAATGGGCTATAAAGATTATACATCTGTAAGTACAAAATTTGAGCTTGAAAGACCCAAATAGTTATAATTGTTAGTTAGAAAATAACACCTGGATTTAATAAATTTTTAGGATCTACAACAGACTTTATTAGCCTCATCATATAAACTTTTCCTGGATCTTCAAATTTATTTAATTCACTTACTTTCAACCTTCCAATACCATGTTCTGCGCTTATAGAACCAGAATATTTATGAACTAGATCATTCACAATATTTAATAATTGCAATCTCTTTTTTTCTAGATTTGCTCTAGTATTTTCAGATACTGGGAAAATATTATAGTGTAAATTACCATCTCCTACGTGACCAAAGCAATTAACTAAAAAATCTTTTGAAAATAATGAAATAGATTTATCTAATTTAGTAACAAATTCTGGAATTGTTTCAATAGGTACCGATATATCATTTGAACAAATAGAACCTTTTTTTCTATTTGCAGCTGGAATTAATTCTCTTATTTTCCAAAATTCATCTCTTTGATTTATAGTATTTGCAAAAAAAACTTCTACTATTCTTTTTTTCAAAATTAAATCATATAAAACTTGTTCTAAGATTTCTTTTAGACTTATTGATCCTAAATTTATATCCACCTCCATCAAAACCATCCAATTTGTTTTTTTGCTAAAAGGATTATTTATAAAAAATCCTGTCTCTTTTATCAATTCAATACCGGTAATTTTAATTAATTCAAAAGCTAAAATTCTTTCTTGAAAATCATTAGAAATTTTTTCAAAAATAAATAAAACATCTTTTAAATTATTCACTGAAAAAAAAATTGAAATAGGGTTTTTGGGAATTGGAAATGTTTTTAATATTGCTGAAGTAATAATTCCTAAAGTACCCTCTGATCCAATTAAAAGACTTTTTAAATCAAATCCCATATTATTTTTTTTTAGAGACTTCATAGATGATAATATTTTTCCACTAGGTAAAACTGCCTCCAAACCTAAGCATAAATCCCTAACATTTCCATATTTAATTACATTTAAACCACCTGCATTTGTAGCCAAATTTCCTCCTATTTGACATGAGCCCTCTGATGCAAGAGCTAATGGAAAGTGTCTTCCATGATTTAAAGCAATATTCTTTACATTTGATAAAATAGCTCCAGATTGGACTTTTAATAAATTACTTTTTTTAAGAAATTTTATTTCATTAAGTTTCTCTAGCGATAACGTAACTTGATTATTTTGAGACGCAATTTGACCACCCACTAAACCAGTGCTCCCACCAAGTGGGATTATTGGGACCATAAATTTATACGCCAATTTTAATATTAAAGAAATTTCTTTAGTATTCTTTGGTTTAATGCAAATTTCCGATTTGTTCAAAAGTCTGTCTCTTGGATCTATTACCTCAAATGAACCTGTTCTTATAATTTGAGATTCACTTAGTTCTTTTTTTAAGATTTTAATAAATTGACTTAAATTAGAACTCATATTTAAGATCCAAATGATATTTTTGATCGACTTTTTCTAGTATCAAATATATTTGCATATAAAATGTGGTGTTGCCACTTTCCTTTTATTTGTAGATAGTACTGACCAACTCCTTCATATTTAAAATTGCAATTTTCTAAAAGTCTTCTTGAAGCTAAATTATTTGGAAGAGTTGCTGCCTCAATCCTTGATATACCCACAGTCTTATTAGCATATGTGATCAAAGAATTTAAACCCTCAGTCATAATTCCCTTTTTAGAAAATTCTTCCCCAAGCCAATATCCTAATGTTGCTGATTGAAAAGGACCATAACGAATATTATCCAAAGTTATGCCACCCACTAGCTGATAATTAGATCGTAAAAAAAGAAAGAAATGTAATACTATTTTTAAATCAAAATTTTTTTTGGCCCATTTAACTCTCTTAACAAATAAATTCTTTGAGTAATAGTTTAAATCTTTTTCAGGTTCCCACTGGTTCAAAAAATTTTCAGATTTTTTTCTTAAAATAACCCAATTTTCATAATCTGCAATAACTGGTAATCTTATAATTAATCTTTCTGATAATATTATTGGTTTAGTTTTTGAAAATAAATTAATCAAAGCTGTTATCAATTCAGAAGCTTTTGTGAAAATTGATCAACATCTAAAGCATCTTTAACTTTACCATATAAAGCCATCGCAGGGTAAGAATTATGAAACATTTCTAAACCAAAATTTTTTACGTCCATAAGCTTAACAGATTCTATTTTTGCTATTGTTTCTTGAACCTCAACTAATTTATCCCAAATAATCAATCCCCTTGCTAACCTCTCACTTCTACTAGAAGAATTTTCAAGCCCCATCAACAAACTTGATCTTAATTGAGTCTTAGCTCTTTCAACTTCACTTTCGGTTATACTTGTAATAGATTTCTTAAATTCTAAAGCAATAACTTCAGAAAGTTCTTTGACTTTTTCTCCAGAAGTCCCAGCATAGGATAAAAATATTCCATTATCTGAATAACAATCAAAAGAAGTTCCTATGGAATAACAAAGCCCTCTCTTTTCTCTAATCTCTTGGAAAAGCCTCGAAGACATTCCACCCCCCATTATTACTGAAAACAATTTACCAGCAAAAAGTTTAGGACTTTTTAAATTTGGGGCTTTAAACCCCACTGCAAAATGTGCTTGTTCTAGATCTTTAATTACTCTATTTTCACCACCTTTAAATGCAATCTTACTTATTTTAGTTTGCTTTTTCGAAGCTTTAATATTTTTTAAATTTTCGGCCAATTTACATAAATCTTTGTGCTTTAAATTTCCAGCACCACATAAAACTATTTTTTCAGCAAAATAATTATTATCTATAAAGTCAACAAAATTTTGCCTTTTAAAAGATTGAATGTTCTCTGTAGAACCTAAAATAGATCTCCCTAATGAAGTATCGGCAAATGCTTCTTTTTGAAGTAATTCAAAAATTACATCATCGGGAGTATCTTTCATCATTCCTATTTCTTGAATTATAACTCCTTTTTCAACCTCAATCTCTTTTTTGTTAAAAATAGAATTACATATAATATCTGAAAGTATTTCCACAGCTAGTGGTAAATGATTTTTTAAAACTTTTGCATAATAACATGTAATCTCTCTACTAGTATAAGCATTTATAAAACCACCTACATTTTCAATTTCTTCAGCAATCTGAAGAGCATTTCTCTTTTTAGTTCCTTTAAATGCCATATGTTCTAAAAAATGAGCAATACCATTTTCTTCTTTTCTTTCATTACGACTTCCAGCATTTATCCAAATACCAACAGATACACTTTCAATGGAAGATATCTCTTCAGTTATAACTCTGATTCCGTTTTTAAGCGTATCTATAGAAATTGTCACATTAACTCTCTTTCGTTAAATAATTTTTAAAAAAACTTACATCATTTGGTGCATCAATAACGCTTTCTTTTTTAAAATACAACTCTTTCATTTCATCTGGTTGAACTATAGTCTCGCCCAAAGCATTTTGAACGGAGTCAATAAATTTTGAAGGGTGTGCAGTTGCCAGAGTAATCATTACTTTGTTTTTATTTAAAAATTTTCTTGAAACAAAAGTACCGACCGCAGTATGTGGACAAATAACTAATTTAGATTCTTCATAAACTTTAGATATTTCTAGTAAAGTTTCTTCTTCTGTAGCTACACCACTTGAAAAGTTTTTCTTCAATTCATTTAATTTTGAATCTTCAATTTCATAAAAACCACTTGATTTCAATTGCTCCATTTGATTTTTTACAATTTTTGGATTATTGTATGTATGATGTAAAAGTCTTTCAAAATTTGATGAAATTTGAATATCCATTGAAGGAGAATGAGTTTTATAAACTTTATCTTTAAAATAACGACCAGTAGTAAAGGTTCTATGCAAAATGTCATTGACATTGGTAGCTATAATTAATTTATCAATATTAGTTCCAATTTTTTTAGCTATATATCCTGCATAAATATTTCCAAAGTTTCCAGTTGGTATACAAAAATCTATTTTTTTTTGGGGATTAATTCTACTTGCAGCGAAACAATAATAAACCACTTGGGATATAATCCTTACCCAATTAATTGAATTTACACCAGTTAATGAAATTTTTTTGGATAAAGTAACATCATTGAAGATTGTTTTTACCAATGATTGACAGTCATCAAAAGTACCATCTACAGAAAAAATTGTGATATTTGAAGCTTCCACAGTGGTCATTTGACGACGTTGAATCTCAGAAATACGTTTATTTGGATATAAAACATATAAATTTATATTTTCTAAGTTTCTAAAAGCATTAACTGCTGCTGCTCCAGTATCGCCAGAAGTTGCAACAATTATATTAATTGACTTTTTAATCTTTTTCAAAGCTTCTTGAAACATTTGAGCAATCATTTGCATTGCAAAATCTTTAAAAGCATATGTAGGACCATGAAATAATTCTAGTAGCATGTGGTCTTTTGACAAACTAATTAATTCACATTTATTACGGGTTTTAAAATTTTTATATGCATTTTTTGTTATTTGCTTAAACTGGTCATCATCAAAAAAACTACCCATAAAAGGTTTCAAGACTATTTGTACAATTTCGTCATATTTTTTTTCACTAAAAGTACTAACATTGAAGAGATCTGGACTAGGTAGTTTTTCAGGGATGTATAATCCACCATCTGGTGCTAATCCAGAAAACAAAACATCTTTAAATGAAACATTCCTAATTTTTCCCCTTGTTGATTTATATAACATTTTTTAATTTCGCTTTTTTGTGGTTTTTAACTACTCGAATTATTAAATAAATAGACATAAAAAGCCAAGAGATTGCCATACCAAACCAAGTTATAGAATACTGTAGATGATTATTTATAAAATTAGGAGTTAATGGGGTAATGACTATATTTTTGTCACTAATTTCAGAAGACAATATAACCATAATAGATTTAGTTTTGAGATAATCAGCCATTTTTTTTAAATCTCTAGAAAACCATATATTTTTTTGCAAATTTGGTGATGGAGTAAAATAATCTGTTTCATTTGGAAAAAAAATGTTACCTGAAATTTTAATGTCATTAATTTCCCTTTTAAATTTTTTTTTGCTTTCTTTAACAAACCCTAAATCCACTAAAATTACATCGCCATTTTTTAATTCAAATGGTTTAATAACCTTAAAACCAGGTCCATATCCTTTTAAAGAAAATAAAACATTAATTTCATTTTCTAAAAATTTACCCTCAGAAATTATAGGTAAATACTGGGAACTAATATCAATATTTTCTATGTCCATTAATTGAGGTTTCATCGCAATGCTTTTTGATACTTCATTGATAAGGTTGTTTTTCCAATTAAGTCTATTTAATTGCCAAGTGCCTAGACTAAAAAGAACACATACTCCAAAAAGTCCTAAACTTACTGGAAATAATAAACGCTTCGCTAACAATTTTTTTCACCAATAAATCAAAAATTATAATTTAAAGTGTTCTCAAATTATAATAAAGCTTAATTACCAGATTATGATCCCCAGATATATATAGCTGCAAATAAAAATAGCCAAACCACATCGACAAAGTGCCAATACCATGCGGCTGCTTCAAAACCAATATGACTTTCTGGAGTAAAATGACCTTTTAAAGCTCTAAACAAGCAAACTGCCAAAAAGATAGTTCCTACTATAACATGAAATCCATGAAAACCTGTTGCCATAAAAAAGTTGGCTCCATATATATTACCTGAAAAACTAAAAGCTGCATGAGTATATTCATAAACCTGAAAAATAGTAAAAAGAATACCTAAAAGTATTGCTATTATTAGACCATTAACCAAATCTTTCCTATTATTTTCGTGCGCAATTGCGTGATGAGCCCATGTAGCGGCAGCACCAGAACATAATAATATTAGTGTATTAATTAGTGGCAAATGCCAAGGATCAAAAGTTTCAATACCAACAGGAGGCCAAGTAGAACCAATAGCTTCCATAGGGTACAAGGCGTGCTTAAAAAAGCTCCAAAACCAAGCACTAAAAAACATAACCTCTGAGACAATAAACATAATTACTCCATATTTAAGAGCAATTTTAACTACAGGGGTATGATCGCCAATATGACTCTCAGTAATTACATCTGACCACCATCCATACATACAATAAATTACCAATAGTAATCCTATAAAAAGGACAACTGATGTATAATTATGAAAAAATAAAACACTTCCTAATAATAAAATAAATGCACCTACAGCACTTAAAAAAGGCCAAATACTTGGGCTTAGTATGTGGTAGTCATGATTTTTTTCATGTGCCATGGTAATGTTTCCTATTATAAACTTAATAATTTTGATGTGAGAAAGTTATTATCATATGAATAGCTTGCAGTTTCAGGTAGGTCAATCTCATAAAATGTATAAGAAAGTGTAACCGAAGTAACATTTTTAGACTCAATATTTGTAATTAAGTCAGGATCTACGTAAAATGAAACAGGCATTTTTATTTTTTCTCCAGGTAATAAAACTTGCTCTGTAAAACAAAAGCATTCAATTTTATTAAAAAAACTTCCTACAGAAAAAGGAACTACGTTAAAACTAGCTTGTGCTGCAATTGGTTTATCAGTTGGATTATACGCTTCATAAAAAGCCAAACCCGTTTGCCCTAAGTTAATTGTCATTTCACGTTGGATGGGTTTTACTTCCCAGGCAAGTCCCTTCTCTAACGACGCATCAAACCTGATGGATATTACGCGATCAGAAATTATTTCAGATTCTTTTTGAGCATAACTTGTAGTACCACCATATCCAGTTACTTTACAAAACCAATTATAAAAAGGCACTGATAAAAATGATGCCGATCCCATAAAAAAAACTAAAAAAACAAGATAAAAAATAGTTTTTTTCTTTTTATCCAATTTTCTACTCCTCTAATAAACTAGGTCTTAATGCATGATCAAAACCTTCTATTAAATTTCCATCAGAGAGTTTTCCAATTGTAACTAAAAAGACAATAACAATGAATAAACCCAAACTTAAAGCTAACCACAGATTTCTACTTTTTCTTTTTTGAATTAGATCTTCGTTTGATTTATTCAAATCCATAATAAATCCTCAATAATAATTAAGTATGAAGGCAAGAAAAATTTAGTAAAATGTTCTAATAATAAAAGCAAAAAAGTTATAAATAAATAAAATATAGAATACAAGAAAAGTCTTTTTTCTTTGACAAAAATACCTTCCTTAGAAGGATTGTTAATCATAAGTACATAGGCATTAAAAATGAATATAATATTTAAAAATATTGAAGAAATAAAATATATAAATCCTCCAATGCTTGTAAATGATATCATAATTGAGGGAATTGCAAGAATTAAGCTATATATAAATATTTGTAATTTAGTCACTTTCACACCATGAGTTTCGGTCAGCATGGGTACTTTAGTTACTGAATAATCTTTTCTAGTTGTAAGACAAAGGGACCAAAAATGGGGTGGAGTCCATAAAAAAATCAATAAAAATAATAAAATGCCTTCAATACCGATTGAATTAGTAGATACAGCCCAACCTATCAAAGGTGGAAATGCTCCAGCAGCACCTCCTATAACTATGTTGTAAGGAGTAGTTCTTTTCAAAAACATTGTGTAAACAAAAATATAAAAAATTATTGTTATCGCTAAAAGTAAAGCTGATAATAAATTTGCAAACAATCCAAGAAATATTACTGAAAAAACTGAAAGAAAAATACCAAAACTTAGTGCTTGATCAGAAGTAATTTTACCACTTGGTATTGGCCTTGCTGAAGTTCTTTTCATTACTGAGTCGATGTCTGAGTCCCACCACATATTTAGTGCACCAGATGCACCGGCTCCTAGAGCAATACACACAATAGAACCTAAAGAAATGAAAGGATTCAAAGGCATAGGTGCAATAATCATAGCAACTCCAGCAGTAAATATTGCTAGACGCATAACCCTTATTTTCAAAAGTTCTAAGTAATCAAAAGCTGAAGGCTCAACAGAACTTATATAAATGTTATTAGACTTAATCATTTAAAAATTATACTTCTATCTAAAATTTATTTTTTTGCTAAATTTATATTCTTAATATTTGGCACAGAAGAGAATTCAATAGTAGCTTGTTCTATCCATCTTTTATATTTTTCTTTAGTAACTGCTTTTACTACAATCGGCATATATGAATGATTTAATCCACAAAGTTCAGAACATTGACCAAAATACGTTCCCTCTTTATCTACTTTGTACCAACCCTCATTTAATCGACCTGGTACTGCATCCAGATGAACACCAAAAGCAGGTATTTTCCAAGCATGAAGGACATCAGCACCTGTTACTTGCATTCTCACAACGGATCCTACTGGCACAATGACCGGGTTATCAGTGGCTAACAAATATTCATCATCTGAATAACCGTGCTTTGATAATTCCTCTTTTGTTAACATAAAAGAATCAAAAGAAATTTCACTATCTGGGTATTCATATGACCAATACCATTGGTTGCCCGTTGCTTTAATTGTAATGTCATACTCAGGTATATTAAGCTGTTTAAATAACATAGGTAGCGAGAAAGCTCCAATCACAACTAATATTGCCGTAGGAACTAATGTCCATGTGATTTCTAATGTAGAATGGTGAGTAAAGTTTGCTGGTTCAGGATTTGATTTTTTGTTAAATCTAAAAAAAACAATG
Source organism: Paracoccaceae bacterium (assembly GCA_045565285.1). Lineage (GTDB taxonomy): Bacteria > Pseudomonadota > Alphaproteobacteria > Rhodobacterales > Rhodobacteraceae > CACIIZ01. Next base: position 71,332 of record JBJLFR010000036.1, read on the forward strand.
GCTAATAATATTATAACAAATAGAGATATTGAAGTAATAATAATTAACAAAAAATTATCAAGCCACAGAATGTCTCTTGCTAGTTCAGTCACTGCAGGTTGAAAATTTATACCACCATATTCAGGTTTACCAATTACCTCTAAATCATTAAAATTATCTAATCCTAGTGCAAATAGAGGGATTATAAACAATAAAATTGATAAAAATAATTTATAAAAAACGTTGGAAAAAAAATGCATTGACCCCCCCCCTTAAAAAGGAAATTATATATCACATCTATAAATATATGTTTGTAGTAATTAAAAAACTAGTTTAAATCAAAAAAAAATTAATTTTTGTTTAAACAATTTTTGAGATGAACGTAATGAGTGAATTAGACGCAACCTTTAAACCCTTTGAAAATAATTTAGATTTAAAAAAAACTTTATTTTTCTTAAAGGCATCAATCCAAAAAGTTGATGATGGTGAACTTTTCTTAGAAAGATCTCAAAATGAAAGTTTCTTATTTGATAATAAAAAATTAAAACAATCCTCCTTCAGTTCTAAAGAGGGTTTTGGAATAAGAGCTGTAAAAGGAGAAAGAACTGCTTACTCTCATTCTTCAGAAATAAATATTGATAAGATAAGAAATGCTTCTGAAAGTATATCTCTTTCAAATAAAGAATCTGATCTTATAAAAAAAAACAAACTAAACTTAAATAATAAATCTAAAAGGATTTATTCAAACGAAAATCCTTTTCATAATATAGAATTATCAAAAAAAATACAATTACTTAAGAAAATTGATGAATACACCCGACAAGCTGATAAAAACATTAAACAAGTTTCTGTAAGTCTTAATGCGTCTTTACAAGAAGTTTTTATTTTGAAACCAGAAGAACAAATCCTAAATGATATAAGACCAATGGTAAGGATTTATATTTCAGTTATAATTGAAGAAAATGGTAGAAGAGAAAGTGGTTCTTCCGGTGGTGGAGGTAGATATAATCTATCAGAAATTATGAAGGAAGAAATTTGGAAAAATCATGTCAATGAAGCTATAAGAATAGCAAAAGTAAATCTAAATGCAAAACCAGCTCCTGCTGGTGTAATGGACATAGTTTTAGGTTCAGGTTGGCCAGGAGTTATGTTACATGAAGCTGTTGGGCATGGATTAGAAGGTGATTTCAATAGAAAAAAAACATCAGCTTTTACTGATTTAATAGGTAAAAAGGTTGCATCTGAAAATGTAACTGTAATTGATGATGGCACTATACCTGATAGAAGAGGATCGATTACTTTCGATGATGAGGGATCGCCAAGCAAAAAAAATATACTTATTGAAAATGGTATTTTGAAAAGCTACATGCAGGATAGACAAAATGCTAGATTAATGAATACTTGGTCTACTGGAAATGGAAGACGTCAAAGCTTTGCACATCCTCCTATGCCAAGAATGACAAATACATTTATGTCTTCCGGAAAAGAAGATCCTAAAAACTTATTAAAAGAATTGAAAGACGGAATATACGCTGTAGGTTTTTCTGGAGGGCAAGTTGATATAACAAATGGTAAATTTGTATTCTCCTGTACAGAAGCATATAAAGTAGAAAATGGTAATATTTTGTATCCAGTTAAAGGTGCTACTCTTATTGGTGATGGACCAAGTGCTATGAAAAAAATTCAAGGAATAGGTAATGATTTATCATTAGATGCTGGAATAGGAAACTGTGGTAAAGCTGGTCAATGGGTTCCTGTTGGAGTGGGTCAACCAACTGTTTATATTAGTGGCCTAACAGTTGGTGGAAGAAGTATTTGAATGATATGGTTTTTTAAATGGCAGTAGTAGTAGTAGAGTCACCCGCAAAAGCTAAAACAATTAATACCTATTTAGGGAGTGCATTCACTGTTTTAGCTTCATATGGACATGTTAGAGATTTGAACGACAAGACAGGATCTGTTGATCCAAATAACAATTTTTCCATGAAGTGGCAAATAAACCCTAAAAGCACCAAATATATATCAGAAATAAAATCAGCACTTGTAAAAGATAATCATCTTATTTTAGCAACCGATCCTGACAGAGAAGGTGAAGCTATCTCTTGGCATTTAGTTGAAATTTTAAGAAAACAAAAAAGTGTTACCAATGATACTAAAATCCAAAGGATAGTATTTAATGCAATTACAAAATCTGCAGTTTTAGAAGCTATCAATAATCCTCGTAATTTAGATGTTCCTTTAATAGAAGCATACTTAGCAAGAAGAGCTTTAGATTATTTGTTAGGGTATAATTTATCGCCTTCTCTTATGAAAGTAGGTTTTGGTTTTCAATCTGCAGGAAGAGTACAATCTCCTACTCTGAGACTTATTGTTGAAAGAGAGATGGAAATAGAATCTTTCAAACCACAAGAATATTGGTCAATCAACGTAATGTTAAATTATGAAAAAACAAAGAATTTTCAGGCAAAAGGGATAGAATATAAAAACAAAAAAATAGAAAAATTAACAATTAATACAGAAAAAATGGCTAATGAAATAGTAGGAGAGTTCCAAAGCTCTACCTTTTATATTCATGACGTATCTTCCATTCCAAAAAAAAGAAAACCCTTACCCCCTTTTCTGACTTCGACACTTCAACAAGAAGCTAATAATAGACTTTACATGGGGACGCAGCAAACTATGTCGGTTGCCCAAAAATTATATGAAGCTGGCTACATTACTTATATGAGAACTGATGGAATTGATATGGCTCCTGAAGCTGTTTCTGCAACCAGAAACACTATTAAAGCAATATATGGGATTAAATATTTACCTGGAAAACCTAGGTTTTATAAGAATAAAGTTGCTAATGCACAAGAAGCTCATGAATGTATAAGACCAACTGATATTAGCAAGAATGCAGAAAATTTAAATTTACAAGACATGTATCAAAAGAAATTATACGAATTAATAAGGAATAGAGCTCTCGCGTCTCAAATGGAAGACGAGATTTCAGAAACGACCACGGTTATTTTAAAAAATGAAACCAAAATTAACTCATTGAAAGCAATAGGTCGCGTTATAATTTCCGAAGGTTTTAGAAAAGCATTTTCTTATGATGAAAGTGAAGACGCAAATAGTAATGAAAATAAAGAATTACCCATTCTTGAAAAAGGAAAAGAAGTTTATGTAGAAAAAGTAATCCCCCAACAACATTTTACACAAGCAAAGCCAAGATATTCAGAAGCTTCTCTAATAAAGAAAATGGTTGATTTAGGAATTGGAAGACCTTCAACTTATGCTTCAACAGTTTCTTCGATACAATCAAGGCAATATGTAAGAAAAGAAAAGAATCGTCTCATCCCAGAAGATAAAGGAAAATTAATATCTATTTTTCTTACTGAGTATTTCAAAAAATATGTAGGATATGACTATACTGCTGAGTTAGAAGTTGAATTGGACAATATTTCATCTGGTAAATCTGAGTGGGTTGGGATTTTAACAAAATTTTGGCGAGAATTTTTTCCTACTTTAGAAATAGCTAATGATTTACGTATTTCTGAAGTTCTTGAAAGAATAAATCATATACTTACTCCACATATATTCCCGGATACTGACGATAAAAAAGATCCTAGATTATGCCAAAATTGTAATGATGGCAAACTTTCCATAAGAACTTCGAGATCCGGAAGCGCTTTCATTGGCTGTTCAAACTATCCTGAATGTAAGTTTGTGAGACCTTTTGGTGTTATGACTGCAGAAAGTCTTAATGAGAAATCTAATGATGATTCTATTGGAGTAGACAATAATGGTGAAGAAATTTTTTTGAAATCTGGAAGATTTGGGCCTTATGTTCAATTAGGTGATAGCTCAGAACAAAACCCTAAGCCAAAAAGGACATCTATCCCCAAAAATTTTGAAACCAACAAAGTAACAATTGAAATTGCTAAAAAACTTTTAGATTTACCAAAAGTTTTAGGAAAACATCCCGAAGATAATGAACCCATACATTGTGCAATTGGACCATATGGTCCATATATAAAACATATTAACACCTACGCTAATATCAAAGATTTGGAAGAATTTCTTTCAATTGGTATGAATAGAGCAGTTGAGTTATTATCAGAAAATTCAAAGAAAAAAATTAATAGCAAAGGAGCAGCTTCAGTAATAAGAGTAATAGGTATTCATCCAGAGGGTGGGGATATTCAATTAATGAATGGTAGATTTGGACCTTATATCAAGTATAAAAAAAATAATGTAAGTATAAAAAATAAAGATAAGTTAGAAGAAATAGATCTAAAAACTGCTTTAGAACTAATTAATAATAAAAAAAAGAAATAGTTTAAATTAACAATGGATCCTATTAGTTTTTTAAATAATTATCTTACGGAAACAGAACTCAAAGAGTTTGTAATTTCTAATAGATATTTAAATAGTCATAAAAAAATAATTCAAACATTAGACCTAGAATCGCACTATTTAACAATATTAAAAAGATTATTTCCTAATATTCCCACAAAAAAAAAAAATACCAAAGTAAGCCTATCCTGAAATCAAAAATATCTTCAGTTGATATATTAATAGTAAATAATATTGATTCTTCAGGAAAAATTTTTCTAGAACCTCCTTTATGGAATTTAAGATTTGCATTACCAATAATAAAACTTCGTGAAAGGAAATCTCATAAAGTAAATCCTTCAGTTGGAGATAAATTGATAGTAAGAACTAGTTTACTTGATGAAAAACAACCTAATTATTTCACTGCAAAATTAATTAAACCATTGAAAAATTTTTCCAAAAGAACTTTTGGAATTTCTAATTGTAAGGATAATAAGGTATTTATAAATCCAACCAACAGAATTTTTGATTTTCCAATTTACCTTGAAGATATTGCAAAAAAAGATTTAAAAGCAGATCAAATTTTAGAAGTTGAAATTCCATTAAAAAAAATAGATGACAAGATTGTTGTTAACAAGATTGAAAAAATGCATGGTGATAGTAAAAGAACAGATTTATATTCATACTTGTCTGCTAAAGAATTAGATCTATCTGAGAAGTTCCCAAATGAAGTTATTTATGAATTAAATAAAATTAAAAGAAAAAAATCACTTCACGAAATAAATCTTACAAAAATTCCTTTTGTTACAATAGATCCAATAAATGCAAAAGATCGCGATGATGCAATATTTGCACACTTCCCAATTTCTAAATACAAAAATAAAATTTTTTGCGAGATATGGATTGCTATTGCTGATGTATCTTCATTTTTTGAAATCAGCAGCAAATTAGATAATGAAGCTCTTTTTAGAGGTAATTCAACGTATCTTTTCGATACAGTTATCCCTATGCTGCCAAAAGAAATTTCTAACGACTTGTGCTCATTAGAAGAAAAAAAAATAAAATATGCTATTGCTGTAAAAATAGCTTTTGATGAAAAAGGTAATAAGTTAGAACATACATTTTATAAGGGAAAAATTAAAGTAAGATATAATTTGAATTATGATCAAGTTGAAGAATTAATTACAAAAAAAAATATAGGAAATAATTCGAAAGTTGATCTAGTTAAAAATTTATATCTAGCAAATAAAATATTAAAAAAAATTAACTCTAAATCTCTTGATATAAAGATATCAGAACCAAAGATTATCAATAATATTTCAGATAATAGTCTTGATCTGAACCAAAATAAACCTTTAACTTCTCATAAATTAGTTGAAAATTTCATGATAATAGCTAACAGCTGTGTTGGTGAAACTTTATCAAAATCTAATTACCCTCTGATTTATAGATACCACGAAAAACCAAATATTTTTAATATTAATAAACTAAATAGAAATTTATCAGTACTAGGACTTGGTACAGCTGAAAAAAAAACCCAACCAATCCACTTCAACCAGTTATTAACTCAAAAAACTGATACTAATATAAAAAATCTAGTAAGTTTAATTATCCTACAAAATATGTCCCAAGCTTATTATTCTAGTGATTATAGTGGGCATTATGGGTTGTCTTTAAATAAATATGTTCATTTCACTTCTCCTATAAGAAGATATGCTGACCTTCTAATTCATAGACAATTGCACTTATTTTTGGGGTGGAATTTAGCCGAAAAAAGAAGATTAAACCTTTTAAAATATAATCAAATAAGTGCTCATATTAGTAGTACGGAACGCAAATCAATCAAAGCAGAAAGACAAACTCATTATAGGTATTTAGCAAGTTATATGATTAAATTTATAGACCAAAAATTTGATGCAATTATATATACTATTATAAATAATAGAGTTTTCTTTTTTTTAAAAGAAAATCATATTCAAGGAGAATGTATATTTAAAGAATTACCAAATTATACCAGAAGAAAATTAAAAAGGAAAAAAACAATTGAAAAATTAAATATGTCCCTTTCAATAGGAGATTTAATATCTGTTAAGCTAATAAGTACAAATACATTTAACGGAAAACTTTTTTTTGAATATCAAGAGTTTATAGAAAAATTTAAAGTTAATAAAAATAGCACCCTCAATTAACCCAATCAGTACTTATCATTTCATTTAATCTTGAAATGGTTCTCATAAATTCTTTATCTAATTTTTTTCCTATATAAATTTCTTCAATAATTACACTAGAAAAACATATCAGCTGTATCTTTGCTTCATAAAGAATGTCAATTAGATTTATAAATCTCCTTGCAAAATCGTTTTGTGAATTATTAATCTGCGGGATATTTTCAAGAAATAATACTTTTACATAATTACATAGATTCAGGTAATCCAAAGTACTTAATGGTTTTTCACATAATTCTCTAAATGAAATTCTACAAATACCATTAGAGAATTTTTTTAACCTTAACTCTCTACTTTGATAATTTATTATAAAATCAGTACTATTGTCATCATAGAGATTTTCCCACAAGCGATTAAATTCTTTTAAATCTTCCAAATTTTTTTCCAAAAAAAAACCTATTTTGTACTCTTAACTTTTTTTTTCTATAATCAACTTTGCTATCAACTTCTAAAATTTTAAACTTTTTCTCAATAAAATTTATGAATGGAAGGAATAATTTTCTATTTAGACCATCCTTATAAAGTTCATGTATTTTAAAATTAGAGGTAGTTATTATTATTACTCCATTTTTAATGAGTTCTTCAAATAGTCTACCTACTATCATAGCATCTGTAATATCAACTATTTGAAATTCATCAAAACATAATACTTTAATATCTTTTGCTATATCATCGCAAATTCTCTTAATAGGATCCTTAAGTTTATCATTTCTAATTTTTTTTGTTTTCTGATGGAATTCATGCATAAATTCATGAAAATGGACTCTGCGTTTCTCAGAAATATACAACCCCTGGAAAAATAAATTCATAATCATAGTTTTTCCAGTCCCTACACCTCCATGTAAATATACACCACTATGAAAAAAAGAATTTTTTTTTAAATGATTATTAATAATTAATTTTCTCAAGAATTTTGGTAAAATATTCTTTGGAACTGCTTCCAAAATTTGTATTTTTAAATCATTTAATGTTTTAACAGCATTATATTGAGATTCATCATAGTAAAAATTTTCTTTATTTAGCAAATCGTTGTAAAGTAACTTTAAATCACTCATTTCACACTCAACAAATACATTTTTTTTTGTGGATTAATTCACCCTCTAGAAATGCTTAAGATGTTTTTCACCTTTTTCAAAAGCTAAACGAATTTGCTTTTGTCTTTCTCTAAAACTATTTTTTCTCAAATTATTAGTATTATTATAACATTGAGGACAACTCACTCCTTCTTCATATTTTGGATTTATAAGATCCTTAGGCTCTAATGGTATTCTACAAGCATAACACAAAATACTCTTTCCTTTATTCAAATCTTCATCAACTGATACCCTCTGGTCAAAAACAAAACATTCTCCTTCCCAAAGGCTATTTATTTTTTCTTTTGATTTGAGATAATTTAAAATGCCACCTCTTAAATGATAAACATTTTTAACACCATCTTTTAAAAGATATTTGGTAGATTTTTCACATCTTATTCCACCAGTACAAAACATCGCTATGGATTTTCCTTTTATTTTTTCTTTATTTTCTTTCCACCATTTTGGAAATTCTCTAAAAGACCGCATTTTGGGATTAATAGATCCTTTAAAAGATCCAATTCTAACCTCATAATCATTTCTGGTATCTATAGTAATAATGTCGTCTTTACTTATTAAATCGTTCCATTCAGATGGTTCAATATATTGGCCTGTTTGTTTGTAAGACGAAATATCATCAACACCAAATGTAACAATTTCTTTCTTGATTTTAACTTTTATTCTGGCAAAAGCAGGTATTTTTGAAAAAGACTCTTTGACATTCATTTCACACACGTAGATCTCATTAGTGAGTAAATCCATCAATTTGTGCAAATTTTTTTCCAATCCGGAGAGCGTGCCATTAATTCCCTCTTTTGCTAATATTACTAAACCAGTTATTTTATTTTTTTCACACTCATTTTTTATAAATGCAGCTTTTTGACGAAGATCAGCAATATTTATGAAAGCATAAAAGGATAGTATTTTAAATTTACTCATATCTACCTCTTAACAATATCATAATATTATTTCAAGTAAGCAAAATTACTAACTACTTGACCAATAATAAAAATTAGCCTAGATCCAAATATCAATTTAGTCATCTATCTTAAGGATCACTTTTTTATATTTTTAAAGATATTGGGTTATTAATGTTTAATACACTTTCAAAAAATTTAACGAATATTTTAGAGAAACTCACAAAAAAAGGTATTGTTACTGAACAAGACGTTAATAACACCCTAAGAGCGGTACGTATTTCATTACTAGAGGCTGATGTCGCTCTAGAAGTAGTAAAAGATTTAATTGAGAATATTAGAGTAAAAGCAACTGGTCAATCAGTAATAAAATCAGTTACACCAGGTCAGCAAGTTATAAAAATTGTAAATGATGAATTAGTAGAATTACTTTCTGGTAAAGATCAAAATGATCATTCTCTTAAAATAGACTCACCTCCAGCAAGTATATTAATGGTTGGTCTTCAAGGTTCAGGAAAGACAACAACCTCTGCAAAATTGGCAAACTTCTTAAAAAGAAAAGAAAATAAAAGGGTGCTAATGGCTAGTTTAGACACTAGTAGACCTGCAGCTATGGAACAATTAAGAATCCTAGGAAATGAAAATCAAATAGATGTTCTTGAGATAATTCCAAATCAGAAACCACTAGATATTGCCATACGAGCTGAACAACAAGCAAAATTGGGTGGGTATGATGTCTTCATTCTAGATACTGCAGGAAGAATGCATATAGAAGACAATTTGATGGATGAGATTATTCAAATTAAATCAAAAATTAATCCTAATGAAACATTACTGGTTGTAGATGGATTAACCGGACAGGATGCAGTAAATGTAGCAAAAAAATTCAATGAATTATGTAAACTAAATGGTATTATCATTACTAAGTTAGATGGAGACAGCAGAGGTGGTGCTGCCTTATCAATGAGAGCTATTACTGAAAAACCGATTAAGTTTATTGGAATAGGTGAAAAATCTACTGAACTTGAAGTCTTCGACCCAGTTAGGGTATCTAATAGAATACTGGGTATGGGAGATATTGTTTCTTTAGTTGAAAAAGCTCAAGAGAAACTCGACGCTGACAAAACCGAAAAGATGTTAAGGAGGTTAGAAAAAGGTCAATTCAACATGAATGATTTAAGAATGCAACTAGAGCAAACAGTCAAAATGGGTGGAATGAAAAGCATGATGGGTATGATACCTGGTTTTGGTAAAATATCTAAACAGATAGATAGTGCTAAAATTGACGATAATATATTAGGTAAACAGATAGCTCTAATATCATCAATGACAAAAAAAGAAAGAGCTTATCCACAAATTCTTCAAGCAAGTAGAAAAAAAAGAATTGCTTTTGGTGCTGGGCAGGATGTTTCAGATCTTAACAAACTTATAAAGATGCATAGGCAAATGTCAGATATGATGAAAAAAATTGGTAGAAAAAGTGGAAAAGGTATGCTTCGAAATTTACTCGGTAATTTAACCGGTGCTGGAAATGAGAAAGAAGAGTTTGAAAAAATCTTAGAGAAAAATCCAAACTTAAGTCGGCAATTATCCTCTCAATTAAGTCAGAATAATTTTTCAAACATGATGGGAAATATCCCTGGCATAATGAAAAAAAAATAAGATAATGAACAAAGGTTACAAAGAAAAATTAGAAGAATATAGGAGGTCTATAGACAGACTTGACTCTGTTCTAATTTATACGTTAGGGGAAAGGTTTGAAAAAACTAATAAAATTGGAAAAATTAAAGCAAAGAATAATCTACCTACATCAGATCATGATAGAGAGTTACGTCAAATTAAAAGGATTATTAAAATAGCTACTGAAGCTAATTTAGATCCAGCTTTTGCAGAAAAGATTTTTAATACTATAATTTCTGAAGTTAAAATTAATCATAATAAAAAGAAAAAATAAATTTATTCATATTAATAAGTTTTTAGGAGAAAATTAATGGCAATAAAAATTCGTTTAACAAGAGGCGGCTCAAAAAAAAGACCTTTTTACAGAGTAGTTGCAGCAGACAGCCGAATGCCTAGAGATGGCAGGTTTATTGAAAAATTGGGTACTTATAATCCACTTTTGCCAAAAGAAGATCCAAACCGCGTAAATCTTAATATTGATAAAATAAATGAGTGGATAAAAAAAGGGGCTCAGGTTTCTGATAGAATTTCTAGAATACTTGAAAAATTGTCTATTTTAGAACCTAAAAAAAGAAATAACCCAAAAAAAGGTACAAAACATAAAGCAACCTTAGATAGAGAAGCTTCAAAATCTGAAAAACAACAAAATACTGAAAAAGATAAATCTTCTGAAGATACAAATAACAAAGTTGAAGATACCGTCGATCAGAAAAATAATGATAGTGATCCAGTTTTAGAAAAAGAACAAAAAAATACTACTAAAAATGAAACTGAAGATAATAATAATGAAGATGAAAATAAAAAAGAAGTTGTTGAAAAATTAGAATTAACTGAGAATAAAATAGATACAGAAAAAAAGCTTTCTGATAAATCTGATGTTATAGATCAAAAAGATGACGATAAACTAAAGGAAGTAGACAAAAAAGTTTCTACTGATAAAAAAATTGATGACACCTCTAAAAGTGAAGAATCTGAAGAAAAAAAATAAATTAATTTTTAATAATCGGTTAATTTTAGATGAGTTGACCATTTATAGTAAGAAAAATGATTGGGTTGTGGTAGGAAAAATTGTAAAAACCTACGGAACAAAAGGCCTTGTGAAGTTTATTTCTTATTGCGATAAGCCTTCATCAATATTAAATTATGAGCCTGTTATCTTACAAAGTACAAAAGAAAGAGTATATCTTGATTTAAATAATAAAAAAAATAATACACCTCAAAAAAACCTATTTATAGCCAAAATATCATCTTCAAAAAATATTGAGACATCCTTAAAACTAATTGGAGAAAAATTGTTGGCTGATAAAGAAAAGTTTAATGCTTGTAAAAAAAATGATTTTTTTTATTCAGATTTAGAAGGATGTAGTGTTATAAATTTGAATAGTAAATTGATTGGTAAGATAAGTGCAGTATTTAATTATGGTGCAGGGGACATCCTAGAAATAACTAAATATAATGATAATTCAACTATTTTGATAACTTTTAACAAAAATAATTTTCCAAAAATTTCTGTTGAAGAAAAGTTTGTAATATCAAATTTTACAAATGAAGACTTTTAAAAATGTGAAAAAGAATGAATGAGAATTATACTTGGACAGCTAATGTAATTACTTCATTTCCAGAAATGTTTCCTGGATCCTTATCTTATTCTCTTATAGGTAAAGCACTAAAAAATGATTTATGGAGGTTAAAAACTTATAATCTAAGGGAATTTGCAATTGATAAAAGAAAAACAATAGATGGCCCACCAGCCGGAGGAGGGGCTGGTCAAGTTTTGAAAGCTGATGTTTTAGATAGTGCATTAAGTTATATTATTAGCAATAGTTCAAGTTATAAAAGAAGTGATTGGCCTATAGTTGCTTTATCACCTAGGGGAAAAATTTTTAATCAAACTGAAGCATTGAATTTTTCAAAATGTAAGGGTATTACAATTATTTGTGGAAGATATGAGGGATTTGATGAAAGAATTTTAGATTTTCATAAAATACCTGAGTTATCTCTAGGTGATTTTATTTTGTCAGGAGGTGAAATTGCAGCTCAGGTCTTGATTGATTCAGTTGTTAGGCTTATACCACATGTAATTGGGAATCATAAATCTCTAGAAGAGGAGAGTTTTGTAAATTATTTATTAGAATATCCACAATATACTAACCCAAAAATATGGAAGAATTTATCAATTCCTAGTGAATTACTTTCTGGTCATCACCTAAATATAAAAAAATGGAGATTAAATAAATCTAAAGAACTTACAAAAAAAAGACGCCCCGATTTATGGGAAAGATATAAATCGATAGGAAACTAATAATTTAATGGAGTAATAAATGAATATCATTGACCAAATAAATAGCGAACAGATCACAAAAATGGATAAAGAGATACCAGATTTTGCTCCAGGAGATACTTTAAGAATTGGTTATAAAGTAAGTGAAGGGACTAGGAGCAGAATTCAAAATTATGAAGGAGTAGTTATCTCAAGAAAGGGAGGAACTCGTATTTCAGCATCTTTCACTGTTAGAAAAGTTTCTTTTGGAGAAGGAGTGGAAAGAATTTTTCCTTTATATTCTCCAAATATTGATAAAATTACTATTGTTAGAAGAGGAAAAGTAAGAAGAGCAAAATTATATTACCTTAGAGAACGTAGTGGAAAATCAGCCCGAATAACAGAAAAAACCAACTACAAACCATTATCAATAGCTGAAAAGGACTTAAAATGAAAAAAGAAACTCACCCAGATTATCATTTTGTAGAAGTTACTTTGACCTCAGGAGAAAGCTTTAAAACAAGATCAACTTATGGAAAAGAAGGTGATAAAATTAATCTAGATATTGATCCGTCTTCACACCCTGCCTGGACAGGAGGTAAACAAAAATTGCTAGATACAGGTGGTAGAGTTTCTAAATTTAAAAAGAAATATGAAGGTCTTGGTTTTTAATTAAGTCTATTTTGGTTATTTTATACTAATTATTAGATATTTCACAAAGTTCTCCCGAAGCTTTTATCTTTTCGCATACTCTTAAAGAACTTTTTCTTGAGAGTGGTGATATTTTTATTCTAAAACCTTGTTTCTTCATATAAATATCTTTTATTATTTGAGCATTAACTTTATCTGTCAAACTTGAATCATTTAGCAATATACTTGGCAAATCTTGTTCAGCATTATATTTATTATAATAAAAACCTACCATTATGCTGATCATTTCTATATATTTCTTATCATCTCGAGTTTGGATCATAGCAAAGGGTCGGAATAGAGGTTTTTTTGAAAATTCAACAGTTGTGTAGGTCTGATCTGAAGAATTATTTACTTCTAATATTAATTCATTTATTTGATTACTAAAAATATTTTCTTTATTTGAAGTGATATCATTCATAAATTTTGGCCTCTTTATAGGCTCTCTACTAAGTTGTAAAAGAGTATTTCTACCAGATTTATTAATCATATTAGGATATAAATGTAATTTTTTTAAACTATTTAGTACCACTACTTTTTTGGAATTTGAAAAACCAATATCTAATAATTCAGTCATTCTTTTATTTCTAAGTGCAACCGAACTACTTCCAAAAACAATACCTATTACTCTTTTGTTACCTCTTTTAGCGGAAGCTGCTAAATTAAAACCTGCCGCAGACGTAAAACCAGTTTTTATTCCATCAGAACCACTATATAAAGATAAGAATTTCCTATTAGTGTTATATAAAGTCCTACCAATTACATTGACAGAGGTTCTTCCAAAAAGATTATAATATTCTGGGAAATCATAAATTAATCTTCTAGCTAAAATAGCCATGTCTTTTGGTGTTGAAAGATGTTTTGAAGAAGTTAATCCGTGTGCATTTTGAAAAGTGGTATCCTTCATTCCCATTTCAATAGCTGTAAGTGTCATATAGTCTGAAAACTTATTCTCAGAGCCAGAGATAAATTCTCCTAAGGCTGTTGCAGCATCATTTGCCGATCTTATTGCAGCTCCTCTTAATAAATTTCTAACTGATACCTTTTGACCTTTTTTTAACCCTAGTTTAGATGGAGGTTCAATAGATGCATTGGAACTTATAGTCACAAGTTCATCTAATTTGATCCTATTGTTCTTTAACTCATTAAAAGTTAGATAAAGTGTCATCATCTTTGTAAGAGACGCAGGATGCAACTTTTTAAGGTAATTTTTACCATAAAGAAAATCTCCAGTCCTTGCATCTATTACATAAGTAGCAAATTCAAATGCAGATGAACCTTTTACAGTTGATGCAAATATTAAAATTAGAAAAAATATATATAAATAATTCAAAATTATTTTTTTTTTTTGAATTATGACATACTTTAAAAAATTTATTATTAACATTTTTAATACTTTTGAGAATAGAAAAATAGAAACTTTTAGTTATACTTAACTTAAAATATTTTAATATTTATATTTTTTAAACAAAAAAGACTTAAAACTTCAAGGTATAAATAATTATTATGGAAAAAAACTTAATTAAGCATATATTTCTAAATATTACTATTATAATATTATTTATTAATCGCAAAAAATACTGAAAGATATGACAAAAAAGAAAGACATAGATCAAGACGCACTAGTTTTAACTCAGACAAAACCAAAAACCAAAAAACCTTCAATGTATAAGGTACTTCTTCTTAATGATGATTTTACGCCTATGGAGTTTGTAGTTCATATTTTAGAAAGATTTTTTAATATTGACCACCAACAAGCTGTTTCAATAATGCTCACGATTCATCAAAAGGGGTTAGCAGTTGTTGGAGTTTATCCTCATGAAATAGCAGAAACAAAAGTTGCACAAGTTATGGAATTTTCGCAGAAAAATCAGCATCCACTACAGTGTACAATGGAAAAAGAATAGTTTGAACAATTGTACAACAACCAATAGATTACTATTTGCAAAAAAAAAAGGGCTGATAGATAATTTTAATGCTGAAACATGTGCATTAGGGTTTTATAATTTTAATTGCTTTGAAATTCTAGGAATGCCTAAATTAACAATCTGTAATCCTGAAAAATCTATTATTCAAAAAGCATTCAAACTAAATTATTTAACATTTGTTGATTCAAATGGAATAAAAAAAAATATAAAAAAAAAATTTGATAAAACCTTTGTTAATATAACAAAAAGTAGAAAAGAAACTTTTTTTTATATTGCAGCAGCATTTTTTATAACAAAACGAAATGGAATAATTACCATTACGGGAGATAATAAATTAGGTATAGATTTTTATTTAAAAAAGATAAGCTCTCTATTAAATTTAAATTTTTTTTCAAAATCCCATGGAAAAATTATCTTTTTACAAAAAACTAAATTTATACCTAACGAAATAAGAACTTGGAAAAATTTTGGAAATTATACAAAAATTAGTTCTGATTTTTTAACACTTCCTGGATGCTTTTCAGAAAAAAAAATAGATGAGGGATCTAATTTATTAGCAAAAAACTTTTCAAATAAATTATTTGGTAGAGTAGCAGATTTAGGTGCAGGATGGGGATATCTATCAGCAAAAGCTTTGGAAGATAATAATAGAATAAACCAAATTTCTCTAATAGATTCTAATTTAAACGCGTTAAAATGTGCACGTATTAATGTTTCTAATTTTAAAGCAAAATTTTACTGGACCGATATTGAAGAAGAAAATTTAAAAATTAAAAATTTTGATCATGTAATAATGAACCCACCGTTTCATAAAGGCAAAAAATTTATTCATTCTCTTGGTTTAGTTTTTTTAAAAACTGCAAAAAAAATCTTGTCAAAAAAGGGTACCCTATGGATGGTACATAACAAGGAATTAATATATGAAAATTCAATAAATGATTTATTTCCAAACTATAAGTATATTGATATAACAAAAAAGTATAAAATTATTAAAGCTATAAAAAGTAATTGAAATAGAAGTTAAATAAATATAAAAATGGTTAATTATAATTTATCTGGAAAGACAGCTATTGTAACTGGAGCAAGTAATGGAGTGGGTTTATCAATAGCTCAACTTCTTTGCTCGGCAGGGGCAAATGTAGTCCTAGCAGACAATAGCGAAGTTCCTCTAAATGATGAAACGGAACTATTAAAAAAAAAGGGATTTAAAGTAATAGCTTTTTCAGGTGATCTTACAAAAAGGCTAACTTTAAATAATCTTTTAGCTGCAACTATTGACGAATTTGAAACTATTGAAATTCTTGTTAATGGTTATAGGCAAATTGATTTATCAGAAGCTCTGAATCCAGAAAAAGACAATTTCCAAAAATTATTTGATCAAAATTTTATGGTTAGCTTTAGATTAAGTCAAATTGTAGCTAAAAAAATGATCAAACAAAAAAGTATAGATGAAAATGGAGAAACTGGAAGTATAATTAACTTAAGTTCTATTGCAGATAGGTTAATACTTCCTGAAAGCTTTGCATATTCAATTTGTGCAGCTTCAGTTAATCAACTAACTAAGGCACTAGCGGTTACACTAGCAGACAAGGGAATTCGGGTAAATGCAATAGCTATGGGAAGCATAATGAGTACTACTTTAAAGGAAATGATAAGAGAAGATTTAGATTCACATGATCAAGTAAAAGCGGCAACCCCCTTAAAACGTATTGGAGAAACTAGCGAAGCAGCATCCGCTGTTCTTTACCTTGCATCTCCTCTTTCAAGTTTTACAACAGGCCAAATCATAACAATAGATGGTGGTAGAACTTTAACAGAAAACATACTAGTATCAGCCTACTAAATTAACTAATTAAAATTATTATTGTTATATTTAATTATTTTCATTCTTTTCAAAAATACTTTCAGCATTTTTCATTATATCTTCTTTATCCAATGTAGTTTTTTTAGAATTATTTAAAGGAATTTTAGATTCAAAAGAAGTTAATAAATCATCATTTTTTGAAGTATCTTCAGGCATGTTATTAGTAATATTTTTCTTATCTAGTTTAGCTATTGCCGAATCTAATTCAACTTGCTTACATAAACCAAGAAGTACAGGATCCGTTGGAACAATGTTAGTTATATTCCAATGAGATCTTTCTCTAACTGCTTTTATAGTTGGTTTTGTTGTTCCAACTAACTTTATAATTTGAGAATCTGGTATATCAGGATAAAACTTAACTAGCCAAGCTATTGCAGCTGGTTTATCTTGTCTTTTCGATAGAGGTGTATATCTTGGCCCTCTTCTTTTAGTTTCACCTTTAGTAGTGGGATTAACAATTAATTCTAGTTTAGAATTTGGATCTAATTCACATCTTTTTATTTCTTCTAATGTAATCTGATTACTTATTATTGGATCCATTCCTCTTATTCCACTTGCTACTTCCCCATCAGCAATTCCGCTTACCTCCAATTCATGCAATCCACAAAAATTTGCAATTTGCAAAAACGTTAGCGAAGTGTTTTCAACTAACCAAACAGCTGTCGCTTTTCTCATTAGTGGTAATGCCATTAAAACTCCTTTGATTTAAAATTATTTATCTAATCAATATTCTTCTATTATATGATAAAAAAAATTTCTAGTAAATTCGAGGCGATATATTTTTTAAATCTAAAAATCAAATTTTTATAAATTCTTAAATCTTTGAAAATCAAATAGTTTTGAATAATTTATCTTAAATTTTCCAAAACTTTTTAATTCATTTAATCTTTTACTTATAAATCTATATGTTTCCTTATGGTTAGAAGAATTATCACCAAATAGAAATAATAAAGAAGTCAAATAAATTGAAGCCAAAATTATTCTTTTAGTATACCAATCATAACTTAAACTTTTATCACCAATTTCTAGCCAAATTTTATCACAAGTGGAAAATACTAAATTTAAACCTTCGATTTGGTTAAATGGTAAAGCAAATAGTGCCATACTTCTTCTGAAGGCTTCTTTATTTTCAACTATTAGCTCAAATCTTTTAAATAAAGCTAATTCTATTTTTTTGAAATGTGATAAATTATTACAATCTATTTCCCTAAATTTTTTTAAAAAAATTTTATCCTCATATTCGTGATAATATTTAACTAAATCTAGCGCTCCTCTTGGAAATATCTTTTTTGTATCTTCTGAGCTAATGCCATTAATTTCAGCAGCTTCAAATAAAGCTTTATTAGACCAACCATCAAAAATTATAATATCAATAGAGGTTAAAAAAATTTTTTCTTTTAAATTATCGAAATTATTAGACATACAAATAGGAAAGATTATATAAAACGGGTATAGACAATCTATAATAACATTGATAAAAGTCCATTAAAATAATAAGAGGATATCAATTTGCAAGTTCACGTCAGAGATAATAATGTTGATCAAGCTCTAAGAGCACTTAAAAAGAAACTCCAGAGAGAAGGTGTTTTTAGAGAGATGAAACTTAAACAACATTTTGAGAAACCTTCTGTTAGAAAAGCTCGTGAAAAGGCTGAAGCAATAAGAAGGGCTAGAAAGCTTGCTAGAAAGAAAAATCAAAGAGATGTTTATTAACTTATTTTAGGAATTGAAAATCGCTAAAAAAATTATCGCTGAAATTGACGCATAAAATAGATATATTCCAAAGCTTATAAATCTCCTAAATGTTTCTTTTTGATCAGTAATATTCATTTTACCATTTTCATGCTTAATATTTGACATAATTTAATTCACCTTTCTTATTCTCAATTTTTTATAATCAAAAAAAAATTATTTTACAAATAAATTTACACCTTTATCATTAACCTTCCTTTTAATAATTCCTTGATAAAACAGATAATTTAAATGTGCTAAGGATTCACCTAGGGCTAAAACTATTTCAGATTCTTTTATTTTTCTTTTAAACAAAGATGGAAAGATGTCATAAGCACTTTTTGGACTTCTATTTATATAATCTTCAATTCTTTTAAGAGCTCTTTTGTGATGATCAACTAATTGTCTAATTCTGGTATTTAAACCATAAAAAGGTAAATTATGACCTGGAAGTACTAGATAACCTAAATCTTCAATTTGAAGTAACTTATCACAGCTATCAAAATATTCTGCTAGAGGATTTGCATTAGGTTCAGTTGGATAAACACTAATATTAGGAGAAATACCAGGTAATATTTGATCAGCTGAAATAAAAATTTTTAATTCTGGGCAATATAACATTACTTGCTCTGGTGCATGACCATCCCCTAATTTTACAAACCATTTTCTATTTCCAATTATTAATACTTCATCTTCGATTATTCTTCTGTAACCTAAAGGAATTTCTTCTACAAAATCTCCAAAATTAAAAGGTTTTTCAAGACGCTTTTTTTCTAAAATTTTAAAAGGCATACCTGCAGAAAACCAAAAATTTAAAGTTTCTTGTGATACCACTTTTTTTTTGTCTAATACTAACATCCTTCCTGTTAACCAAGAAGATCTACTAGTCCAAATTTCTGTATTGAAGTTATTTTTAAACCATCCAGTTAAGCCAATATGATCAGGATGGTGATGTGTAACTATAACACGTTTTATGTCTTTATTTTTAAAATCATCTCCTAGAATTTGTCCCCATTTATCTATGCAGGAATAACATGACAAACCAGTATCAATTATTGTAATTCCATCAACATCATCCAGAATATAAATATTTACATGAGAAATCATTGACGGTAATAAAAATTTAATCCAATAAATACCTTCATGAATTTCTAAAACTCTTTTATCTACAGGAAAAATTTCAAGTGGAAATTTTATATTTTTCAAATTATTTGACCTTAAAAAATTGAATTTTCACTAGCATAAAGATTATCAGAACCTAATGTAGAGATAGAAGATTCTATACTACAAAATGGAAGCAAGTTTTTTATATAAAAATGAGCAAGTTCATTTTTATCCTCTTTTTCTGTTATCAACAGTGTTTTTACCATATAATTTGCACCAAGCATTAAAGCAAATGCTCTTAAGAAAGGATCTGCACCTGAATATCTATCATTTAGGTCATTTTGTGAAATCATCCAATCAATAGCTTTATTTAAGCTAACTCTGGCGTTTTCAATACTATGAGCTACTTTGGGTTGAGTGTATTTTATAGCCTCTTCATTTTCTTCAATCTCTTGTAAGATAGAATATGCAACATCTCCACTGCTTCCAAGCTTTCTACCCACAAAATCCATTGCCTGGATTCCATTAGTACCTTCATAAATTGAAGTAACTCTGACATCTCTATATACTTGAGAAATACCTGTTTCCTCTATATATCCCATGCCTCCATGGACTTGAATAGCCATATCTGCTACTTTACTTCCCATTTCTGTGCAAAATGATTTAGCAATTGGTGTTAAAAAAGAGGCTTTTCTTTTTAAAAATGAATCATTTGTTTTCTTTGATAAATCAATTGTTAATGCTGTATCGAAACATAGAGCCCTAGAAATGAAAGTAAGAGATTTCATAATCAATAAATTACGTCTCACATCTGCATGATTGATAATTGGAGTACTGTGATCTTTAGTATTATTTAAATTACGCCCTTGATGTCGATTTTTAGCAAACTCAATAGCCTTTTGAGTAGCTAATTCACTCTGAGAAAGACCCTGCACCGCTACTCCTAACCTGGCATTATTCATCATTGTGAACATAGCCATCATTCCTTTATTTTCTTCACCGACTAACCATCCTTTAGCGTTTTGGTATTCTAAGACAGCTGTTGGAGAACCATGCAAACCCATTTTATGTTCAAGAGATACTGTATTTATAAAATTTCTTCCAGTTAAATTTCCTCTATTATCTGGTATATATTTAGGAACTAAAAATAAAGAAATACCCTTCGTTCCTTTTGGACTGTTTGGTAATCTTGCTAGTAAGAGATGACAAATATTAGAACTTAAAGAATGATCTCCCCAACTAATATATATTTTTTGTCCAGTTACCTTATAAGTTCCATCTTTATCTTTATTAGCAACTGACCGTAATGCCCCAACGTCGGATCCTGCTTGTGGTTCAGTAAGATTCATTGTCCCTGACCATTCCCCAGAATTAAGTTTAGGTAAAAAAATCTTTTTTATATCTTCATTCGCATGGCTTTCTAATGCATCAATTTGTCCTTGTGTCATTAATGGATTAAGAGCTAATGATAAGCAGGCGCTTGATAATATTTCATTAACACATGTTGTAATAATTAACGGTAAACCCATACCTCCATATTTTGTAGATCCAGATATTCCAACCCATCCACCTTCTGCAATAGATTTATACGCCTTAGAAAAACTTTTAGGTAGAATAACTTTGCCATCATTTAAAAAAGCTGGTTTCATATCTCCATCTCTATTTATTGGAGAAATTAAATTTTCTGATAATTTTCTAACTTGATCGAGAATTCCATCTAAAGTTTCTTCATCAAACAAACTTGATTTTTTATCTTTAAATAGTTCATTAGTTTGGAATAAATTTTTTAATAGAAATTTAATTTCATTTATAGGAGCTTTATACAAGTTACTTTACCTTAATTAAAAAACGAATAGGATTGATGAAACAATTTAAACTTATATATTTCTCAAAAAAAGGAAAATTTCAATTGAATATTTCTAAAATAAAAAAAACTGAAATATTATCAAATAATGATGTAGGAGTTAGTAGAGCTTGTAAAATAATAAAATCAGGTGGCCTTGTAGCTTTACCTACAGAAACAGTATATGGACTTGGAGCGGACGCTACTAATTCCAAAGCAATAGATTTAATATATAAAATAAAGGGCAGACCTCCAATTAATCCCCTTATTATTCATGTGTTTGAAAACAAAGATGTTTTAGAAATAGCTGATAAAAATGAGATTGCTCAAGATTTATCATCAAAATTTTGGCCTGGGCCACTTACCATTGTTTTAAATAAAAAAAATAATAGTAAATTAAAAATTGCAAAAAATGCACTTGCAGGTTTGTCTACAATAGCTGTAAGAGTTCCTGCTCACCCAGTTTTTAGAAATTTACTAAAAAAGTGTAATTTACCTATTGCGTGCCCTTCTGCAAATTTTTCTGGTAAGTTATCCACAACTAGATTTGAAGATGTTTTATCATCTTTTTCAGGAAAAATTGATGCCATAATCGATGGTGGGCCTTGTCCAATTGGAGTAGAAAGTACAATAATAAAAATAGAAAATCAAAATTTATCCATTTTAAGACCTGGAAAAATAACTGAAGAAATATTTTTATTACATAACTTTTTATTACGAAAAAATACTGACAATACAAATATTATTTCACCAGGCCAATTAAAATCTCACTATCGCCCAACCACACCATTACGATTGAATGTTAAAAATCCAGCTAAAAATGAATTATTGCTATCATTTGGACCATTACCAAAAAGAACAACTGGAATAAGTCTTTCTGAAGTATTTGATTTAAATGAGGCTGCAATGAATCTTTATAGTTCTCTTGCTGATTTAGATGAATTAGCATTAATAAATAAT
This sequence comes from Paracoccaceae bacterium, assembly GCA_045565285.1. Classification (GTDB taxonomy): domain Bacteria; phylum Pseudomonadota; class Alphaproteobacteria; order Rhodobacterales; family Rhodobacteraceae; genus CACIIZ01. The sequence continues at coordinate 93,906 of JBJLFR010000036.1, forward strand.
AATAACTCTATAGCCGTTAATTCTATCCCTAATGAAGGAATTGGAATTGCTATCAATGATCGACTTATACGTGCATCTAGTGAAATAATATAAAAACTAAGCTTTACCACTCCGACTTGAAAAAAAAGCATTTTCAATACCAAGGAGTTCCAAAGAAAGATTATATTTATCTGAATAACTCTTATTAAAAACTAATTCTGGATCTGCATTAACTACTAACCAGGAATCCTCCATTATTTCTTTTTCTAACTGACCTGATGACCATCCAGCATACCCAAGCATAAATAGGCTTGAAACAGGTCCTTTACCATCATGGATATCTAAAAGAGCCTTAGAATCATTAGTCAAACAAAATTGGTTATTAATTTTTAAAGTAGTATTTCTAATTTCATATTCAGTTGAATGTAATAAGAAACCACTTTTTAACTCTACAGGTCCCCCAAATAAAACCCTATGATTTTGATTATTATCAATATTTTTTTTGGATTTTTCTACTTTAATAATATCAGTTAATTGAATATCCTCAATTGGTTTATTAATAATAAATCCCATAGCACCTTTTTCATTATGAGAAATTAAATAAATTACTGATCTATTAAACCTAGGATCTAAAATATCAGGAGTAGACACTAGAAGAGATCCAGCATAAAAACCATCAATAATTTTTGTATCGATAATATCAGTAAGTTTGTTTTTTTCTTTTGACATTTTATTTTTATAAAAATTTAAATAATAATAGAATTAATATAATTATTTTGAAATTAAATTTCAAAATAATTTATATAAAAAATAGGATATATCTAAATGCGTACTAATTATACTCGGCTTATATTTTTAACAAAAACAAATATAATCTTTTTTTTGCTATTTATAATTATTTCTATCCTTTCAGCTCCAAATGTATTTGGAAATCAAAATTATAATAGCTTTAAAAATGATTATGTTGAGATTTCTTTTATTAATGCGTGGGAGACAAAACAAGGAAACCTATTTGCATTATTTATAAAAATGAAAGAAAATTGGAAAACATATTGGCGATATCCAGGTGACTCTGGCTTTGCTCCTGAATTAAAATTATTAAGTGACAAAAACTTAAAAAAAATAAAAATATATTGGCCAACCCCAAAAGTTTTTTATGAAAATGAAACCATTATAAATGGTTATAAAAAAGATTTAACATTACCCATACTTTTTTTAAAAAACAACAATGAAAGTCAAGTAGAGTTCGAGATTGAATTAAAAATGGGTTTTTGTGAAGATATATGTATACCAATAAAATTATTTTTAAACAGTAAATATGCTTTTAAATCGTCTGAAAAACTAAATAAAATGATTTCTCAGTCTTTAAAAAATACCCCAAAAGAACTTTTATCCTCAAAAAAATTAGTTACATGTGATGTTAAAAAAATTGGAAATTCGATGACACTTATTTCTAAATTAGATGATAATTTCTTTTCAAAAAAAAAATATATTGATCACTTAATATTAGAATATAAGGATGATCAAATTTGGTTTTCAGAAATTAAAAAGTTAAGTAATAAAGATTATACTGCTCAAATTAAATCAATCGAAGAAGAAAACTTTTTACTAGATAAAAGTAAGATAAAATATACAATAATTACAAAAAGTGGTGGTTTTCAAAAAAATGGTTGTAAATCAAATTAAAATTAACGGATTTTTTTGTTTAATACTTTGGAAGGAAAGAAAAAAATTAAAATACAAGTTAAACTGACTATTAATAATAGCGTTATAAATAGAAGGTAATTAGAAGTTTGAAAATTAAAAAAATCAAAACTAGTGCCTGTAAAAAATGAAATAACTAAGAAGAATATAAAAGAAAATAAAAATAAGGAAATTGAGTAAACCATTTTGATTAAAATAGACGTTTTCTTTGTTAAAAAAATTCTTTTAAAAGATCTAATCAGATCAGCAAAGTCTCTTTGAATCAAGAGAATTGATGGCACTAGAAAAAGTACAATCAACATACCAAAACCTAAACCATATACTAATGTAACAATAGTAGGTTTTAAGAATTGGGCATCTTTAGATGTCTCAAAAAGCAGTGGTGCTAAACCTAAAACAGTAGTTAAGGTTGTTAGTAAAACTGGCCTGAGTCTATCACATATAGCATCAACTATCGCAGGTTTAAGACCCCTATTTTTTGAATATTCATCTATAGTTGAAACTAAAACAATGGAATCATTAATTATTATACCTGTCATACCAATCAGACCAATAATAGAAAACATAGATAAATTAATTCCCCATAAATAGTGACCCCAAAGGGTACCAATTAGACCAAACGGAATAATTGACATAACAACTATCGGACGTGCCCAGCTTGCAAATACCCATGCTAAGGCTAAATAGATACCGATTAAGCATAATAGAAATCCGATCAATGCATCATTTAAAAATTCTCTTTCTTGTTTAAATAAACCACTTAAATTAATATCTACACCATACCTCTCCTTTACATCAGGAAGTATTTCTGATTTTATAATTTCCGTAACCTCGATTGCACGAGCTGGATCGTCTTGAGAAATTTCTCCAGTAATAGAGATTTTGCGCAATCCATTTTCTCTTGAAACAGATGAAAAACCAAATTTAGATATTACAGAAACAATATCTGAGAGTCTAACATATTCACCTTTTGGACTAACTAGATTTACTTTTTCTAGAAAATCCGATTTTATCTCATCTTCTGGTAACTCTATGATTATTTTTGATGAGCGATTTCGAAAAGGAAAACTAACGGCTTCAATACCATTTAGCTGTTGATAAAGTTGTTTGCCAACATTATCTATGTCAAAACCTAAAGCTACACCTCTAGCAGTCAATTGTAAGATTAGCTCATTTTTATCATAAGATTGTGTGTCTTCTAATCCTGTGATTTCAGAAAAGTTAATTATCTTATTTTGAAAATAAACTGATGCATTTTTAAGATTTTCAACATCAAAACCAAGTAAATCGATTGAGAGGCTGTCACCTCCTGGTCCAGATGTCCAGTTTCTAAAGCTTAACGTTTCCAATAAAGGGTGTCTGATAATTTCGTCCTGTATCCTACCTAATAAAGCATAAGATGAATAAGGTCTCAAATCAGCATCAATAAGTTCTACTGAAACAGCACCTAACATTTCAGGATCTTTGTTTTTAGCTCCAGAAATACCTCTACCTGAGTTACCTCCAAGCTGGCTAATAGAAAATTTTAAAGGATTTTGACCATACTGTTTTTCATATTCTAAAGAAACTGAATTTACTGCTCTTATCATTTCATCAAGCATTTCCTTAGTATCTGATCTGTTAGACCCAGGTAACATGGCAATATTACCTGTAAATCCTCCTCTCTCAGGCGCGTCAAAAAACCTCCACTTTACTTCACCTGATATCAAAAGCACCGTACTTATTAAAAATAGAAATATTGATATACTTAAAACAGGATAGCGTAATTTCATTACGTATTTTGTAAAAGGTCGAAATAAACTTTCTCGAAAAATTCTAAATCCTATATTAAATTTATCTGAGGGCCAGTCGTACCATTTCTTTTTCGAAACCTTCTGTCTAAGTGCGTGGGCCATATGATTGGGTAATACTAAAAAACATTCTAAAAGTGAGGCTATTAAAACTGCAATTACTGTGAATGGGATATCTGATATTAAACTACCAAATCGACCACCAACAGCAACTAAACCAGCAAAAGCTATTACAGTAGTAATGGTTGCGGTAAATACAGGTAATGCCATTCTAGTAGCACCACGTTCTGCTGCCTCTTCAGGACTTTCTCCTAATCTTCTTAATCTAAAATCTGCATGCTCTCCAACAACAATTGCATCATCCACTACAATACCTAAGCAAATAATTAGCGCAAAAAGTGAAATCATATTTATAGTTAATCCAGATATATACATAATACCAATTGCGGCGAATAAAGCAGCTGGGATACCAGCGGCCACCCAAAATGCTGTTCTTGCACTAAGAAAAACAAACAAAAGAATTAAGACTAAAGTTAAACCCTGTAGACCATTACTTAATAAAATTTCAAGGCGATTTGAAATAGCATCTGCTCTGGTTTTTGACAGAACTACCTCCACCCCATTGGGAAGGGAACTTTTAAATTCCTCTGTTATTTTTTCGACATTTCTTTGTATTTCTATAGCATCATCTTTTGCGAATCGATCAACCCTGACTACAATTGCTTTATTACCATTAGAAAAATATTCTCGGTTTTGGGATATATTATCGAAATAAATATCAGATATGTCTCTTAAAAATACCTTTTTCTGTGAGTTTGGTAACCTAATTATAATATTACCAATATCTTCTATTGACCTTTTGGAAAATCCACTCCTCACCCTATTTGAATTTCCTACCTCACCAGAAGGATCAATATCCACTTCTGAAGCAATAACTTTTGCCAAGTGATTTAATGGTAATTTATATTGAACCAAATTTATTGATGGAACACTAACTTTAATGATAGGAGCACTAACACCCATAATTTGAGTATTACTGATTCCTTCTCCATATAATTTACTGACATATTCGTCAGCTAAAATAGCTAATTGTTCAAGCTCTAGAGGTCCTGAAATTACAACGTCAGAAACTCTATCACTCCAAGATATTTTTTTCATTGTTGGTATTTCAGAAGCTTCAGGTAGGTTTTGAACCGAATCTAAAGCTGTTTGTACTTCCTCTTTAGCCTTGGACATATCAGTGCCAGTCTTAAAATCAAGGTAAATTCTAGCATTACCTTCAGTAGAAGAGGAAATAATTTGTTCAACACTATCTAATCCAAGTAATGGGGCCTCTAATAGAGATACAATTCCATCATCAATTTCTTCAGGACCAGCACCAGCCCACTTTACTCCAATATTTATCTTTTCTATTGGAACATCAGGAAAAAATTGAGACCTTATGTTATTAAATGCAAATAACCCAAAAACTATCATTAAAACAAATATTAAGTTTGCAGCAGTATTATGCCTTGCAAAGTAACTAATATATTTAGAAGAAATTGATTTTTTTAAAACTTCCATTAGTTATTATCCATATTTTTTTCTAATCTCTTTAAGGTTTTAGCTTTCATTTTTCCACTATTGATTTCTTCATATAATCGATCTTTTACACTCTTAGGCATTCGATCCATCTCATCTAAGAATTTTATAAGTTTCTTTTGTTTTTCAGAGCTTATTGTCACTAAATCGTTATTACTAGATAAACTTGTGGAATTAGAAATTTCTCTATCTTTTTTTCTTAAAGGTTTTATTTTTAGACCATTTCCTAACTGTGGAGATCTTTGCATCACATACTCTTTGTCAATTGGAGCACCAGATACAATTACTTCATTTCCTTGCCTTCGGAGAATTTTTACTACTAACTCTTTTAATCTATTTTCGTCTTCAAGTATGAAAATCTTTCCGTCAATAGTCACAGCTGAAGAGGGTAAAACTGTAACATTTTCAAGTGAGGGTTCCTGTATTTCAAGGACAACAAAATCACCTGGTCTTAATGTTTTATTTTCACCAAGATTTATAGAAGCAAATAACTTTCTTCCGCTACCAATATTCATTATTTCAGGATTTATGCGCTCTATTTTTCCACTAAAAGGAATATCTTTATCAGATAACTTTAAATAAGCGGTAATATCTAAATTTAATAACTTTCCGTCTTTATCAATTACATTAGCAAATTCATTTGCAGATAAATTGAACATTACCTCTAATGAATTTGGATCTACTAAAGTTCCTAATTTTTCATTTTTATTAATAACACTGCCTGGTATAATATTAACAGAAGAAATTATTCCATTAAAAGGTGCCTTAAATTCAGTTTCATCTAAATTTCTTATAGCTTTATCTATAGAAATAGACCTCCTTTTCAATTGAATTTGAAGTTTTTCAATAGAATTTTTTGAAGACTTAACTAAGTTTTTCTTATTTAAAAATTGTTGTTTGGATGATGAATAAGCTAGTTCTGTATTTTCTAATTGAGTACTAGTAATTAATCCTGATGTGGCTAATTCGGTTTGCCTATCTAGGGCGTTTTTTCTCAATTTAAGTTGTGATTCAGAAACCTCAAATTCCATATTCGCGAATTCTAATCTTGAAATTGCTTCTGATAATTGTGCTTTAGTATCTTCTAAATCAATTTCAGCTATTTCTAATTCGTTAAAAAAGTCTTTTTGATTTAATCTAAATAAAATATCTCCCGATTTTACATACCCACCTTCGACAAACTTTTCTGATACATAATCTAATCTTCCAGAAACTAAAGGACGAATTTCCAACATACGTTTAGAATATATTTCACCATATGAGAATATTTTAGGTCTAGCCGATTGATTTTTTAAAGTTTCAACGTTTACTGCAAAAACTCTTTCTTTTTGAAAACGTCTATTATCTGATTTTTCAGAACGCTTTTTTAAAGCATCAAAAAAAACAAAAGATCCAAAAATTAAAAAACCTAAAGTTATGCTTAATATTATCAATCCAAAAAAGCTTCTTAATAAAAATCTCATTACCTACACAATTAAAAAATTAAAATCTTCGATAATAAATAGATTTTTAAATTAATTAATCAAGTGATTTAATCAACTTTGTAAAAGTTATTTTAAGTGATTAGAAATATAGGAAAAACTTTATTTTCTCCTTTTATGTTCCTCTAACCTAGGTAAAATTTCAACAAAATTGCATGGTAAATTTCTGTAATCAAATTGTTGACATAATATTTTATCCCAAGCATCCTTACATGCTGAAGGTGAACCGGGTAATGCAAAGAGAAACGTACCAGATACAACTCCAGCGCAAGCTCTACTTTGTATAGCTGACATTCCAATTGTTTCCATAGATACTTTGGTAAAAAGAATTTCAAAAGCATTTATCCTTTTTTCATAAAGTTCACTATGTGCTTCAACTGTCACATCTCTTCCCGTGAGGCCAGTACCCCCAGTAGATATAATGACATCAAGATTTTTTTTTAAAATCCATTTTTTTAATACTTTTTGTATGGATACTTTATCATCTTTCACAATATCTCTTGAGATAATATAATGACCAGAATTTAGAACTCTTTCCTGTAAAATATCACCTGATCTATCATTGGAGAGTATTCTACTATCAGAAACTGTCAGAATACCAAAACCCATTGGGATGAAATATCTTTCTTTGCTTTTAATGTTCATTTTCTTTTTTAATTAGTTGTATAATTAACTTTAAATTATTCCATGTATTTCTTTTTTTTTCAGGGTTATTAATCATAGATCTAATACCTTCAATTTCTATAGTTGGAATTCCAAAATAATTTCCAATATAACCATTTTTATTATTAAATTTAATAAAATCATTCAAACCTAGTATATTCGCAGGCATTTTACTAATAAATATCAAATACTTTGGAGAAATTATTTCAATGTACCTTCTCAAAAATGGTTTCATCAATTCCAAATCAGAAATTTTATCATCTGAATTTTTAACAAGCCTGAAAGGAATTGAAGGTATAACAAATATGTTACAATTATTTTTATTTAAAGGAACAAATCCAATTGCCTCAATAATTTTTTCAAATAACTCCTTACATTCTTCGACATATGGTTGTTGTTGTAGTTCTTCTTCATAAGAAGGAGGTTCAGAGATGAAAAGGATTTTTGAATTAGAATTACCAGCACCTAAGAGAAGTTTATTTGATCCTTTTAATGAATGAAATTTTTTGAAATTAATAATGTTATTTTCAAGAGACGATATATCTTTTGATAAATTAGCCAAATTCTCTATTTCCAAAATTACTTCCTGATTTACGATATTTGGATTATTATCTTCTATTGATGAATAGAGCTGATTGACAATTTTTTTATCAATTTGACTCTCTATTTTTTTCTGTTCAAGTTTTAATTTAGGATTTTGGAATGAGCTTAATTTCAAAAAATTGTTCCACAAAAAAGCATCTTTTTCAATAGTTGGATCAAAAATACCAGCTTGCTCATAATCCCAAAGAGTCGCAAAAATTATTTTTTGTAAATGATTCATTAAGTAATTCTCTTTAAATTAAATATAAGAAACCTTTTCTGTTTAAAGGTCATTGTTGAATGTAATTAAATATATATAATAATTATAGTCATTAAGGGGTAGTTTTAATTGTTAAAAAATAAAGATTTGTTAGGCATCAGAGAACTGTCTAAAAATGAAATTTTATATATTATCGATAATGCAAAAAAATATTACCATAATAATAAAATAACTACGAAGAAAAAAGTTTTAAATAATTTTACACAAATAAATCTTTTTTTTGAAAATTCGACTAGAACGCAAGTTAGTTTTGAAATTGCTGGAACCTTATTAGGTGCAAGTGTAGTAAATTTCCCTATAAATAATAGTTCTCAATCAAAAGGAGAAACTCTTATAGATCTTGCTGCTACTTTAAATTCTATGACTCCTGATATTTTAGTAATAAGACATCCAAATTCTGGGGCTGTTCAACTAATTTCAGAAAAAGTAATATGTCCAGTTATAAATGCAGGAGATGGAAACCACGAGCATCCAACCCAAGCTTTATTAGATATTTTAACTATAAAGAAAAGGATAGGAAGAATTGAAGACCTGAATATAGCCATCTGTGGTGATATTACTCATAGTAGAGTAGCCAGATCTAATATTTTTTGTCATAGAAAATTAGGAAATAAAATAAGAGTAATTGGACCAAAAACTTTGATACCAAAAGATATTGATAAGCTTGGCGTTCAAGTATTTTACAATATGGTTGATGGATTACGTAATATAGATGTTGTTATGGTGTTAAGATTACAGAAAGAAAGAATGGATGGTGGTTACTTTTCTTCTGAAAGAGAATATTTTCATCTTTATGGTCTAGATGATAGAAAAATGAAATATGCTAAGGCATCAGCGATTATTATGCATCCTGGACCAATGAATAGGGGTGTAGAAATAGACGGTGATCTAGCTGATAATATAGATAAATCTGTTATTACTATGCAAGTTGAAGCAGGTTTAGCTATAAGAATGTCTGTATTAGAGCTTCTTTTAAAAAAGAAAATTGATAATGTCTAAAATAACAACATTAATTAATGCAATTTTAATTGATCCCAAATCCCTAACTCAAACTAATGGGTCTATTACAATTGAAGAAGGTTTTATTCAAAAAATCAATGGTCCGACTAAAGGTAATATTATTGACTGTAAAAACTATTGTTTAGCACCTGGAATTATGGATTTAGGCGTTCATATCTGTGAACCTGGAGAAAGACATAAAGAAAGCTTTAAATCAGCAAGTATGGCAGCTGCGTCTGGAGGGGTTACCTCTATTGTAACTTTTCCCAATACAATACCAGCTATTGATAATCCTGAGCTGCTAGAGTTTTTTATGAAAAGGGCTAGAGAATCTAGCAAAGTAAGAATTTGGCCAACAGCCGCTATTACTAAAAGAGTTGAAGGAAAGGAAATCTCCGAATTAAGTTTTTTGCAAGATGCTGGAGCTATAGCATTTACAAATGGCCTTAAATCTATAGAAAATCCAAAAATTCTATTAAGAGCCTTAAATTATGCTTCTTCTATTGATAGTTTATTTATTGGTCATTGTGAAGATTATTATCTCTCAAGAGGAGTTTCTGCTACTGCAAGTGCTTTTGCAACTAATATGGGTTTATCGTCTGCTCCAAAAGAAACTGAGTTATTAGGACTAGAGAGAGATTCTTTGTTAGCAAATTTATCTAATGTAAATTATCATGCTTCTCAAATTACTACAGAAAAAAGTTTCCTCAAAATTAAAGAATTAAAATCCTTAAGAAATAAAATTACGGCTGGAATATCGATCCACCATCTTCTTTTTGATGAAACCGATATAAATAATTATAGAACTTTTTTTAAACTAAGTCCTCCTTTAAGATCTAAATCTGATAAATTATTTATATTGCAAAATATTAATGATAATACCATTGATACCATCAGTTCTTTTCATTTACCACAAGATGAAGAAAGTAAAAGGTTACCTTTTGAGAGGGCTGCGTTTGGTGCTATTGGATTACAGACATTATTACCAGCTTGCCTAAAATTAGTACATGATAAGATTTTAGATCTTCCTCTATTATTCAAAAAAATATCCCTAAATCCAGCAAAAATATTGAATATAAAATCAGGAGCTTTAGAAGAAGGTTACCCCGCTGATTTAGTACTTTTTGACCCTAAAAAACCCTTTTTAGTAGATAGATTTAGTCTTTTATCTAAAGCCAAAAATACTCCATTTGATGGCTACAAATTATATGGTGAAGTATTAAAAACATTTGTTAGAGGAAAAGAAATTTTTAAATCGAGGAATATAAGTGATACCTGATATTCTAAGAATTTGGGGAGCATCTCCAACAACAGATGCCGGTTTGATCTGGGTATTTTTTATCTTCTTATTTTCTTACTTAATAGGTTCTATACCTTTTGGGATTTTGATATCAAAACTTTTTAAATTAGGTAACATTAGAAATATAGGATCGGGTAATATAGGTGCTACTAATGTTTTAAGAACAGGACATAAAAAAGCTGCTTTCCTTACTTTAATTATGGACATAGCTAAAGGCTTAATAGTTGTTTTTTTAACCAAAGAATATTTAGGAATTACTGCATCACATTTTGCAGCTTTAGGGGTATTTTTTGGTCACCTTTTTTCTATATTTTTATTTTTTAAGGGTGGAAAAGGGGTTGCTACATTTATAGGAATACAAATGATTTTAAACTTTTATGTTGGTGTTTTTATCTGTATTGTCTGGATAATAATAGCCATAGTCACAAGATATTCTTCTTTATCTTCACTAATTTCGTCTATTTTTTCTTTAGTAATTTTGATTTTATTAAATGATTTTAGTTATTTATGGGTACAGATAATATTAGTATTTTCAATAGTAACGAGCCACAAAGATAATATTATCAACTTGGTTTCTGGAAATGAGAATAAAATTAAATAGATTTAAATATAATAAATATTCAATATGAGTATTCACTATAAATTTGTTTAATGTCTTTAGACCAACTTTTATTATATCTAATAAGTATTTCGTCTGCTAAAGACATACCCTTATCTAAACTCGAAAATAGTGGAGACAAAAATTCACATTCATTTTGCTTAGTACAATGGATATTCATTTTCTTTCTATTTTTTAAACCATTCTCAGATAATAAAAGAGTTTCATGTGCTAGTTGCTTAACAGACTTATCACGAATAATCGCATCGAAACCTAATTTCGAAACATCCTTATAAAGTTTATAACGTTCATCTGCTGTCCATTCTTTACAGATATTCCAAGCCGTGTCCAGCGCTTGTTCGTCATAAATTATACCTACCCAAAATGCTGGAAGAGCACAAATTCTAGACCATGGGCCTGCATCAGCACCCCTCATTTCGATGTACTGTTTTAATCTAGCTTCTGGGAAAATAGTGCTAAGATGATCAATCCAATCAGATAATTTAGGCTTTTCATTAGGCAATACTGACAATTTTCCCTCTAAAAAATCTTGGAAAGATAGACCCATTGCATTGATATATCTATTATCCCTTTTTATAAAATACATTGGAACTTTTAATGCATAATTTACCCAAGACTCAAATCCATATCCCTCATCAAAAACAAATGGGAGCATTCCAGTTCTTGATTTATCAGTGTCATGCCAAATTCTAGATCTGTAACTTTTAAATCCAGTAATCTTACCTTCAAAAAAAGGTGATGCTGCAAAGAGTGCTGTTGCTACTGGTTGCAAAGCCAACCCAACTCTCATTTTTTTTATCATGTCTGATTCTGAACTATAATCTAGATTTACTTGTACAGTACAAGTTCTGAACATCATTTGTGTTCCGTGAGAACCAACTTTTTCCATATATGGAGCCATTAATTTATATCTATCTTTAGGCATAATAGGCATTTCTTTGTGCATCCATTCTGGAGCAGATCCAAGTCCGATAAAACCAGCACCAATTCTATCAGCAACTGTTTTAACTTCTGCTAAGTGTGTAGCAACCTCAAAACAAGTTTCATGCACACTATCAAGAAGTGCACCTGATAATTCTAATTGACCACCAGGCTCTAAAGTAATATTGGCTGTATCTTTTTTTAAACCAATAATACATTTATTTTCTTCAATGGGTTTCCATCCAAATGTTTCAATAAGACCATTTAAAACACTTAGAACAGAACAATGGCCTTTATAAGGTAATGGTTTTAAGTTACTTTTAATAAAGCCAAATTTTTCATGTTCTGTTCCAATTTTCCAGGAGCTTTTTGGTTTGCAACCATCCTCAAAAAATTGAATGAGTTGGTTTTTATTTTCAACTATTGAATTTAGTTTCGACATTTTAAGATTATCCTTACTTGAAAAAAATTATGTTTTGAGAAATTTATTTAAATTGAATTAGTACTTTCTCCAATCCCCAAAATAGCCTTGCCAAATACTTACTGATGCTACCACTGCTGTTTCTGCTCTTAAAATTTGTTTTCCTAAACTCACTTTTTTGACAAATGAGAAATTATCAATAAATTCAGTCTCTTTCTTAGAAAAACCTCCTTCTGGACCAACTAAAATGGCAGCTGGGGAAGGATCTAAACTTTGAAATACTTTTAAAATTGGATCACCCTTTAATTTTTCATCACAAAAAAATAAAATCCTATCTGAATCCCAATCTTTTAAAACATTTTCAAGTTTATTTAAATCTAGTAAATTTGGCATCCATGTGCTACCACATTGTTGCGCAGAACTAACCATTATTCTTTTATTTCTTTTTTTATTAAAATTATGAATATCAGTAAAATCTGATATGATCGGTATTATTGTTTTGATACCTAATTCAACACACTTTTCAATAATAAAATCTGTTCTTGATCTTTTTAGTGGTGAAAAAAGAAGAGTTAGGTCAGATGGAACATTAGCTAAATTTAATAAGCTGTTAATTTTTAATTTAGCTGTTTTTTTTGAAAGTTGTATTATCTCGCATTTAAATTCACCGGAGCGGCCATCAATTAAATTTATTTGATCTCCTGTTTTCAATCTTTTAACATCAATTAAATAATGTATTTGATCTTTTGTTAAATCATAATATCCTTTTGATTCATATAATTTGGCCAGATCAACTTCACTATATAATCTTGTAATATTTTTGGTCACTTGTGGAGATCCTATTGAATTCATTGAAAAATAAAATATTTAAAATTGCAGATTCATCAGAAGGAAATATTATAGATACTTATTTCCCAAATTGGAGTATTCCTTATCTTCGCCTTAGCCGAGCAGACAGACCCACAGGAACTTGGCTTCTTTTGTTACCTTGTTGGTTTGGTATATTACTAGCCTATAATGAAAAAAACAACTTAAGTATTTCTTTTTACGAAGTCTGGTTATTAATAGCATGTGGATTGGGTGCATTTTTAATGCGAGGAGCTGGGTGTACTTGGAATGATATTTTAGACAAAAATTACGATTCTAGAGTTAAGAGAACACAAAACCGCCCAATACCTTCAGGCCAAGTTACAATAATAAAAGCTATTCTTTGGATGATTTTTCAGTCTTTATTAGCTTTTCTAATATTATTAACATTCAATAAATTTAGCATTTTAGTCGCATGTCTTTCACTTGTATTAGTAGCTATCTATCCTTTTGCTAAGAGAATTACTTGGTGGCCACAAATTTTTCTTGGTTTAGCTTTTAATTGGGGGGTATTAGTAGGATATTCTGCAACTATAGAAAAGTTATCTATTTCTGTTTTCTATCTGTATACTGCTTGTATATTCTGGACTCTATTCTACGATACAATTTATGCATTACAAGATATCAAAGATGATACTTTGATTGGAGTTAAATCGACTGCTAGGCTATTTGGTAAAAATTTAAAATATTGGTTGTTTTTTTTCATTATATTATTCTTATCCCTTTTTATTTTGAGCATTATAACTACAAAAAATAATTTCAACTTTTATAGATTATCTATTTTTTTAGCTGGAACAATGATGTTATTTTTACATTTAATTTTACAAGTTAAAAATTTAAAAACTACATCAACAGAGTCAGCTCTTAAAACTTTTAAATCTAATCGAAATACTGGATTCATTTTAATCTTAACTCTTATTGGAATTACACTTTAAATTGAATTCTTTTTACCAATCATGTAAGATTAATTCATCTTCTTCTTTACTTTGAACCCATGAACTATGTGTTTTATAATGCTCTTTTTTCCAGATAGGTGCTCTACTTTTTAGGAAGTCCATTATAAATTCAGCAGATTTAAATGCAGCTTTTCTATGTGCTGAAGCTGTAATAACTAAAACTATATTATCTCCTGTTAATAGCTTACCCACTCTATGAATTACTCTTATAGAATTTAAGTTCCATCGCATCTGAGCATCTTGGCAGATCGACAAAATTGCCCTTTCAGTCATTCCAGGATAATGTTCTAACTCAAGTGAAACTAATTCTTCTTTTTCTTCACTTATATCCCTAACTACTCCTATAAAATTTACTATCCCACCAATTATTTTTTTTGACTTTATAAAATTAATTTCTGAATTAATATCAAAATCACCCTTTTGAACATTAATAGAAATAAAGCAGTTTTCGAAATTTTGATTCATTTTATCCACCTGTCATTGGAGGAAAAAAAGCAACTTCTTTTACATTTTTAATAGATATATTTAAATCTTGAATTACTTTTTGATCCACAGCTACTCTAATTGCCTTTACATCTTCGAAAGCTAAAGCATATTTTTGATCAATTTTTATAAGTTCTTTTATTAAATCGTTTACAGTTTCTGATTTTACTTCTACTTCTTCTGCGGGAACTCCTATTTTTTCCCTGAGCCAAGAAAAATACAAAATTTTCATTTCCTAATCTCTCAAAATAAAAAGCGATTTTTTAAAATACACTATTCCAGTATATATCGAAATTAAAGCTGATATCCATAACAAAAATATTCCTAAATAATAAAAATGAATTTCCCAAGAAATATCTTGTGTTGAAATAAGTAAAATGATTATTGCAACCATTTGAAAAGCCGTTTTATATTTTGATAAAAGTAATACATCAAAAATATTATGTTTGGCTCCAAAAAACTCTCTGATACCAGAAACTAAAATTTCCCTAGTAATTATTAAAATACTAGGTATGCCGATGAGATAATTATATTTATGACTAAACACTAAAGTTAGAAAGCACAAAACTAATATTACTAATAATTTATCCGCTATTGGATCCAACATTTTACCCAGATCAGATGTTTGATTAAACTTCCTTGCAATATAACCATCAAAAAAATCTGTAATCGAACATAAAAGGAAAATGATTAATACCATAAAACAGCCTGTTTCTTTAGAATCTATTAAAATAATAAAAGGTATTAATACTGAACTTATTATTCTAAAAGTGGTAAGAAAATTTGGGATATTAATCATTGTTAATTTATGCCTATCTAATCATTATTATTAAAAAAATTGTAAATTTTCTCTGCTAAATTACTAGATATTCCTTGAACCTTTTGTAATTCATTTATTGAAGCTTTAGACACTTCTTTAGTAGAACCAAACTTCATAAGCAAATTTTTTCTTCTAATCCCACCTAATCCAGTTATTTCATCTAACCTAGTACTCAAAATAGATTTACTCCTTTTTTGTCTGTGTGCACCAATTACAAATCTATGAACCTCATCTCTTAATCTTTGAAAAAAATATCTTAAAGCATCATTATGAGGTATTTCTATTTGAATATTATTTTTATAGTAAAATCTTTCTTGACCAGAATTTCTTTTTTGCCCTTTTGCAATTGCAATGATTGGGATTTCACCATGACCAATCTCTTCAAGAAAATTTTTTACAACTGATAATTGTCCTTTTCCTCCATCTAAAATTATTACATCAGGAATTTTTAAATCTTGTGATGAATTTTTTTTATTGAATCTTTTAGTAAATACATATTTCATCATAGAAGTATCATCCCTATTTTCTAATTCTTCTAGTTCAATATTAAATTTACGATATTCTGATTTCATAAGGCCATCTGTTCCAGATACTACCATAGCCCCTACAGCATAGGTACCTTGAATATGTGAATTATCATAAACTTCAATTCTTTCTGGAGAGTTTTCAAGACCCAAAAGGTCTGCTATTTTTGTAAGTAATTTTTTTTGAGTAGAGTTTTCTGCCATTTTTCGTTCTAGGCTTTCCCTAGCATTCCTTAGCGCATCAAAAACTAATTCTTTTTTTTCTCCTTTTTGTGGGTTATTGATCTTTACATTTTTCCCAATTTTTTGAGTAAATACAGTTTCCATAAGATTTTTATTATCTATTTCATTAGATAATAAAACCAATTTTGAAGGTATTCTATTTAAATAAAATTGACCTAGAAAAGCTTCCATAATTTCTTTTTCAGTCATATCAGAAGAAACTTTTGGATAATAATCTCTATTCCCCCAATTTTGATTATATC